>CAZYEY010000055.1:0-15245 GCA_964646585.1 uncultured Thiobacillus sp. | reverse complement strand
CCGGTGAGCAGGGCCAGTTGGTGCTCGGCCAGGGCCCGTTGCTGGCGCAGGCTGGCGACCTGGGCCTGGACGGCGGCGAGGGCCCCTTCCGCCTGGCGCAGGTCCAGGGGCGAGGCCAGGCCGGCCTCGACGCGGCTTTGCACGATCCTGAGGGTGGACTCGCGGCTGGCCAGGGATTCCCGGCTCACGGCCAGTTCGGCGTCATGGGCGCGCAGGGCCAGATAGCCATTGGCCACCATGCCCGCCAGGGAGAGCTCCACCGTGTCCCGGGCATGGCGGCTGGCCAGGGCCTGGGCCCGGGCGGCTTCCTTGGCGCGGCGCAGGCGGCCCCAGAAATCCAGCTCGAAGGCGGTGGAGAGGCCCAGGTTGTGGCTGCTGCGGTACTGGGGCATGGGCATGCCGGTCCTGGTGCTGGAACGGATGCGGCTGGCGCCCGCGTCCAGGTCCACGGAAGGCGTCAGGGCGGCGCCGGCTTCGCGCAGGGCGGCCTCGGCCTCTTCCACCCGGGCCACGGCGGCCTGGAGGTCCAGGTTCCCGCCCAGGGCCTGGGCAATCAGATCGTCCAGCACCGGATCCTTGAACAGCTTCCACCATTCCCGTTCCACCGGGGCCTGGGCCTCGGCTTTGGCAGCTTCCGTGTAGGCGCCGGGCAGCGGGGTGGCAGGACGTTCGTAGTCGGGGCCCAGGGCGCTGCATCCGGCCAGGGCCAGGGTGGAGGCGACCAGCGTGAGGGAAACGCGGGCAATCATGGCTTTTCCTCCAAGGCGGGCTGACTGCCGGGAGCCGGAACCCGGCTGGACTTGCCCCGGGACAGCCACTTGAAGAACAGGGGGATGAAGAGGGTGGCGATGAAGGTGGCGGCGAGCATGCCGCCAAACACACCGGTGCCCATGGAGCGGCGGGCGGCGGCGCCGGCCCCGGTGGCCACCACCAGGGGGAAGACCCCCAGGATGAAGGCCAGGGAGGTCATGACAATGGGGCGCAGGCGCAGGCGGGCGCCTTCCTTGGCCGCCTCTATCAGGGACATGCCTTGCTCCAGCTTCTGGGTGGCGAATTCCACGATGAGGATGGCGTTCTTGGAGGCCAGGCCGATGAGCACCACCAGACCGATCTGGAAATAGATGTCGTTGGGCATGCCGCGCAGCATCACCGCCGTGAGCGCCCCAAGCAGGGCGAAAGGCACCGCCATGATCACCGCCAGGGGCAGGGACCACTTCTCGAACTGGGCGGCCAGGATCAGAAACACCATGAGGATGGCGAAGGCAAAGGCCTGCACCGAGGAGGAGCCGGTCTGCTTCTGCTGGAAGGCCTGGCCGGTCCAGGCGATCTCGTAGCCGGCGGGCAGGGTCTTGGCCGCCACCTCCTCCACCAGGCGGATGACCTGGCCGGAGCTCACGCCGGGCGCGCCATCACCCAGGATCTTGGCGGCCACGAAGCCGTTGAAGCGCTCCACCTGCTCGGGGCCGACGATGTGTTTCACCCTGCTCACCGCTGCCAGGGGAATCATGGCGTTGCTGGTGGCGCTCTTCACGTAGACCTTGCCCAGGTCCTCAGGCTTCAGCCGGTAGGCGGCCTCGGCCTGCAACTGCACCCGGTAGACCCGTCCCGCCTTGTTGAAATCGTTCACGTACAGCGAGCCCATGGTGCTTTGCAGGGTCTCGTAGATGCTGGCGATGGGGATGCCCAGGGAAAGGGCCTTGGCCTCGTCCACTTCCACGTAAAGCTGGGGAATGGTGGGGCGGAAGAAGGTGTTGATGCGGGAGAACTCCTTGTGGCTTTGCAGGGCGGCCATGAAGTCCTGGACCACCTCGTTCAGCTTCATGGGATCGCCGTCCACCTTGTTCTGGACGTAGACCTCGAAGCCACCGGCGGTGCCCAGGCCCATGATTGGGGGTGGGTTGAACACCAGGCCCAGGCCGTCGGGCAGCATCATGCCGGCGCCCATGAACTTGCCCGCCAGCTCGTCGGCGGTGGACTGGCGTTGGTTCCAGGGCTTGAGGGGGATGAAGATGGTGCCGGCGTTGGGCTTGTTGCCGCCGCCGATGAGGTCGAAGCCGGACACCACGAAGGTGTGGGCCACCGCCGGGTCGCTCATCATCGCCTTGCGCATCTGCTCGCCGGTGGCGGCGGTGCGCTTGAGGGTGGCGCCATCCGGCAGGATCAGTGCGGAGATCAGGTAGCCCTGGTCCTCGGAGGGCACGAAGCTGCCCGGGACGATGCGGATCAGCCAGGCCCCGCCGCCGATCACCAGGGCGAACAGCACCAGGCCCACGATGCCGTGGCGCAGGGTGAGGCCCACGGTGGACACGTAGGAGCGGGTGAAGGCCGCGAACAGTCTGTTGAAGGGCCGGAACAGGGGCGATTCCTTGTGGCTGGGCTTCAGCAGCAGGGCGCACAGGGCCGGGGTCAGGGTCAGGGCCACCACACCGGAGATGACCACGGCGATGGCCACCGTCACCGCGAACTGGCGGTACAGGGTGCCGGCGATGCCTCCCAGGAAGGCCACGGGGATGAACACCGCGCACAGCACCAGGACGATGGCGATGACCGCGCTCTGGACCTCCTTCATGGCTTCCACCGCGGCATCGAGAGGTTTGAGGCCCTTCTCGGCCATGAGCCGCTCCACGTTCTCCAGCACCACGATGGCGTCATCCACCACGATGCCGATGGCCAGCACCAGAGCGAACAGGGTCAGGGTGTTGATGGAGAAGCCGAAGGCATAGAGGCCCGCGAAGGTGCCGATGAGGGAGACGGGCACCGCCACCATGGGGATCAGGGTGGCGCGCCAGCTTTGCAGGAACAGGAAAACCACGCCCAGCACCAGCAGGATGGCGATGCCCAGGGTGTGTTCCACCTCCCGGATGGAGGCGCTGACGAAACGGGTGGTGTCGTAGGGGGTGACGTAGCTGACGCCGGCGGGGAATTTCTTCTTCAATTCCTCCATCTTGGCGTTGACCCGCTCGGCGGTTTCCAGCGCGTTGGCGCCGGTTTGGAGGAACACGCCCATGGCGATGGTGGGGTTGCCGTCCAGGGCCACGGTCTGCTCATAGCTGTTGGCCCCCAGTTCGATGCGGGCCACGTCCCGCAGGCGCAGGACACCGTCCGGGCCGCCGGCGCGGATGATGATGTCGCCGAACTGCTCCGGCGTCAGCAGGCGGCCCTTGGCGGTAACGGTATAGACCAGCATCTGGTCCGCCGGGGCCGGCTCCTGGCCCACCTTGCCCGCTGCGTTCTGGGCGTTCTGGGCACGGATGGCGGCGGCCACCTCGCTGGTGGTGAGCCCCAGCTGAGCCATGCGGTCGGGCTTGAGCCAGACCCGCATGGCGTAGTCCTGGGCGCCGAAGACGATGACGTCGCCCACGCCCTTGAGGCGCTTCAGTTCATCGACGATGTTGAGGCTGGCGTAGTTGGACAGGAACAGGGTGTCATAGCGCTTGTCCTTGGTCTCCATGCCGATGACCTGGAGGAAGTCGTTGGAGCGCTTCTGCACGATGACGCCGTTGCGCCTCACCTCCTCCGGCAGGCGCGGTTCCGCCGCCTTCACCCGGTTGTTCACGTTCACCGACGCCTGGTCGATGTTGGTGCCCACCTCGAAGGTGGCGGTGATGGTGACGGCGCCGTTGGCAGAGGCGGAGGAGTTGAAATAGATCATCCCCTCGACGCCGTTGAGCTGTTCCTCGATGGGCGCGGCCACGGTGCGGGCCAGGGTCTCGGCGGAGGCGCCGGGATAGGTGGCGGTGATCAGCACCGTGGGCGGCGCGATCTGGGGGTACTGGGAGACGGGCAGCGCCTGCACCGCCACCAGCCCGGCAATGACGATGATGATGGAGATGACCGCCGCGAAGATCGGGCGATGGATGAAGAATCGGGACATGGCGGCCTACCTCAACCCTTGGTCGCCGGATTGCCCGGTGCGCCCATGCCGGGCGGCATCTCGCCGGGCTTGTGGGGCATGACGGGGGCGCCGGGCCGCAGCTTCATTAGGTTGTCGACGATGACCTTGTCGCCGGGCTGGAGACCCCCCAGGATGACCCAATCCCTGCCGTGCCATTCCCCGGTCTGGACCGGGCGCGGCGCAACCTTGTCGTCGGGTCCGGCCACCATCACCATGGTGCCCTGCTCCGTCTGCAGCACCGCCGACTGAGGCACCAGGTAGACGCCGTCGCGCATGCCGGTGAGCACCCGCACCCGCACGAACTGGCCTGGCAGCAGCCGGCCGTCGCCATTCTCGAACTCGGCGCGGAACTGCTGGGTGCCCAGCACCGGGTCGATCTGGCTGGCCTGGAAGTTGAGGCGGCCCTTGCGCGGGTAGACCGAGCCATCCGGCAACACCAGTTCCACACCAGTGACGTTCCTGGGATTCAGCCGGCCGCCGGGCAACTTGGCGGTGTCGCTCTCCGCCAGGCTGAAGCGGGCCCATATGGGGTTGGACTGGTGGATGGAAGTGAGCAGGTTATCGGCCCCCTGCACCACCAGATTGCCCTCGGATTTCAGGGCCCGGCCGGATTGGCCGGCCACCGGCGCGGTCACCGTGGTCCAGGCCAGGTTCAACTCGGCCTGGCGCAAGGTGGCTTCAGCCGCCAGCAGCGCGGCTCGGGAGATGGCCTCGCTGGAGGTAGCGTCGTCGTACTCCCTGCGGCTGATGGCCTGCTTGTCCAAGAGGCCCTTGAGGCGGGCGGATTCCCGCGCGGCCTGCTCGGCCTGGGCCCTGGCGCCGGCCAGGGCCGCCTTGGCCTGGGCCAGGGCGATCTCGTAAGGCGCCCGGTCGATCTGGAACAGGGCCTGGCCCTCCTTCACCGCCTCGCCTTCCTGATACAGCCGCTTGACGATGATGCCGCCCACCCGGGCGCGCACCTCGGTCTCCTTGGCGCCCTCGGTCTGGGCCATGACCTCTACGCTGATGGGCACCCTGGTGGGCTGGGCCTCGACCACCGTCACCGGCAGGGCCGGCATGGCGCCGCCGGGTCCGGCCGGGCCCGATGCGCCCTGCCTGGAGTCGTAGCACCCGGATAGGCCACCCAGGGCCAGGAGGAAGGACAGGACAAGCAAGGCGCTGGCGGGCGCTTGATGGGCAATGGTAGCCGGCATGGGGGAGCTCCGATTCGGGTTTTGCATTGCAGTATATACAAACAGAAATGTATGTAAAATACTTATTCCCGTTGTCTGTGGGGGTGCTTTAGATGCACGTTATCCATCAACCAGGTTGCATGTCGGATAGGCCCCGACCCAGGTTCCAGGATTCCCATCATGGTGCGTAAGACCAAGGCCGAGGCGGAACTCACCCGCCAGCAGATCCTGGATGCGGCCCTGAAGGTATTCCACCAACGGGGCGTGACCCGCACCACGCTGGATCAGATCGCCAGGGCCGCGGGCGTGACCCGGGGCGCGGTGTATTGGCACTTCGCCAACAAGACCGAACTCTTCTTCGCCATGCGCGAGCAGACCTCCCTGCCCCTCCTGGACAAGGGCCACAGCCTGATCCAGGGGGAAAGCCTCGACGATCCACTGGATGGCATCGAGCAGACCATCCACGCCCTTTTCGAGGCCATCATGGGTTGCGACAAGGTAAGGCAGATGTTCGAGATCATGTTCCTGCGCTGCGAGTACGTGGACGACTTCGCCGGCGTCCTTTCCGAGCTCAACAAGCCAGGCCGGGCCTTCCTGGAGGAAGCCACCCTGGCCTACCGGCGCGCCCGGGACAAAGGCACCCTGCGCCCCGGCCTGGAACCGGAAGCCATGGCCCTGGACAGCTGGGCCTTCGTGAGGGGCCTGTTTCACCACCTGCTGGCCAGTCCGGAGGATCCCGCCTGGCCCCAACGGGTGCCCGCCATGATCCGGTCCCACATGGCTCTGCGCCGGATGGTCTGAGGCGAATCCGCTGCCGCGCCACACGGCCCGTCCCCACGCCTCGCCCAGCCCTTCCCGGCTGGCGCCCGGGCATGAGAGCTGCGTGGGTCCATGGCCTGAAACCCAACCCGCGAGGCCGGACGCCCATATGAAATCCGCAGCCGGGCGGTAAGATCGGGGGACCACCTTCCGGATTTTTCCGCTTTGCGCCTCCGCACGCCCGAACTTCTTGCTCCCGCCGGTTCCCGAGCCATGCTGGATACCGCCTTCGCCTACGGCGCTGATGCCATCTATGCGGGCCAGCCCCGCTACAGCCTGCGGGTGCGCAACAACAGCTTCAAGGATCTGGCCACCCTGAAGGCGGGCATCGATGCCAGCCACGCCCTGGGCCGCAGGTTCTACGTGGTGAGCAACATCTACCCCCACAATGCCAAGGTGAGAACCTACCTGGCGGACATGGCACCACTGATCGAGTTGGGGCCGGACGCCCTGATCATGGCCGATCCGGGCCTCATCGGCCTGGTACGGGAGCGCTGGCCGGAAATGCCCATCCACCTTTCGGTCCAGGCCAACACGGTGAACCACGCGGCCGTGCGCTTCTGGGCCGGGGTGGGCATCCGGCGGGTGATCCTGTCCCGGGAGCTGTCCTTGGAGGAAATCGCGGAAATCCGCCAGGCCTGCCCGGACACGGAGCTGGAGGTATTCGTCCACGGCGCCCTGTGCGTGGCCTATTCCGGCCGCTGCCTGCTGTCCGGCTATTTCAACCACCGGGACCCCAACCAGGGCACCTGCACCAACTCCTGCCGCTGGGACTACAAGGTCAAGGCCGCCGAGGAGAATGGCGCCGGCGACGCCATTCCCCTGAACCAGCGGGTCTGGCTATTGGAGGAAGGCACCCGGCCGGGTCAGCTCATGCCCGTGGAGGAGGACGAACACGGAACCTATGTGCTCAATTCCAAGGATCTGCGCGCCATCGAGCACGTGGGGCGACTGGTGGAGATCGGCGTGGATTCCCTCAAGATCGAGGGCCGCACCAAGTCTCCCTACTACGTTGCCCGGGCCTGCCAGGCCTATCGCCGGGCCATCGACGACGCGATGGCCGGCAAGCCTCTGGACGCGAGTCTGGTGCGCGGCCTGGAAAGCCTGGCCAACCGGGGCTACACGGGGGGCTTCTTTCAGCGCCACCCGGACCGGGAGTACCAGAACTATCTGCGCGGCGTGTCCGAGTCGGATCGCAGCCAGTACGTGGGCGACCTGCTGGCTTACGACGCCGATGGGCTGGCGGAGGTCGAGGTGAAGAACAAATTCTCGGTGGGGGACCGGCTGGAAATCATCCATCCGGCAGGAAACATGGAAATGGTGGTGGAAACCATGCTGGACCGGGAAGGCCGGTCCGTGGTGCTGGCCCCCGGCAGTGGCCACCGGGTTCGGGCGCCTCTGCCGCCGGGCCTGGAGGGTGCCTTCCTGGCGCGCTTCATCTGATCCGGTCCAGGGCGCCGGCAGGGCGTTTGGAGAGGAGTTCCGTAGCCGCCTTCTGGGCCTTGGCCAATTGTTCATCGTCGAGCACGTTGGACACCATGCCTCGCCAGTCATGGGACACCGAGTGGCCCAGCCGGGCAGCCACGTCGAAGGACACCATGGCCTGCATCATGTCCTTGGGCACCGCCACGCCCCGGTAATAGATCTGGCCCAGGGCGAAATAAGCATCGGCGACGCCCTGATCGGCCGCCTTCTTGTACCACTTGAAGGCTTCGCTCAGGTTGGCCTCGGTGCCCTGCCCCTGTTCCAGCATCAGGCCCATCTGGTACTGGGCCAGGGCGTGGCCGCCCTCGGCCAGGGGCACGATCATCCTGAAGGCCTTGGGATAGTCGGCGCAGCCGTAGGTATGGATGGCCTGGTCGTAGGGATCCTCGCCGGTGGCTGAGGCCGGAAGGGCCAGGGTCGACAGGGCCGCCAGGGTGAAAACAAGGGTGATTTTCCTGCTCATGGTGCAATCCTTCCGATCAATCCAAATGGCGCGCGGCCGTACCTCGAAAGGTCTGTATCTTCCCTGAAAAGACAACACCGGGGAATGCCCGGACTCAGTGCTTCAGCGCCATGGCCTTCTCCGCCCCCAGGGCGCTCCAGCCCCGGAACAGCCGGTACAGCACCCAGATACCCACCCCCACCATCAGAGCGACGGCGACAGGGATGCCGATGAGGGTGAAAGCCAGCAACAGAGCCACCACGGCCCACAGCAGGGCAAACCAGAAGGTGCGCAACTGCCAGCGGAAATGGGACTCCAGCCAGGTGCCACGCACCTCGCCCACATTCATGTAGTTGAGCACCACGGCAATGATGGAGGGCCAGCCGGACAGGAAGGCGGTGACGATGAAGGCGGCGCTCACCAGCCCGGTCAGGGCGCTGAAGGCATGCAGTCCATACATGACGTGGGTGAGTTTGATCATGCCGTCCTTGGGCTGGAGTTGAGCCTGGGGCGTGGAGAAATCCTGCATGGCGTGTTTTCCGGTCATGGGTGGCGAATCATCATAAGCATTTCTCACCCGCTCCGCCTGCGGGCGCGATGCACTACAGCCGGGCACGCAGCCCATCGCCGGTGCATGCCCCCTTTTTCCAAAGGAGGCCATGGCTCTGCAAGGACTGTCGGACTCATTCAAGGCACTGATTTCGCTTGGGATTTCAGACCATGCCGTCAAGCGCGCCGTCTGGTACGGATATTGCGGATGCCTCTAGGAATACCGTTTTCCGGCCTGGACTGGGAGACCGAGAAAGGAGGCCATGATGTTCCTTCGATCCATGCTGTTCATTCCGCTATTCCTGGTGACCTGGGGCAGCCGGGCGCTTGCCGGCGTGACGGACGGAACCGATGCTTGCCCACCGCTGATGACGGAGCGGGAATGCGCCGACTACGCGAGCACCCTGGAACGCCTGCAACCCGGTGCCGACCGGGATGCCTTCCTCCTGGCCCATGCCCGGCTCATGGATGAACGGAAAAAAACCTGTTCCTGCACGCGCCATCTGGAAACCCTGGCCCGTAAGAGCCCTTCCCGTACCGTGGAGACAGGGAGAGTGTCTTTCTAGCCGCCCTCCCGGATCGGCACACCGGCGCATTCCAGCCACTGTCCCGCTTGGATCTTCGCAATCTCTCGCGGCTTTCCGCAGGCCACTACCCGGATAGAGCCGCCAATCACCATAACCTGGTGCAACCTGCCACTGTTATCGGCAACGCTGTCGGGAAACGAATCTTCTAAGCGGCAGCGTATAATTCCATGTTTTTGTAACACGCCAAGCCTCATGGAAGCCGAACGCCTCAATCAGATCGACAACACCCTGGCCGACCTGGCGCGCCGCGCCGAAGAATTACGGGGGTATCTTTGACTACCCTGGCAAGCGCGACCGTTTGCAGGAAGTAGCCGGCCTGCTGGAAGACCCCAACGTCTGGAACGACGCCAAGCGCGCCCAGGATCTGGGCCGCGAGCGCAAGGAACTCGAAGGGGTGGTGCTGAACCTGGAAAGCATCGGCCAGGACATCGCCGACCACCGGGAACTGTTCGAGCTTGCCAAGATGGAAGCGGACGACGACACCCTAGTCTCCGTGGAAGCGGACGTGGCCGCCCTGGAGAAACGGGTGGCGGACATGGAATTCCGCCGCATGTTCTCCGGCGAGTTGGACAGGGCCAACTGCTTCGTGGACATCCAGGCCGGCTCCGGGGGCACCGAGGCCCAGGACTGGGCCGGCATGCTGGAGCGCATGTACGTGCGCTACGGCGAGCGGCGCGGCTTCAAGGTGGAGGTGCTGGAAGAATCGGAAGGTGAAGTCGCCGGCCTGAAATCCGCCGCGCTAAAGATTTCCGGCGAGTACGCCTACGGTTACCTGCGCACCGAGACCGGCGTGCACCGGCTGGTCAGGAAATCCCCCTTCGACTCCAACGCCCGCCGCCACACTTCCTTCGCCAGCGTCTTCGTGTACCCGGAGGTGGACGACTCCATCGAGGTGGAGATCAACCCCGCCGACCTGCGCATCGACACATTCCGGGCCTCGGGTGCCGGCGGCCAGCACATCAACAAGACCGACTCGGCGGTGCGGATCACCCACATCCCCACCAACATCGTGGTTCAGTGCCAGAACGACCGTTCCCAGCACCGCAACAAGGCCGAGGCCATGGCCATGCTGAAGTCCCGGCTCTACGAAGCCGAGCTGCGCAAGCGTCAGGCCGCCCAGCAGCAATTGGAGGACTCCAAGACCGACATCGGCTGGGGCCACCAGATCCGCAGCTACGTGCTGGACCAGTCCCGCATCAAGGATCTGCGCACCAATTACGAGGTCGGCAACACCCAGGCCGTGCTGGACGGCGACCTGGACGGCTTCATCGAGGCTTCCCTCAAGCAGGGCGTCTGAACCCAAAGAGCATCCCCCATGAACAGCGAGAACACCCAAGCCCCGGTCCAGCAGGACGAGAACCAGATCATCGCCGAGCGCCGGGAGAAGCTTTCCGCCCTGCGCGCCGCCGGCATCGCCTTCCCCAACGACTTCGACCGCAAGGACTACGCTGGCGAGTTGCACACCACCCACGGCGGGAAGAGCAAGGAAGATCTGGAAGCCGCCCCGGTCCAGGTCCGGCTCGCCGGCCGCATGATGCTCAAGCGGGTCATGGGCAAGGCCAGCTTCGCCACCCTCCAGGACATGAGCGGGCGCATCCAGATCTACGTGGCCAGGGAAGCCGTGGGCGAGGAAGCCTACGACGCCTTCAAGCGCATGGACCTGGGGGACATTCTCGGCGTGACTGGCAGCCTGTTCCGCACCAAGACCAACGAACTCACCATCCAGTGCTCCTCGGTGCGCCTGCTCACCAAGTCCCTGCGGCCCCTGCCGGAGAAGTTCCACGGCCTCACCGACCAGGAGCAGAAGTACCGCCAGCGCTACCTGGACCTCATCACCAACGAGGTGACCCGGGAAACCTTCATCCGCCGTTCCAGGATCGTCCAGGCCATGCGCAACTTCATGGCTGGGCATGGCTTCCTGGAAGTGGAGACCCCCATGATGCATCCCATCCCCGGGGGCGCCTCCGCCAAGCCCTTCGTCACCCACCACAACGCCCTGGACATGGAGCTCTACCTGCGCATCGCCCCGGAGCTCTACCTCAAGCGCCTGGTGGTGGGCGGCCTGGAGAAGGTGTTCGAGATCAACCGCAACTTCCGCAACGAGGGGCTCTCCACCCGCCACAACCCCGAGTTCACCATGATGGAGTTCTACGAGGCCTACCGGGACTACAAGTACCTCATGGACTTCGTGGAGGAGCTGCTGCGCCAGGTGGCCATCGAGGTCACCGGCCATGCGGTGGTGAATTACCAGGGCCACGTCATCGACCTGTCCCATCCCTTCCCCCGGCTCACGCCCCTGCAGGCCACCCGCAAGTTCAACCCGGATCTGGCCGACGCCCCCCTGGACGACATCGACTTCGTCAAGGCCGAGCTGGCGCGGCGCAAGATCGCCTACCGCCAGGGGGACGCTCTGGCCGGCCTGCAACTGACCCTGTTCGAGGAAACCACCGAGCATCTGCTGATCCAGCCCACCTACATCGTGGAACACCCGGTGGAATGCTCGCCCCTGGCCCGGGCCAACGACGCCAACCCGGCCATCACCGAGCGCTTCGAGCTGTATATCGCCGGCCGGGAAGTGGCCAACGGTTTCTCCGAGCTCAATGACCCGGAGGACCAGGAGGCCCGCTTCGACGCCCAGGTGGCGGCCAAGGAAGCCGGCGACGAGGAAGCCATGTTCAAAGACAAGGACTTCATCCGCGCCCTGGAGCACGGTCTGCCCCCCACCGCCGGCTGCGGCATCGGCATCGACCGCTACGTCATGCTGCTCACCGACGCTGCCAGCATCCGCGACGTGATCCTGTTCCCCCAGATGCGGCGGGAAGACTGACCGACGCCGTCAAGGCCCGAAGCAGGGAAACGGCGTCTTCCACTTCGCGCTTGTCCCTCACCGGGAGACGATTTCCTTCTGGCATGGGGCCAGCAGCATGGATCACCCCGCTGCCACGCTGATCGGAGAGCGCATCTTGGTGCCGGCTGGTCTCAAGGCTCGCTCTTCCAGACGAGGCCGCCGTCAGGCCGGAGGTAGCCGGACACCTTGCCCTGGGTCACGTAGCCCAGGCCTTTCTCGAAGGGGCGGGCGTAGCTGTATTTGGCCTCGATCACCGTCCTGCCGGCCTTGTCGATGTAGCCGTATTTGCCGCCCCGCTTCACCACCGCCAGGCCTTCGCTGAAGGAATAGGCCCGCTCCGCCTCCACCTTCAGCGCCGTCCCGCCCCGCTTGTCGATGAACAGGGGCTGGCCGTCCAGCTTCACCAGGGCGAGGCCGTCGGAAAAATCCTCCGCCGTATCGAATTTCGCCGGCACGGCCAGTTTCCCGGACTTGTCGATGAAGCCGTACTTGCCATCGATCCACACCCGGGCCATGCCATCCTTGAAGTCGCTGGCCTGGTCGAAGCGGGGCGGGACCACCACCTCGCCGGCCGTGGTCACGAAGCCCTGCTTGCGGCCGGACCAGACCCGCACCATGCCCTCCGACTGGATGCCGATGAAATCCACGCCGGGCGGGGTGATGTCCCGGCCCTCCCGGTTGAACAGGCGGGGGGGCTTGCCCTTGTTCTCCAACCGGACCACGCCGCCGGAATGGGGCAACGCCTTGTCGTAGGCGGCGGGCACCACCCACCGGCCGGTGCGGTCGATGACGCCGTACTTGAGCGCCCCCCAGGCATCCTCGACGCCGGCGATGGCCAGGCCGTCCACGAAGCCCTCCCCATGGGCGAAGGCGGGCTCGATGACGGTCTTGCGCTGGGCGTCCACGTAGCCGTACTTCAGCTTGCCCTGGGCATCCTTGAGCAGGGCCGGCGTCAGCCCTTCCTGGAAAGGCTGGCTCAGGGTTTCCTGGGGCGGGATCGCAAGGTTGCCCTGATAGTCCAGGTAGGCGACCCGGTAGGACTTGCGCGCCAGGATCAAAGGCTCCCCTGGCTTCAATTCCTCGAACTCGGGCGCCACGATGACCTTGCCGGAAGCATCGATGAGTCCCAACAGGTCGCCGGAACGGATGAAGTGCACCGGCGGCGGCGAATCAGCCCGGGCGCCAGCGCCCGGGTGGAGCCAGAGGGCCAGGCAGAGGGCGTGGAGAAGAATACGGAAGTGGAGGAACCAGGGCTTCATGGCGGGGTCTCGGCGGTCGGAAATGGGGACGCGCCGGCCAGGCGTTGGCGCAGGGCCGCCACGGCGGGGGCGCGGCAGGCCGGATCGTCGGTGTTGAAGCGGAGAAAGAGGGGGCGCTGGCTCAGGTCGAAGATGGAACTGGCGCGACCATGAAGATAGGCGAGCAGGGCCGCGTAGTGGACCGCCACCCCGCCCTCCCGGTCCCTGAGACCGCGCCAGAGGGCGTCGATCACCTCGGGGGGATGCCAGGCCACCGCCTGGTCGATGGACTGGCTCAGGCCATCGAAGGGCGCCGCCGTCGCCAGGGCGGCCACCAAAGCGGTGGTGCGCGCGGCGGACGTCAGCAGGCCCGGGGCGTAGCGCATCACCGCCACCCGGATCTCCGCAGGGCCTTCTGCCAGGGCCCGATGCAGCGCTTCCCGGCAGGCGGGCGTGTCCAGCCGCGCCATGGCTTCCACGTCGCGCCAGTCCTGGGCGCCGCGGGCCAGCAGCAAGCCTTCGGCCGCCAGACGTTCATCCCGGTCCATGGCGTCCATGGCGTCCAGGTCGTAGCCAATGCCCTCCCGCCATTTCTCGTAGTTGATGGCCAGGCTGCGGCGGAAACGGGCCAGGGGCGATCCATCCGGCTGGGTGGCCGGCGCCAGGTTCGCCACCTGGATGGGTATCTGCCCTGATGCCGGGGGCTGAGCCGGAGAGGCGGGAGGCACCGGCGTATCCCACGCCATCACCGGGTCCGGCGCCGGAGGCAGGGGCGGGTTCAGAACGAAGAAGTGCCCCGCCGCGTCGGCATAGCCGTGGTAGCCCTTCCAGTTGGGCCACCGCCGGTAGTGGAGCCCGTCATCCGCGTCCGGGGGCCGGGTGCTCACGTCCCGCTCCAGCAGCACGCAAAAGCCCACCGGCGGCGCCGGGAAGCCCCGGTCGATGGCAGCCACCCGGTTGCCCGCGGCCCGCTCCGCCGCCACCAGGGCCAGCAAGGCGGGGGGCAGGCCCGACCATTCG
Source organism: uncultured Thiobacillus sp. (assembly GCA_964646585.1). Taxonomy (GTDB): domain Bacteria; phylum Pseudomonadota; class Gammaproteobacteria; order Burkholderiales; family Thiobacillaceae; genus PFJX01. The sequence goes on along the minus strand of CAZYEY010000055.1, from coordinate 1,190 downwards.
GACGGATCCGGCTCCACGGCCGTCGAGCCTGTCCGCTCAGTTGCCGGCGACGGCGTCGATGCGGTCGCGCCGCACCACGATGCGCGCGAACTCCCGGGAGGTGAGTTCCACGTTCTCGCTGTCCACCTTGGCCACCCGACCCGGAATGGCCTGGCCCCTCACATACAGCACCACGCCCTTCTTCTCCTTCAGGCTCGCTTCCAGCAGGGGGTCGAAAGCGTCGTTGGGCGCGGCGTGGGCCGACACGGCTGCAGTCAGGGCGGCGGCAAACAAGGCGGGGCTGAACATGCGTTGGCACGGCGTCTTATTCATGGAACTCCTCCTGTCAGGGTATTGTGCGCGCCCGCCGGACGGCGGGCGACGAAGCTTAGCGCCCACGCCCCCGCCTGGAAACCCAAACGTGTTTCATTGGTTGCCGCCGCTTGTGGCGTCCGCCCGCCCTTCTCTACCATGCCGGCTCCCGCCCAATGGAGACCGAGATGAAGACGCTGCTGCCCCTGTTCATAGCGTTCGCCCTGCCCATCGTCACCACCGGTCCGTCCCTGGCGGAGGGGATGGACCCCCATGCCGCCGACCGGGAGGCCCTCATCAAGGTCTTCCACGAGATGGAGGCTGCCATCAACGATCAGAACGTGGAGCGCATGGTGGCCCAGATGACCCCGGACGCCACCGTCATCTGGCTCAACGGCGAGGTCTCCCGGGGCCACGACCAGATCCGCGCCTACTACCAACGCATGGTCAAGGGCCCGGAGCGCATCCTGGACAAGTACACCACCGCCGCCAGGATCGGCGCCCACGCCCGCTTTTTCGGCGACGTGGCGGTGGCCGACGGCACCATGCGCGACAGCTTCTTCCCCGTCGCCCGGGGCCCTTTCCAGCTGGATTCCAACTGGTCCTCGGTGTCGGTAAAGGTGGACGGTCAATGGAAAGTGGCGGCCTTGCATCTCTCCGCCAACGTCTTCACCAACGACCTCATCGCCGAAGCCAAGTCCGCCGCCTGGAAGACCGGCATCGGCGGCGCCATCGTCGGTCTGCTCCTGGGCCTGCTGGTGGCCTGGTTGCGCAATCGAAGCTGACGCATATCCCTTCCCCCACTCCTGGGGCAGGATGGGGGGAGAGATCGCCCCCTCTCACCCCCATCCCAGCCAAACCGCCAGATAGAACCCTGGCGCCGACAGGCACACTGAATC
>CAZYEY010000054.1:0-3494 GCA_964646585.1 uncultured Thiobacillus sp. | reverse complement strand
ACATTCCAGGCGACCGGCCCGAACCCGGCCCCCCGCCGCCCGGTAGGCGGCAACGGAGAAATCGAGTGGAGGTGCCCCGAGCCACGGCCGGCCGAACGCGCCCCGCGGCTCACGCGGCTTCCCCAGCCCGCCTCCAACCCGCTCCAGCCGCGCCTGCGCCCCCTGGCGCATGCGGTGAGCGATCTCCGCCACGCCCATGGCGCGCAGGCGGTTGAGTTTCCAGGCCAGCCCGCTCATCGTTGCGCCCGTGGAATCATTTCCGCCCCATGAAATACACGCTCGGAAACAGGAACCGCCCCAGCCCGCTTCCGATCAGAAAGCCGATGGTAGCCCCACGGCGCGCGTACAGCCGCCAGTAATACGCTGCCGTCACTTCCTCGACCGTCGGGAAATGGGTTTTCAGAATCGCCCCCAGTTCCGCCGAGGTGTAACCCGCATGGGCGCCGCATTCATTGCGGAAGCGCCCGGTGAGGCGCATGCGCCAGTCGGCCCAGTTCCAGGCGACTTTCTCCCGCCACGTGGAACTGCCGCCGACATACCCCAGGAGCCGCGCCCGGTTGGGCGTGCCGATGCACCAGAGCCCCCCCCGCGCAAGACCCGGTGCATCTCATCCAGGGCCTTGTGATAGTCCGGGATGTGTTCGAGCGCGTGGTAGGAATAGACGATGTCGAAGGATTCGTCCTCGAACACCAGGGCCGTGGCATCGCCGTACATCAGTCGCGCATGGCGCGCGGCCTCCGGATCGAAGCGGGTGTCCAGGTCGATGCCTGTCACTTCTGCGGCCAAGTCCTGGGCCAGCACCGCCGCCTCGATGCCCCGGCCGCAGCCGACCACCAGGAGACGGGGATTACGGACGCCACACGGCTCGGCCATCAGGCCGGCAAGGACGGATGTCCTCGGATTGGCAAGGCTCATCTTTTTCGTATCTCCACTAATCAGTTCAAGCGAGTCTGAAAATCGCCATCGAGAGGCGCCCGATTAGAAACATCAGGTGCACAGTCGCGTCTTACGATCTGGGCCGGATTTCCGACGACAGTGCAATGGGCCGGGACATCCTCGGTCACGAACGCCCCCCCCCCGATGCGGCTGCCTCGCCCAATCGTTATTCCGCCGACGATGATGGCATGTGGCCCGATCCAGACTTCGTCCTCGATCACCGGATAACCAGTCTGCCGTTTTCCCTCCCTATCGATACGATCCCTGCGCCCGAGCGTGGCCCCATGAAAGAGGGTGACGTTGGCACCGAGCACACAGCCCGGACTGACAACCAGCCCCCAGCCGTGCGTAACAGCAAGACCCGGACCCGCTTTCAAATTCCAGGGCAGATCGATACAGGCGAGTTGGCAGGCCGCTTTGTGCAGCAAGCGGGCCAGGGGCAGAAGAACAAAGCGAAAGCCGGACGTATGCGCCATCTGGCAAAGCCGCATCGTGACGATGGGTCGCAGGGTGCGCTTGGCAATGAAACCCCGAACAACATCGAGCAGCCTGAAACGTCCATAGACGCGATAGACGTCGGCGATCAGGCAGCGCCACGGGCTCATCTCGCCACCTCCACCGAGCCATCACCCAGGAGCCGAAACTGTCGCCCAACGACATGCAGCACAGGACTGCTGCCGACTATATTCAAGACGAGCGATGGCTGCCCGCAGCCGATATTTAGTAGGGCAAGAAACCGCGCCTCGCTGCTCTTTGCCGCCGTTGCATAGCGCGCATGCCACTGCTTGGGGTAATTGCCCTGGGGCGCGGTGGTGAAGCGGTCCGTCTGCGTGAAGGCGCCCCCGGGCGCGTCGAGCAGCCGCACGCACATGCGCACGCCCTCCTGCTCCACTTCCAGCTCGCGCGGCCCCAGGTCCTTCATGCGCGAGAGCGCGTGCAGGTTCCACTCCCAGGTGCGCGGCGTCTTGGAGGCCAGACTGTCATACACCAGCACCGTGTCCGGCCGCAGATAGACGATGCTGCGCACCGCCCGCGTGAGCGCGTCGCCGTAGGCCGCCGTCGCATCGCCCGTGACGATGTCGTAATCCGCATGGTGTTCGAAGCGAACGATCCTCCCCTTGGCGTCCATCGTATCGTGCAGCTGCCCCTGGCCGCCGTCGAAGGTGATGGCGTTGTGGGCCCGCGTCTGCTTGTACCAGTCCTGCCAGTGCGGCGAGCCGTAGTAGTCGTAATAGCCGGAATCGGCCGCCAGCACGCGCCCACGCGCATGGATGACGAAAGTATTCTGGTCGGCATGGCTGTGGTTGTAGGAGCCGTAGGGACTCGACTTGAAATAGACCGAGGTGCGCGCGCGGTCGCCCAAGTCGCTGTGCATCGCCACCCAGCCGGTGTCGGCCAGATGCATGGCGTTCGGCGTGCCTGCGGGCAGTGCGCCGGAAATGGCGTTCCAGTCCCGCGCCGGGGCGAGCAGCAGGGCGAGATGCAGCGGGTTTTCGCCGAACTGGTTGCGCGCGTACCAGTCGGCCAGCGGCGAGGGCAGCGCCGCGGCATAGGCCTTGGCCTGGGTGGCCCACACGCCCGCGTGGCGCTGCTCGGCACCGTCACCGAACAGCCCCGTGGGAGAACCCGGCGGCAGGAAATAGGCCATGAAGTCGAGGTACCCCTTGGCCCAGTCGGTCCGCCAGAGGTCGGTGCCGGTGGCGTTCCTCAACAGGTGCCAGACCACGAAATGGGTGTAGAGCACGTCCCACTGGGCGTAGCCGGTGCCATTGGCATACCCGCCATCCGCTCCGCCCCATGGAACGGGCCGGGCCACATAGCGGGGGACGACCGCTTTCCTGCATCGGTCGAACAATTCGTCTTCATCCGCCAGCACGGTGCAGATGACCGAGAGCCGGGCCAGCGTCACCGCCCCGTGGGAGTCGTAGGGCCAGCGGTCCAGCTTACGGCCCCAGTCGAGTCCCGCCCAGCCGGTGGGCATGTCCTTCACCGGTGGCGAGAGCATGTCCTCCACGCGCGGCCGGATGGCGGAGAGCATTCTTTGTCTTTCCTCCGGCTTCCAGCGATCACGCAGCCAGTCGTAGGCGAGGGCAAGGGTCCAGGCCACGGACCGCCCGGCCTGATCCTGGAAGAAATAGCCCGTCGCCCCTCTCGGCTGCCAAGCCGCCAGGCTGAGCGCCCGGCGTTTCGCAGCCGATGCCAGCGCCTCGTCCCCGAACGTCACGGCAGCGAATGCCATTCTCAGGATTTTTTCTTCTTCCTCATTGGCAGCGGCCTGAACGTCCCGTGCGCGCAAAGCATCCAGCGGGCGATCCGTCACGAATGCAGCGGCGGGTTCCGCTGAGGGGGACCGGGCGGCGGCAGCGAGCGCCCGTTGGCGCCAAGCATCGGGCCTCCTGGCGCCCGCCTGCCCTGACTGGGCGGACAATGGCTGCGGCCCGCTGCCCCCGGAAGACCCCGCGCAACCGGGAATCAAGGCCAAGACCAGGACGGCGGCCCCGCACGAGACCTGCGGTTTGTTGCCCCCAAACACGTCTCCGCCCGGGCGGCCCCCCCCC
>CAZYEY010000053.1:0-4563 GCA_964646585.1 uncultured Thiobacillus sp. | reverse complement strand
CGGGCGGACGCACTGGGAGGGGGTGCGCGCGTGCCCGACCCCGGCGGTCTCGCCCATGCCCACGCCCATGACGTCGTCGATGAACCCCCGCCGCCCGATCCGGGCGCCGGGGGGGTTCTCGATGCCGGTAACCCCGCGGGCAAGCATGCTGGAAAAACGGGCCAGCCATTTCAGACCCATGCCCCACAGGCCATGGGACAGGCGGTGCCAGAGAATCGCGTGCAGGCCCGGATAGGTGGTCAGCACCTCGAAAAAAGTGCGCGCCGCCGGATCCCGGTCGAACACGATGCGGATGTCTTCCCGCAGTCTGGCGAACATTGGAATATTCGAATGGTTAAATCGGACTGCGAAGTATGCAATTCCCGACCGGCCCGGTCAATTTTTGCGGCCGGAGCTGGCCGTTTTCATGGCCGCGACGATCCCGCGCCAGATCGCCACCTCCTCTTTCTCCAAGCCGGCCTTGGCGAAGAAGCGGCGCAGTCGGGGCATCAGGCGCTTGGGATTGGCGGGGTCGTGGAAACCGATCTGCGTCAGGGCCTTCTCCATCTCCGCCAGCAGGGCTTCCTGGGCAGCGTGATGGGCCAGTTCGAACCCGGGCAAGGGCAGCACCGCGTCCCCCGCAGTACAGCGCAACTCATAGGCCAGCACCTGCACCGCCGCCGCCAGGTTGAGGGAGGCATAGCCGGGATTGGTGGGTATGTTGATCAACCAGCGGCATTTCATGAGCTGTTCATTGGACAGGCCGAAGGTTTCCGAGCCGAACACCAGGGCCACCGGGCCGTCATGGGCATGGGCGAGCATCTCCGGGGCCGCCTGGCGGGGCGTGTAGGCAGGATGGGGCAAATCCCTCCGGCGCGAGGTGCAGGCGGCGGCAAGCACGGTGTCGGCGAGGGCATCGTCCAGTGAGCCGTACGACCGCGCCGCCGCCAGCACGTCCACCGCGCCGGAGGCCCGGGCCCGGGCCTCGTCGTCGATATCGCACTTGGGATTCACCAGAACCAGGTCGGACAGGCCCATGACCTTCATGGCCCGGGCCGTGGCTCCCAGGTTTCCCGGATGGCTGGTTTCCACCAGCACGACACGAACGCGGGAGAGAGGAGTGGGGTCGTTCAAGGTAAAATCCGCCCGGAATTCAACGCTCTTTGGAAAATCATGCACCCGATGCTCAACACGGCCGTGAAGGCCGCCCGGCGCGCCGGCGCCGTCATCAACCGCGCCTCCATGGATCTGGACCGCCTCACCGTGCGCGCCAAGCGCGAAAACGATTTCGTCAGCGAGGTGGACCAGATGGCCGAACAGGCCATCATCGAAACCCTGCTGGAGGCCTATCCGAAGCATGCGATTCTAGCCGAGGAGTCCGGCATCACCGGGGAATCGGAATACCAGTGGGTCATCGACCCCCTGGACGGCACCACCAACTTCCTCCACGGCTTTCCCCAGTACGCCGTGTCCATCGCCCTGCTGCATCGGGGCCAGCTCTCCCAGGCCGTGGTCTACGACCCGGTGCGCAACGATCTGTATACCGCCAGCCGGGGCCGGGGCGCCTTCCTCAACGACCGCCGCATCCGCGTCTCCAAGCGGGACAAGCTCCAGGATGCCCTCATCGGCACCGGCTTTCCTTATCGCGACTTCACCCACCTGGACGCCTACACGGCCATGTTCCGGGATCTGGCGCAGAAGTCCTCGGGCCTGCGCCGTCCTGGCTCTGCCGCCCTGGATCTGGCCTGGCTGGCCACCGGCCATACCGACGGCTTCTTCGAGATCGGCCTCAATCCCTGGGACATCGCCGCCGGCTGCCTGCTGATCCTGGAGGCAGGCGGCCTGGTGAGCGACTTCGCTGGCGAGGAACGCTACCTGAAATCTGGCAACGTGGTGGCGGGCAATCCCAAAGTGTTCGTGCAGCTGTTGCAGACCATCACGCCCCACGTGACCGCGGCGCTGAAGGGCGACTAAGGGCCAGTTGCCGGGCGACAGGCCCTAGGCCCATTCGATCCTGGCCTCGACGCGGGGCATGAGCCCAGCTGAAATAGGCCCTTACTCCTCGTTGCCGTTCTCCATGCCCAGTTCCTGAATCTTCCGGGTCAGGGTGTTGCGGCCCCAGCCCAGCAGGTTGGCGGCCTCAATCTTGCGCCCGCCGGTGTGGGCCAGGGCCACCTTGATGAGGGTGCGTTCGAACTCGGCGGTGAGATCGTCCAGAATTCCGGTTTCCCCCCGGCCCAGACGGGCCTGGGCGGTGCGGGCCAGGGCTTCCAGCCAGTCCTGGGCCACGCCGGCCGACTCCTGAAGGGCTTCCGGCGGCAGATCCTTGGGCTCGATGACCTGCCCCGGAGCCATGACCGTGAGCCAATGGCAAAGATTCTCCAGTTGCCGCACGTTGCCGGGGTAAGGCAGGGCGGACAGGGCCTTCATGGCCTCCTCGGAGACCTGCTTCATCTCCACCCCCAGTTCCTGGGCACTCTTCTGCAGGAAGTGCTTCACCAGCAGGGGAATGTCCTCCCGCCGCTCGCGCAGGGCCGGGAGCTTGATGCGGATGACATTGAGGCGGTGGAACAGATCTTCCCGGAACAGGCCCTGGCGCACCCGGTCCTCCAGGTTCTGGTGGGTGGCGGCGATGACCCGCACGTTGACCCGCACCGGAGAATGGCCACCCACCCGGTAGAACTCGCCGTCTGCCAGCACCCGCAAGAGGCGGGTTTGCAGGTCGGCGGGCATGTCGCCGATCTCGTCCAGGAAAAGGGTGCCATCGTCGGCCTGCTCGAAGCGGCCCCGACGGGATGCGGTAGCGCCGGTGAAGGCGCCCCGCTCGTGGCCGAATAGTTCCGATTCCAGCAGGTCCTTGGGGATGGCCGCCGTGTTCAGGGCGATGAAGGGCTTGTCCTTGCGCGGGCTGTGCCGATGCAGGGCATGGGCCACCAGTTCCTTGCCGCTGCCGGTCTCGCCGGTGATGAGCACCGTGGCGTGGCTCTGGGAGAGACGACCGATGGCCCGGAACACATCCTGCATGGCGGGGGCCTGGCCCAGCATGGCCTGGCCCACCAGGCCCGAATCCAGGCCCGGCGCCTCGTCGCCCCGGCCGCCCTCTTCCAGCGCACGGTGTATGAGCTCCAGGGCATGGTTCACGTCAAAGGGCTTGGGCAGGTACTCGAAGGCTCCGCCCTGGAAGGCCGACACGGCGGAATCCAGGTCCGAATAAGCCGTCATGATGATGATGGGCAAGCGAGGCTGGACCTGCTTGATCTGTTCCATGAACTCCAGGCCGCTCATCCCGGGCATGCGGATATCGGATATCACGGCGCCCGGGGTTTCCCGGTCCAAAGCGCGCAGGGCCGCCTCGGCGGTGTCGAAGATGCGATGGGGCAGGTTCTCCCGGGTCAGGGCTTTCTCGAACACCCAGCGGATGGAGCGGTCGTCGTCGATGATCCAGACCGGTTTCATGGCGTGACTCCTCGTGCCTCTTATTTGATTGGCAGGTAGATGGAAAAACAGGTGCGGCCCGGCTGACTCTCCACATGGATGGCGCCCTCGTGGCGCTGCACCAGGCTCTGGGCCAGGGTGAGCCCCAGGCCGGAGCCACCTTCGCGGCCGGAGACCAGGGGAAAGAACACCCGGGAGAGCATGTCCTCGGGAATGCCCGGGCCGTTGTCGATGACATCCACCCGGATAGCCAGCTTCCACAGCTTCATGGCCAGGGTGACCTGACGGGCGACCCGGGTGCGGAAACTGATGCGGCCGTCGCCGTTCATGGCCTGGGCAGCGTTGCGGGCGATGTTGAGCACTGCCTGGATGAGTTGTTCCGGATCGCCGGCCAGTTCCGGCAGGCTGGTGTCGTAGTCGCACTGGAATTGCAGGCGGGGGAACTCGGCCCGCAAGAGACTGCGCACCCGTTCCAGCACCTCGTGGATATTGACCGGCTGCACCACCGGGCGTTTGGCCGGGGTGAGCAGGCGGTCCAGCAGCCCCTGCAGGCGGTTGGTCTCCTGGATGATGACCTGGGTGTACTCCCGCAGATCCGAGGATTCCAACTCCCCCTCCAGCAATTGGGCAGCGCCCCGGATGCCCCCCAGGGGATTGCGGATCTCGTGGGCCAGCTGCCGCAGAAGGGCCTGGCTGGCCTGGGTCTGAGCCATCACCTGTTCATCCCGGGCGATGCGCACGTTGCCTGCGGCGGGATGGAGCTCGACCACCGCCGAGCCGTGCGCATCGTCCAGGGGCGAAACCGTTGCGGAAAGCACCAGGGTATGTCCGTTGAGGGTCAAGGCCAGGTCATGTTCGGTATAGCTGGCGCCCTCGGATAGTGCGTTAGCCAATGCTCGCACCAGTTCAGTGCATCCACCCAGAAGCAAATCCACTGGCCGTCCCAGGGCGTGGTAGGCAGAAACGCCCAGGAGGTTCTCCGCCGCCGGGTTGAGGTAGCGGATGACCTGTCGGACATCCACGAGGATGACCGCTGTGGCCAGGATGTCGGTATTGGGCGAGGAAGGCATGGTATAGGTGGCGATGTTGCCATGAAGTTAGCAAGAAGCAGGCCACCGAGCGCCGGCCCCACCCGGTAGTGTCCACGGA
>CAZYEY010000052.1:0-5280 GCA_964646585.1 uncultured Thiobacillus sp. | reverse complement strand
TCCTTGACCGGCTGGGTGGCGGGGGTGGCCTGCGGCCCGACGGGAGCAGCCTGGATCGTGGCTTGAACGGCTGGCTGGTCGGTCGGGGCAGCGGGCTTGGTGGCCTTCGCCACGGGCTGCTCCGAGGCAGGCCGGATTGCTCGGGAAGGGCCGGCGGAAGGCTTCTTCACGGTTTTTTTCTTGCTGGCGGTCTGCTTCTGCGCCTCACTCCAGGCTGTTTCGGTGACCAGCAGGGCGAGAGAGGCGACCATCATCCCGCCGAGGAGGGCGGCCACCGGTGTGTGTCTGGAGTTCATGATGAAGTAGGGGGGGTTGGCGCGAACCGGGCCAAGCTAAAGCCCTAAGGTGAATGCGTCAATGAGAGTTCCGTGTCCCGGTCGTGAATGTCCCGAAGCTGTAGCAGGGAGGACTCAGCAGGAGGTTGCCTGACAGGGTGCCAGGCACCTGCATGTGTTTACCAAGTAAGCACAATCTATTCGATTGAATACCAAGTATATAAACCATATTTAATGTAAGTTCGAGAAATACACTCTAATGATATGTAAAAAGACAACTAATCATAAAAACACTCTCTGGCATGGTTCTTGATGTCTCAGGTCGTCATTCCCGGTCCCCGTCATGACCGGGTCGGACTTACCCACGACTGACAGGAGACCGAGCCCATGGTGGAGACCTTCTACGAAGTCATGCGGCGACAGGGCATCACCCGCCGCAGCTTCCTCAAATTCTGCAGCCTGACCGCCACCTCCCTGGGGCTGGGGCCGAGCTTCGTGCCACGCATCGCCCACGCCATGGAAACCAAGCCCCGCACCCCGGTTTTGTGGCTGCATGGCCTGGAGTGCACCTGTTGCTCCGAGTCCTTCATCCGCTCCGGTCATCCCCTGGCCAAGGACGCGGTGCTGTCCATGATCTCCCTGGACTACGACGACACCATCATGACCGCCGCCGGCCACCAGGCCGAGGCCATCCTGGACGAGGTCATGACCAAGTACAAGGGCAACTACATCCTGGCGGTGGAGGGCAACCCGCCCCTGAACCAGGAAGGCATGAGCTGCATCATCGGCGGCCGGCCCTTCGTGGAGCAGTTGAAGCACGTGGCGAAGGACTGCAAGGCCATCATCTCCTGGGGTTCCTGCGCCTCCTGGGGATGTGTGCAGGCGGCCAAGCCCAACCCCACCCAGGCTACGCCGGTGCACAAGGTCATCCACGACAAGCCCATCATCAAGGTGCCGGGCTGCCCCCCCATCGCCGAGGTCATGACCGGGGTCATCACCTACATGCTCACCTTCGAGCGCATCCCGGAGCTGGACCGCCAAGGCCGGCCCAAGATGTTCTACGGCCAGCGCATTCACGACAAATGCTATCGCCGCCCCCACTTCGACGCGGGCCAGTTTGCGGAAGCCTGGGATGACGAGGGCTCGCGCAAGGGCTACTGCCTCTACAAGATGGGCTGCAAGGGCCCCACCACCTACAACGCCTGTTCCACCACCCGCTGGAACGGTGGCGTCTCCTTCCCCATCCAGTCGGGCCATGGCTGCATCGGTTGCTCGGAAGATGGATTCTGGGACAAGGGTGGCTTCTACGACCGGGTCACCGACATCAAGCAGTTCGGCGTGGAAGCCAACGCCGACAAGGTGGGCGCCACCGCCATCGGCGTGGTGGGCGCCGCGGTGGCGGCCCACGCGGCAGTCTCCGCCATCAAGCAAAGCCGGACCCAGCAGGCCGAGTCCACGCAATCCCCCAGCCAGGACAAGTGAGGTAAACAGACATGGCAGCTTACGAAACCCAGGGCTTCAAGCTCGACAACTCCGGCAAGCGTGTGGTGGTGGACCCGGTAACCCGCATCGAGGGCCATATGCGGGTGGAAGTGAACCTGGATTCCAACAACGTGATCCGCAACGCCGTCTCCACCGGCACCATGTGGCGCGGCCTGGAAGTGATCCTCAAGGGCCGCGATCCGCGGGACGCCTGGGCCTTCACCGAGCGCATCTGCGGCGTGTGCACCGGCACCCACGCCCTGACCTCGGTACGGGCCGTGGAAGACGCCCTGGCCATCCAGATTCCGGAGAACGCCAACAGCATCCGCAACATCATGCAGCTGTGCCTCCAGGTCCACGACCACCTGGTGCATTTCTATCACCTGCACGCTCTGGACTGGGTGGACGTGGTCTCCGCCTTGAAGGCCGACCCCAAGGCCACCTCGGAACTGGCCCAGAGCATCTCCTCCTGGCCCCTGTCCTCGCCGGGCTACTTCCGCGACATCCAGAACCGTCTGAAGAAATTCGTGGAATCCGGCCAGCTGGGCCCCTTCATGAACGGCTACTGGGGCAATCCAGCCTACAAGCTGCCGCCAGAAGCCAACCTGATGGCGGTGACCCACTACCTGGAGGCCCTGGATTTCCAGAAGGACATCGTCAAGATCCATACCATCTACGGCGGCAAGAACCCCCACCCCAACTGGCTGGTGGGGGGCGTGCCCTGCGCGATCAATGTCCACGACACCGGCGCCGTGGGCGCGGTGAACATGGAACGCCTCAACCTGGTGTCTTCCATCATCGACCGCAGCATCGAGTTCATCGACCAGGTCTACATCCCCGACCTCCTGGCCATCGCCAGCTTCTACAAGGGCTGGACCCACGGCGGCGGCCTGTCGTCCCGTTCGGTACTGTCCTACGGTGACATCCCGGACAAGGCCAACGACTATGGCGCAGCCAACCTCCTGCTGCCCCGGGGCGCCATCATCAACGGCGACCTCAGCAAGGTGCATGAGGTGGACCTGCGGGATCCGAATCAGATCCAGGAATTCGTGGACCATTCCTGGTTCAAATATGGCGAGCCGGGCAAGGGCCTGCATCCCTGGGACGGCGTCACGGAGCCCCACTACGAGCTGGGCAAGAATGCCAAGGGCACCGCCACGAACATCGAGCAGATCGACGAGGGCGGCAAGTACTCCTGGATCAAGGCCCCCCGCTGGAAGGGACACGCCATGGAGGTAGGGCCCCTGGCTCGCTACATCATCGGCTACGTGCAGAAGAAACCCGAGTTCAAGGAGCCGGTGGACATGGTCCTGAAGAAGCTGGACCTGCCGCTGACCGCCCTGTTCTCCACCCTGGGCCGCACCGCCGCCCGGGGCCTGGAAGCCTCCTGGGCCGCCCACAAGATGCGCTACTTCCAGGACAAGCTCATGGCCAACCTCAAGGCTGGCGATCTTGCCACTGCCAACATCGACAAGTGGGAGCCTGCCACCTGGCCGGCAGAAACCAAGGGCGTGGGCTTCACCGAAGCGCCCCGGGGCGCCCTGGGTCACTGGATCCGCATCAAGAACGGACGCATCGACAACTACCAGTGCGTGGTGCCCACCACCTGGAATGGAAGTCCCCGGGATTCCAAGGGTCAGATCGGCGCCTTCGAGGCCAGCCTGATGAACACGCCCTTGGCCCGGGCGGACCAGCCCCTGGAAATCCTGCGCACCCTGCACAGCTTCGATCCCTGCCTGGCCTGCTCCACCCACGTGATGGCGCCGGACGGCCAGGAGATGAGCACGGTGCGCGTCAGGTAACCCCAGGGGAGGGACATGGGAAGTGGGGAATCGGTTTTCCCTCCACTCCCTCCTCCTGCTCCCCACCCTCTAGGAGACACACATGCTCTCAGCACAAGACATGCAGGAAGCGGCGGCCCACGGCCGCCACGTCCGCGCGGTGTACGTCTACGAAGCCCCGGTGCGGCTCTGGCACTGGGTGAACGCCCTGGCCATCACGGTGCTCGCGGTGACGGGGTATTTCATCGCCAGCCCTCTGCCCAGCCAGCCCGGCGAGGCCAGCGCCAATTTCCTCATGGGCTACATCCGCTTCGCCCACTTCGCTGCCGGCTATGTGCTGCTGGCGGGCTTCCTGGGCCGGCTGTATTGGGCCTTCGTGGGCAACCACCACGCCCGGCAGCTGTTCGTGCTGCCCATCTTCAATGGCAGCTGGTGGAAGGAGGTGCTGTTCGAACTGCGCTGGTACCTTTTCCTGGAACGGGACCCCAAGAAATACGTGGGCCACAATCCCCTGGCCCAACTGGCCATGTTCAGCCTGTTCCTCACTACCCTGCTGTTCATGATCGTCACCGGCTTCGCCCTCTACGGCGAAGGCGCCCAGGAAGGCAGCTGGGCTCACACCCTGTTCACCTCCTGGGTCATTCCCCTGTTCGGCCAGAGCCAGGACGTGCACACCTGGCACCACGTGGGCCTCTGGGTCATGGTCTTCTTCGTCATGATCCACGTGTATGCCGCCATCCGGGAAGACATCATGTCCCGCCAGAGCCTGGTCTCCACCATGCTCTCCGGCTGGCGCCTGTTCAAGGACGATAAGCCGTGAACCCCATGGCCGTGAACCCGTTGGACTACCGCTGTGACACCCTGGTCCTGGGCATCGGCAACCTGCTCTGGGCCGACGAGGGTTTCGGCATCCGCGCCCTGGAACGGCTCCATGCCGAATGGCGCTTCCGCCCCAGCGTGCGCCTGCTGGACGGCGGCACCCAGGGCCTCTACCTGCTGCCCTACGTGGAAGGCTGCCGGCGCCTGCTGATCTTCGACGCCGTGGACTACGGTCTGGCGCCCGGCACCCTGAAGGTGGTGCGGGATGACCAAGTGCCCGCCTTCATGGGAGCGAAGAAGATGAGCCTGCACCAGACCGGTTTCCAGGAGGTGCTGGCGGTGGCCCGCCTGCGGGGCTGGGCGCCGGAGGCCATCACCCTCATCGGCTGCCAGCCTGCGGTGCTGGAAGACTACGGCGGCAGCCTGTCCGATCCGGTTCGCGACCGCATCCCCGAGGCCCTGGGCCTGGCGTTGGATGTCTTGTATGGCTGGATGGCCCGGCCCGAGCGGCGCGCGGAACCACCGGGCGAGGACGAGCGCATCACCCTGGACACCCTGGACATGGGGGTCTACGAAGGCCAGCGACCCAGCGCGGAGATGGCCTGCCGGATGGGGGACCACCGCTTCCTGGCCTCCCTCGGACGTGCCGCCTGATGTGCCTGGGCGTTCCCATGCAAATCCTCGACCGCCATGGCCTGGTCGCCCGCTGTGGAGGCCGGGGTGGCGAGCGGACCATCGATCTGGCCCTGGTGGGGGAGCAGCCCCCGGGAACCTGGCTGCTGTGCTTCATTGACGCAGCCCGGGAAGTCATCGACGCCGCCACCGCCGACCGGATCAACGCCGCCCTGGACGGTCTGGAAGCCGCCCTGTCCGGGGTGGTGGATCTGGATGTCCACTTCGCCGATCTGGCCGGCCGCACCCCC
>CAZYEY010000051.1:0-5480 GCA_964646585.1 uncultured Thiobacillus sp. | reverse complement strand
GACTTGGACTCCCGGGGCGTCTTGCGGCGGGTGGGGCCGGGGCCGTGGTGGTGGTCCATGTCCCGGTCGGGGGGGCGGACCATGCATCCCCAGGCCAGTTCCTCGTCCTGGGCATAGCGCTTGCCCAGTTGCCAGGCGATCTGGGCCCGGGCCAGTTCCACGCCCAGGTAGAAGGCGTGGCCGCCATCCCCCTCCAACCCCAGGCGGGGCCAGAGGTCGAAGGGGTCGGTTGCGGTGTGGTGGCCGTCCCGGTTGAAGATGTGCACGCCCTTGGCGCTCACCTGGACGCGGAAGTTGGGGTCCCGCACCTCCCGCGCCATGGCGGCGATCTCCGCCTCGCCGAGGGGGAAGGGCTTGCGATGGCGCAGCCCCAGCAGGGCGTCGCTCCAGTCCCGGGGCAGGCTGTTGGCATCCCGGGCGGCGAACATGATGCGCCGGGCCTGGTCGATCTCCCGCACGGCGCTGCGGCAGTGGGGGCTGACCTGGGTGGTGAGCAGGGCCTGGATGCCCAGTTCGGCCATGATCCCCAGCAGCAGGGCGTGGATGCCCGGGGTGTCGGCGTCGGTGAGTTCGGACACGTTGCCGGTGCCCATGAGCAGGGGCGCCCGGGGCATGCGCCGGCGCAACTCGTGGTAGCGGACCAGGGAAGCGGTGAAGCCGAAGGGCAGCGGGTCCAGGATGGGGTCGGCCAGATAGGCCCGGCCCCGAGACTCCAGGGTTTCCATGGCCGCCACCAGGTCGTCCAGGTCGCCATGGCGGGTGGGAATGAGGATGGGGGTGGCGGCCACCTCGTTGGCCAGGTGCAGGGTCTGGCTGGTGAGGGAGAGCAGGTAGTCGGCGCCGGCCCGCCCTCCCCGCAAGAGCTCGGCCGCATCCAGGGAATCCACGCTGACCCGGTGGCCGGCGGCCTTGAGGGCGGCCACCGCCTCCTCCAGATGGGGAAAGGGGGTCTGGGGCAGGCAGCCCAGGTCGATAACGTCCGCGCCGTCCGCCGCGTACTCCGCCGCCCGGGCCAGGATCGCCGCCACGTCCATGCGGGGAGCGTCCACCAGTTCGGCGAAGATGAGGGTGTCATGGCGGGACAGGTCCGGCGTGGCGCGGCGGCGGCCGAAGAACTCCGGCAGGTCCATCAGTTCGTCGGGCCCCCGCTCCACAGGAACGCCCAGGCGTTCCGACAGGGCCGCCAGATCCCCCCGGCAGCGGCCGGGCACCAGGACCCGGTCCGCCCCGCCGGTGTCGCCCAGGCGGCGCTGGATCATGTCGGCGGTCATCAGGGCCGCCACCTGGAGGCCGAGCCCCCGGACTTCCCAACTGAAGCCCGCGTCCAGTTCCCCCAGCACGCGGCGGAGTAGGGGTTCCGCCAGGCGGCCGGTCAGAAAGAGGATGTGCTCAGGCATGCCAGCCGGGCCTCGATGGCCGCCCGCAGGGAGGGGATGTCCTCCACCACCGTGGTGTAGGGGTAGTCCTTGAGGCGGCGGGTGTTCTCCAGGTCGATGGGGCGGGGATGGAGGGTGACGGTGCTGCCGGGCGCCTCGGTGATCACGGTGGGTTCGCAATCGCAGGCGAAGACGATGCTGGGCACCCGGCACTTGCCAGCTTGGGCGTAGAGGTTGGTGACCAGGGTATCGGAGATGCCAGCCACGCATTTGGCCACGGTGTTCGAGGTGGCGGGACCCACGACCAGGGTGTGGTAGTGGCCGGAATAGAGGAAGCCTACCGGCACGCTGCTGGCGGTATGGTCCTGATAGACCCGGTGCTTCTGCCGCAGGGACTTGAGGGGAACGCCGTACATGCTCAGGACTTCCGCCCCGGCCCGGGTGACGAACAGGTCCACGTCGGCGAGGGTGTCGATGAGCGCCAGGCTTTCCCGCAGGTAGTGGCCGGAACCGGTGAGACCCCAGGCCATGCGGGGCGTCGGCGGCCGGCTCATGACAGGGGGTGGCGGGATACGCCCCACTGCCTATCCGCTTCCTCCACGCCCACCTCCAACAGGCGCAGGTTGCCGGTCAGGCCCTCCCGGCGCAGGTCGGCCACCAAGCGGGCGCCGATGTGATGGGCGATGAGTTCCGCCGTGGCGTTGCCGATGGGGAGGATGGCGCAGCCTTCCCGCTCCAGCCAGAAGCGTTTGCCGAAACTGCTTACCTTGACGAGGCCGTCCGCCTCCTCCAGCCGCACCACCGGGCTCTCGCCGGGCAGGATCACCCGGTCGGACAGTTCCCGGCAGATGCCTTGGGCCAGGCGGGTCAGGGCGACGAAATCCAGGACGTAGCCTTCCCCCGTGTCGTCGCCGTGGGCCACCACCCGGGCATGGAAATTGTGGCCGTGGAGGTTCTCGCAGACTTGGCCATAGGTGATGAAATGGGCGGAATTGAAGCCCAGGTCGGCGGGTTCGACCCAGGTGGTGAAGGGCGAAGACAGCAAGTCATTCCTCCTCGGCGCCTCGGATATGGAGTTGTTTCATCTTGCGGTACAGGGTGTTGCGGCTGATATCCAACTGCCGCGCCGCCAGGGTGACGTTCCAGCGGCATTTTTCCAGGCTCTTCAGAATGGCCTCCCGCTCCGCGCTTTCCAGCGCGGTCATGCCCGCGTCCGTCGCGGTGGGCTTGCGGCCGGGCTCCGGGCTGGCGCCGCCGATCTCGGCAGGCAGGTCGCGGATGCCGATCTCCGCGCCATCCCGCAGGGCCAGGGTGGCGCGCAACACATTGCGCAACTGGCGGATGTTGCCAGGCCAGGCGTAGTCCTCCAGCTTGCGCATGGCGCCCTCGCTGAGTTCGACCTGTTCCCCGTCGCCGCATTCCAGGGCTAGGATGTGGCGAATCAGGGCCCGCTTGTCTTGGCGCTCCCGCAGCGGCGGGAGCGCCAGGGTGATGCCCTGCAGGCGGTAGTAGAGGTCTTCGCGGAATCTACCCTCGGCCACCAGCTCCTTCAGGTTCCGGTGGGTGGCGCTGATGAGCTTGATGTCCACCTTCACCGGCACTTCCCCGCCCAGGGGCACCACCTCCCGCTCCTCCAGCACCCGCAGCAGGCGAGCCTGGAGCGGGAAGGGCATGTCGCCGATCTCGTCGAGGAACAGGGTGCCGCCGTTGGCCTGGAGAATCTTGCCCCGGCGGCCTTCCCGGGTGGCGCCGGTGAAGGCGCCCGATTTGTAGCCGAACAGCTCGCTTTCGATGAGCGACTCGGGAATGGAGGCGCAGTTGACCGCCACGAAGGGCCTGCCCTCGCCGGCGCTTTCCGCGTGCACGGCCAGGGCGAACACCTCCTTGCCCGTTCCCGTCTCGCCGGTGAGCAGAATGGGGATGTCCTTGTCCACCACCCGTCTGGCGCAGCGGACGTTGTATTCCATGGTCTGGTCGCCGAACTGGAGTTCCGCAAGGGTGACGGTCTTCTGGCAGGCCGGGCCCGGCGCCACCTGGGCGGGCCGGCGGGTGGGTGTCGGTACTTGGATGGCGTGCTGCTCGGGAGGACGGATCAGCCCGAAGAAGCGGTTGCCCTGGCGAGCCTCGTAGAGGGCGGCGGGATTGAGCCAGCCCTGATTCTTCTTGCCCAGGAGGGCGGGCATGCTGGTGTTGAACAAATCCCGGATGTTGAGCCCCACCAAGTCGGCGGGCTTCTTGTAGCCTAGCTGGAACAGGGCACTGCGGTTGGCGGAGATGACCCGGCCGTCCTCCTCCATGGCCAGCGCGCCTTCCCACAGGGTGCCGATGAACTCCGGCCGGCTATGGAAGCGCAGGGCGAACTGGTCGCGGAAGCGGCAGAGGAAGGCCCGGTTCTCGATCATCTGGGCCGACATGTTGACCAGCACCAGGGTGTGTTGCTGGGCCATATGGGAGAAGCTGGAGGCATCCAGCACCGCCAACAGGCTGCCGTCGTGGTCGAAGATGGGGGCCGCCGAACAGGTGAGCCCCACGTTGCGGGAGAGGAAGTGCTCATTTTGATGGACCAGGATGGGGCGCTGCTCGATGGCGCAGGTGCCCATGCCGTTCGTGCCCTGGTAGCGCTCGCTCCAGACCACGACTTCCATCATGCCGCATTCCGCGGCAGTGTCCGTGAAGGAGGGGTCTCCGAGCAGGTCCAGGACCACGCCATCCGAGTCGGTGAGCAACACCGAGAATCCGGAACCGGCGAGCTGCTGATAGAGAGTGGCCATTTCTCCCTGGGCGATGGAGCGCAGGCGTTCCATCTTCTCCTGGCGGGCCTTGAGTTCCCGGTTGGCCAGGACCACCAAGGGCTCATCCCGGGCTGGATCAAGGCCGAAATCGTGGTAGCAGCGGTTCCAGGAACGGGCGATGGCCGGCACCACTTCCACGGGCTCCAGCGCGCCACCCATCCCAACCACGGCGTTCACCAGTCGGGCATGTTCCAAGATCTGCTGCCTTTCCATAGTCACGTTCCCGCTGAAAGCAAATTCCAGACCAAGACGAGCGAGCTGGCCCAACCCCAGCTGGATGCGGCGTGAGAGCTGCCTCTCTCTCGCCGCCTGGGGAAAATAATCCCGCGCATTCAGGTCGAGTATGACACTGTGTATCAAATACGGGACACCGGTTCCCGGTATCCCATCTCCAGGGACCGGGAGGCGCCCCGGTGGTCAGGGCGAGCTGGCCGCTGGGGGGAACGTGGCATGCTTCCTGCTGATTGCATGCATCCTTGCGTTGGATGCCCCCCATGAACCTTGCCCGTGTCTTCCTTGCCCTGCTCCTGTGTTGCCTGGCTTTCCCGGCCTGGCCGGAAGCCAGGCTGGGCGGCGACTTCACCCTATTCACCAGCAAGGGCGCCCCGGTGAGCCTGTCTTCTCTGCGCGGACGTGTGGTGCTGCTGTATTTCGGCTTCACCTACTGCCCGGAGATGTGCCCCACGGAACTGTTGATGTTCCAGCGTCTCCTGGCCACCCTGACGCCTGAGCAGCGGCGCCAGGTCCAGCCCGTCTTCGTCAGCGTCGATCCCAAGCGGGATACCCCGGATGTGCTCGAACCCTATGTCGCCCATTTTGGCGGCGGCATCCTGGCCCTGACTGGGAGCGAGCCCGAACTGCGCAAGGTAGCGGAACTGTATGGCGCCCAATTCCGCTACGTTCCCACCGGCTCCAGCTATACCGTGGACCATACCGTGAACACCTACGTCATCGACGGCGCCGGAGAGTTGGTCCGCGTGGTGCCCTACGGCACGCCTTTGGTGGAACTGCAGAAACTGGTTCTCAAGTTGTTGAACTGACCGTTCCCCCAGCGAACCACCTATCAGATGACCACCGATACCCTCGACTGCCTGGCGGCATGCGACTTCCTCCTGCCTGCCCGGGCTCGCCGCTGCCGGACATCCAGAACGATCCCGACTCCCGCCAGATTGCCATTGACAAGGTGGGCATCAAGGCCATCCGCCACCCGGTGAAGGTGCTGGACAAGACCGGCGGCGCCCAGCACACCATCGCCAGCTTCGGCATGTACGTTTACCTGCCCCACCACTTCAAGGGCACCCACATGTCCCGC
>CAZYEY010000050.1:0-4312 GCA_964646585.1 uncultured Thiobacillus sp. | reverse complement strand
GCCGTAGATGATGCCGGCCCCGGACTTCCCCACCGCCGGCATCATCTACGGCCTGTCCGGCGTGCGCGACGGTTATCGCACCGGGCGCGGGCGCGTGGTGATGCGCGCCAAGTGCCATTTCGAGGATATCGACAAGTCCGGCGGCCGGCAGGCCATCATCATCGACGAACTGCCCTACCAGGTGAACAAGGCCAACCTGTGCGCCAAGATCGGCGAACTGGTGCGCGAGAAGCGCCTGGAGGGCATCAGCGAGATCCGCGACGAATCGGACAAGTCCGGCATGCGCGTGGTGATCGAACTGAAACGCGGCGAGGTGCCCGAGGTGGTCCTGAACAATCTGTACAAGGAAACGCAGATGCAGGACACCTTCGGCATGAACATGGTGGCCCTGCTGGATGGCCAGCCCCGCCTTTTGAACCTGAAGCAGTTCCTGGAGGCCTTCCTCAAGCACCGCCGGGAAGTGGTGACCCGCCGCACCCAGTTCGAACTGCGCCGTGCCCG
Source organism: uncultured Thiobacillus sp. (assembly GCA_964646585.1). GTDB lineage: Bacteria > Pseudomonadota > Gammaproteobacteria > Burkholderiales > Thiobacillaceae > PFJX01. The sequence continues at coordinate 3,811 of CAZYEY010000050.1, read as the reverse complement.
GGATCGGGGCCATATCCTGGAAGGCTTGGCCGTGGCTCTGGCCAACGTGGACGAGATCATCGCCCTGATCAAGGCGTCCGCCACGCCGCCGGAAGCCAAGGCCGCGCTGCTCGCGAAACCCTGGCGCTCCAAGGTGGTGGAGGACATGCTGGCCCGGGCCGCCGGCGATCTGCTGGGCCCCAAGACCGACGCCTTCCGGCCCCAGGATCTGGCACCCGAATTCGGCCTGCACAAGCAGGGCTATTTCCTCACCGAGGTTCAGGCCCAGGCCATCCTGGATCTGCGTCTGCAACGCCTCACCGGCCTGGAGCAGGACAAGATCGTGGGCGAGTACGGCGAGGTCATGGCCCGCATTGCCGACCTCCTGGACATCCTGGACAAGCCTGAGCGGGTCACCGAGATCATCGCCACGGAACTGGCCGAGATGAAGGCCGCCTTTGGCGACAAGCGCCGTTCGGAGATCGTGGTCCATGCCCAGGAAATGTCCATGGAAGACCTCATCACGCCCCAGGACGTGGTGGTGACCCTCTCCAGCACCGGCTACATCAAGGCCCAGGCCCTGGACGAATACCGCACCCAGAAGCGGGGGGGGCGGGGCAAGCAGGCGGCCAGCACCAAGGAAGAGGACTTCATCGAGAAGCTCTTCATCGCCAACACCCATGACTACATTCTCTGCTTCACCAGCCGGGGCCGCATGTTCTGGCTCAAGGTCTACGAGGTGCCCCAGGGCGGCCGCACGGCCCGGGGCAAGCCCATCGTCAACCTGCTCAAGCTGGAGGAGGACGAAAAGGTCACCGCCATCCTGCCGGTGAAGGAGTTCGACGACCAGCACTACGTGTTCATGGCCACCGCCCAGGGCACGGTGAAGAAGACGGCCCTTTCCGAATTCTCCCGTCCGCGCAGCGCCGGCATCATCGCCGTCAACCTGGACGAGGGCGACCACCTGGTGGGCGTGGCCATCACCAACGGTATGCAGCAGATCATGCTGTTCTCCGACGAGGGCAAGGCCAACCGCTTCGACGAGGAGGAGGTCCGCGCCATGGGCCGTCTGGCCCGGGGCGTGCGCGGCATCCGGCTGCCTGCCGGCGCCGAGGTCATCGCTCTGCTGGTCACCGACAACGAGAACCAGCAGGTCCTGGCGGCGACCGAGAACGGCTACGGCAAACGCACCCCGGTGAGCGAATACTCCAAGCATGGCCGTGGCGGCCAGGGGGTCATCGCCATCTCCACCTCCGCCCGCAATGGCAAGGTGGTGGGTGCGGTGCTGGTGGAGCCGGAGGACGAGGTCATGCTCATCACCACCGGTGGCGTGCTGATTCGCACCCGGGTGAAGGAAATCCGCGAGGCGGGCCGCTCCACCATGGGCGTTACCCTCATCAACCTGGGCGAGGGCGAGAAACTGTCGGGCCTCCAACCGGTGCTGGATTCCGAGGAAGAGTAAGTCCCCGTCCTTTTCCCGCCGATGCGCTCGCCGACCTGCGCCCGCTGGCGGACGACGGCCTCGTCGAACTCGGCAGCGACCCCATCGCCGTGACCGAGACGGGCCACCTCTTCCTGCGCAACATCGGCATGTGCTTCGACCGCTACCTGAAGGACGCTGCCAGCGACAAGCCGCGCTATTCGCACACGGCCTGAAACCTGCCCCAAGCCTTTCCCAAGAATTCCGCAACTAGAGTGCCAGTCAACGGGCACGCCGGAACCGGATCATGCCGATTCGCCCCGACGCTGCATCCCGCAGGACGCCCGTGACGGCAAGATTCGATGAGGAAAGGGAAAGCATGAAAACGAAGCTGGGCAAGGCGGCGCTGGCAGGGCTGGCGTCGATGGCGATGGCGCACGCGGCGCTCGCCGCACAGGTGGTGGTGGATTTCGAGGACGCCCATGCGTCCTGGGAACTGGCAGACGGCTACGGCGGGCTCTCGGGCTGGGAGGCCGCAGGCAGCCTGCGCACCCAATACCCCTGGGCGCTGGGCGACAACCTCTTCCAGGGCTGGGGCGGCAGCCTGACCTTCGACGCCGCGCCTGTCGTGTTCGACGGGCTCTATTACACCTACTGGGGCGGCGACGGCAGCGTGGGCGGCTTCGACCTACTCTACCAGGGCGCGGTGGTGCACACGGTGGCCGTCAACACCGACACCCAGCCGGCCACGCTGTACTGGCTGCCGTCCGGCTATGCCGGGCTGGTGGACGAAATCCGTTTCGTGCCGGCTTCGGACGGTTTCCTCGTGGACAATCTCACCTACACGACGGTGGCGTCCGTGCCCGAGCCGGCGGTGGCGGGCCAGCTGGCGGCCGGACTCGGCCTGCTGGGGCTGCTGGCCTGGCGGCGCGCGGGCCGGCAACCGGTCGCCCGGCCGTGACGGCGCGCGCCATGGTCTCGGCCGCCGTGCTGGCGGTGCTGCTCTCGGCCTGCTCGATGGACGGCGCGTGTCGCAGCCTCTACGCGGGGTTGGTGCAGCAGCATTGCGCGGAACGTCCTGGCCAGCCGGCTTGCGCGGGCGAACACAAAACGTACGATGACTACCGGCAGGCGCGCGCAGCTGGTGAAACTGCATGAAACTCTCGATTGCGCCGGCCAACCGACAGAGGAGCCCGACCGATGAATAGCCGGCTGCGAATCGCCCTTCTGGGCTGCGCCCTGCTGCTGTCGGCCTGCGCCAGCCTGCCCGGCGCGCGCACCGAAAATCTGGCCGGCCAGCGTGTGGAATACGTGCAGGCGGGGCAGGGCACGCCCGTGGTCGTGTTCGAGAACGGCCTGGCCGGGCGGCTGGATTGGTGGGCCAAGGTGTTGCCCGCGGTTGCGCAGGACACCACCGCCTTCGCCTACAACCGGCCGGGCACCGGCGACAGCGCGCCGCCCGCCACGCCGCGCGACGGCGATCACGTGGTGGAGGAACTGCGCGCCGTGCTGCGCGATCGCGGCCTGCGCCCGCCCTACGTGCTGGTGGGGCATTCGCTCGGCGGCCTGTACATGCAGCTCTACGCGCGGCGATATCCTCAAGAAACGGCGGCGCTGGTGCTGGTCGATTCCACCCACCCCGCGCAGCTGCAGGGCGCGGGCGCGCGCGAACACTGGCCGCTCTGGGTGCGCGCCGTGATCGGCGTGACCACCCACGCCGCGGCCAGGGCCGAGCTCGACGCGCTCGACGCCACCGGCCAGGCGGTGCTCGCCCTGCCGCCGCCGGCGGGCCTGCCGGTGTTCGTGCTGAGCGCCGAGCGGCCGCTGCGCGAGACCTCCGCGCTGGCGGACGACGCCAATGCCAAGCGCCGCGACCTCGTCCGCCTGTACCCGGGCGCCACGGAAATATGGGTCGACAGCGGCCATGCGATTCCGCTGGAAAAACCCGACGCGGTGATCGACGCCATCCGCGCGGCGGTTAAGGCGAGCCGCCAGAAGCTGGCCGCCGCACGGTAAGCCGCCATGCACCTGCTGCTCGTCGAAGACGATCTCGATCTGGGCGCGGCCCTGCAGCGCGCGCTCAACGCGCTGGGCTACGCCACGACCTGGGTGCGCAGCCTCAAGGATGCGCGCGCGCACACCGGCGAGGCGATGGCGGCCTTCGATTGCGTGGTGCTCGACCTGGGCCTGCCGGACGGGCAGGGGCTCGACCTTTTGCGCGCCTGGCGGGCCAGTCACCGCAATTTCCCGGTGATCGTGCTCACCGCGCGCGACGCCGTCGCCGCGCGCATCGACGGCCTGGACGCGGGCGCGGACGACTACGTCATCAAGCCGGTGGCAACCGAGGAACTCGCCTCGCGCATCCGCGCCGTGACCCGGCGCGCGGCGGGGCAGGCGTCGTCGATCTGGGAG
>CAZYEY010000049.1:0-8597 GCA_964646585.1 uncultured Thiobacillus sp. | reverse complement strand
GTTAGCTCAGCTGGTAGAGCAGCGGACTCTTAATCCGTAGGTCCACAGTTCGAATCTGTGACAACCCACCAGTCAAGACGAGGCCCGCTGCGATGCGGGCCTTTTTGCCTTGCCGGCGAGTGCCGGCACGACGCAATGCTCAGCCCGCCGGCGCCGAGCTGCGAATCAGATGGTCGAACGCCGCCAGCGCCGCCTTGGCCCCCTCGCTCATGGCGATGATGATCTGCTTGTAGGGCACGGTGGTGCAGTCACCGGCGGCGAACACGCCGGGCACATTGGTCGCGCCCCTCGCATCCACCTCGATCTCGCCGAAGCGGGACAGGTTGACGGTGCCCTTAAGCCAGTCGGTGTTGGGCAACAGGCCGATCTGCACGAACACCCCTTCCAGGGCGATGTGCTGGCTCTGGCCCGTGGTGCGGTCGGTGTAGGTGAGCCCGTTCACCTTCTGGCCGTCGCCGGTCACCTCGGTGGTCTGCGCGCTCTGGATGACGGTGCCGTTGGCCAGGCTGTAGAGCTTGTTCTGCAGCACCGCGTCGGCCCGCAGGGCATCGCCGAATTCCAGCAGGGTCACATGGCCGACGATGCCCGCCAGGTCAATGGCCGCCTCCACGCCGGAGTTGCCGCCGCCGATCACCGCCACGTGCTTGCCCTTGAACAGGGGGCCGTCGCAGTGGGGGCAATAGGCCACGCCCTTGCCGCGATATTCACGCTCGCCGGGCACGTTGAGCTCCCGCCAGCGGGCGCCGGTGGCGAGGATGACTGCCTTGGCCTTGAGCACGGCACCATTGGCCAGGCGTACTTCATGGAATCCACCTGCCTCACCGGGGATCAGGGCCTCGGCCTTCTGCAGATTCATGATGTCCACGGCGTATTCCTTCACGTGCTCCTCCAGGGCGCGGCCCAGCTTGGGGCCATCGGTATGGGGCACGGAGATGAGGTTCTCGATGGCCAGGGTGTCCATCACCTGGCCGCCGAAACGTTCGCTCAACACGCCGGTGCGGATGCCCTTGCGCGCCGCATAGACTGCCGCCGCCGCGCCGGCCGGGCCGCCACCCACCACCAGCACGTCGAAGGGGGCCTGCGCGGAGAGCCGCGCCGCATCCCGCTCGGCCGCGCCGGTATCCAGGCGGGCGACGATCTCTTCCACGCTCATGCGGCCGTTCTCGAACGGCTCGCCGTTCAGGTACACGCTGGGCACGGCCATGATCTGGCGGGCGTTGACCTCGTCCTGGAACAACGCGCCGTCGATCATGACGTTCTGAATGTGGGGGTTCAGGGCCGCCATGGCGTTGAGGGCCTGCACCACGTCCGGGCAGTTGTGGCAGGACAGGGAGATATAGGTCTCGAAGCGCAGGGGCCCCTTCAGGGCACGGATGGCCTCGACCGTGGCGGCATCGATCTTGGGTGCGTAGCCGCTGGCCTGGAGCAGGGCCAGGATCAAGGAGGTGAACTCGTGGCCCATGGGCAGGCCGGCAAAGCGGATGCGGGCGGGCTCGCCGACCTTGCCGATGGAGAAGGAAGGCCGGCGGGCATCCATGCCGTTCTCCAGCAGGCTGACCTTGTCGGACAGGCTGGCGATGTCTTCCAGCAGGGCCCGCATTTCGGCGGACTTGGGGCTGTCGTCCAGGGATGCCACCAGTTCGATGGGGGCCACGAGCTTTTCCAGGTAGGCCTTGAGTTGGGCCTTGATGTTGGCGTCCAGCATGACGGTTCTCCTGATTCAGAGGGCAATACGAAGGCGTCGGCGCGGCGGGCGCCTTCGTGTTGCGCTCTATCGGGTTCGGGGGACCCTCCCCTGGCGGGGAGGGCGGAGGCGGGGCTTAGATCTTGCCCACCAGGTCCAGGCTCGGAGTCAGGGTGGCGTCGCCTTCCTTCCACCTGGCCGGGCAGACCTCGTTGGGGTGGGCGGCCACGTACTGGGCGGCCTTCAGCTTGCGCAGGGTCTCCTTCACGTCCCGGGCGATGGCGTTGTCATGGATTTCCAGGGTCTTGATGACGCCATCGGGGTTGATGATGAAGGTGCCGCGCAGGGCAAGACCTTCTTCCGGGATGTGCACGCCGAAGGCGTTGGTCAGGGTGTGGGTGGGGTCGCCCACCAGGGGGAACCTGGCCTTGCCCACGGCCGGCGAGGTCTCATGCCACACCTTGTGGGAGAAGTGGGTATCGGTGGTGACGATGTACACCTCGGCGCCCGCCTTCTCGAACTCGTCGTAGTGGTCGGCGGCGTCCTCGATCTCGGTGGGGCAATTGAAGGTGAAGGCGGCCGGCATGAAGATCAGCACGGACCACTTGCCGTGCAGGCTCTTCTCGCTGACCTCGATGAACTTGCCGTTGTGGAAGGCCTGGGCGGTGAAGGGTTGAACGTGGGTGTTGATCAGGGACTGCATGGGTCGATCTCCTAAGTTGGTTGATGACTACGGGGTTGGGAAACTTGCGTGGGAGAGACTATATGGGGCATCGAATAATTGATCAAATTGATATATATGAACAGTGCAATCGACATCCTAAATCGATTGTGCCTGGATGCCCGGAGATTCCTCAGCCGCTGCCGATAGGACTTACTCGCGGCCACGGCCTGAGTGGCGGTGGTCTCCGGCACGTGGCCCTGGAGCCGGCGAGCCTGCGGTGGGTCATCCCGGCTTCAGGCTGCCGCGCCGCTGCCAGGACCGGGGTCAGGAAGCCCTGGCCCGGTTGATCATGGGGCTTGCGTACATGTGGGGCCGGTCGCCTGCAAAGTGGGGCGGCCGCACAGGGCCATGGCGCATTCCAGTTCGTCCCGCAGCAGGCGGATGACATGGGCCACGCCCAGGGCGCCGGCGGCGGCCAGGCCCCAGATGTAGGGACGGCCCAGCAGCACGGCGGCGGCACCCAGTTCCAGGGCCTTGAACACGTCGCGGCCGTTGCGGACGCCGCTGTCCAGCAGCACCGGCACCCGGCCCGCCACCCGCGCCAGGATGGCGGGGAGGACTTCCAGGCTGGCGGGGACGCCGTCCAGGACGCGACCGCCGTGGTTGCTCACCACCAGCCCGTCACAGCCCAGGCCGACGGCGCGCTCGGCGTCGTCGGCGTGGAGCAGGCCCTTGAGCAGCAAGGGCCCGTGGATGCGCTCCCGCAGCCAGGCCAGATCGTCCCAGGTGGGGGCCTGGGCCATCCAGCCGTCGAATACCGGACTTTGCCCGGCAGCGATGGGAGTGGGGGCAAGAGGGCGTTCCAGGTTCACCGCCGCGATGCCGTCGGGCAGGAGCAGGCTGGCGGGTTTGACAGGGGCGTCCACGGTCAGCATCAGTACCGGGCAGCCAGCGGCTTCCGCCCGCCGGGCCAGGCGCAGGGTGGCATCCCGCTCCCCCTGCCAGTAGAGCTGGAACCAGGGTACGGCGCCACCTTCGGCGCCGGCCTCGGCAATGCTTTCCAGACTCTGGCTGGCCAGGCTGCTGACCACCAGGGCGCTGCCCTGGGCGGCGGCGGCCATGGCGCTGGCGGCCTCGCCGTCCGGGTGGAACAGGCGTTGGTAGGCGATGGGGGCGAGCAGGATGGGATGTTCCATGGTCTGCCCGAACAGGGTAAGGCGGGTATGGCCGCCGCCCACATCCGCCAGGGGCCGCGGCATCAGCGGGTGCGCGTCGAAGGCGCGCCGGTTCGCGGCCAGGGTGATGCCGCCGCCGCTCTGGAGATAGTTCCAGGCAGCCGGGTCCAGCCGTTCCCGGGCAGGGGACTCGTAGTCGGCGGCGGTGTCGATGCCGTCGGGCAGGGTAACGAGACGGGGCCGGGTCATGAAAAAAGCAGCGGGCTGCCTGGGCCAGCGTCCGATGGCATCCGGGTGGCTGGCTGGACAAAGCCTTCCGCGCGAGGAAAGGCCCCAGGGAACGCGGGACGCTGGCGGGTCATGACGCCGCCCAGCGCCGCAGCAGGTTGTGGTAGGCGCCGGTCAGGCGCACCACGGGCGGGGTCTCGCCCAGTTGCTCGCGCAGGTCGAGCAGGGCCATGTCCATGTCGAACAGCAGCCGGCGCTGTCCCGGATCCCGCACCATGCTCTGGATGAACAGGAAGCAGGCCTGGCGCTCGCCCCGGGTCACGGGGCTGACCTGGTGGATGGAGGAGGAGGGATACACCACCAGGCTGCCGGCCTTGAGCTTGATGCCATGCTCGCCGAAGGTGTCCTCGATGGTGAGCACGCCGCCCTCGTATTCGTCTGGTTCGGACAGGAACAGGGTGGCGGAGACGTCGGCCCGCACATAGCCGCCGTCGGGCGCCAGGCGCATGGCGTTGTCGGTGTGCCAGCCGTAGTGGTTGGTCTCGCCACCGTAGCGGTTGAAGAAGGGGGGCAGGATCTTCAGGGGCAGGGCCGCCGTGAAGAACAGCGCGTTGCGCTGGAGGGCGCCGAGCACCAGCCGGCGCAGGGCGGGGAGGTGCTCGGCGTCCTCGGACAACTGGAGGTTGTTCTTCGCCTGGGCGGCCTGGGGCCCGGCGGTGATCAGGCCGCTGGCCCATGGGGAGCAGTCGAGCAGGTTCCTGGCCTGGGCCAGTTCGTCGGGGGTCAGGACGTGGTCGATGGTGATCAGCATGATGGTCCGTGGAAAAGCGCCGCCCCTGGCCGGGACGGCGGTGGGGGTCAGAACTTGTACTCGCCGGTGAGGATGAACTTGCGTTTGGTGCCCGGCACGGTGAAGCCACCGTTGTCGTAGATGGAATCGAAGTAGGTCTTGTCGAACAGATTCTGGATGTTCAGGCGCAGCGTCCACGTCTTCTGTTCGTAGGCCACCATCGCGTCCCAGCGGGCGTAGGCCGGCGCCGTGTTGGGGTGGAACGTGGTGCCGCCGGGCAGGGTGGGGATGGCGCCGGCGCCACTCGGGTTATAGGCGTACCGGTCCCCCTTGGCCTCGACGCCGCCGCCGATCTTCCAACCGCCTCCGAGCTTGTAGGTGGTCCACAGGTTGAAGGTGTATTTCGGGGTATTGCGGGCGCGCTGGCCGATATAACCGAGGTTGCCCTTGGTGATGACGCCCGTGGTGGGGTTGATGTTTTCCGCCGTGTCGAGAATCTTGGCATCCATCAACGCCAGGCCGGAGAACACCTCCCAGTCGTCATTGATGCGTCCGGCCAGTTCCAGCTCGAAGCCGTCGGTGCGGCGCTTCTTGGTCAGGATCGCGGCGGTGGATTCCAGGTCGGTGTTGCGCTCCCAGTCCTTGTTGGCGCGATACAGGGCGGCGCGCAGGGCGAGATCGCCGTCCAGCAGCAGCCATTTCGCGCCGAGTTCCAGGACCTGGCTGCGTTCCGCCGGCTGGGGCGCGACGGTGAGCTGGTACAGATCGGCGGTGGGGCTGAAGGAGTCGCTGTAGCCCAGGTAATAGTGGGTTTCTTCGCTGGGGTGATGGGACAACGCAGCGCGGGTGCTCCATTCGCCATACTTGAGCGCGGGAGAAGTCGTGCTGGAATACTTGGCGTCCATCTGGTCGCGGCGCGCACCCAGCGTGGCTTTCCAGCGCGGTACGAATTCGATGGTGTCCTGGAAGTACACCGCGTAGGAATCGGACTTGAAGGTCGTGGGCGTCGCCGTGGTGGAGGCAAGATAAGGCCTGTAGCGGGGCGGGTTCGCGCTGGTCGTGCCGCCGACGTTCTGCAAGGTGTTGCGGAAGCTGTCTTCCTTCAGATATTCCATGCCGAGCAGGAATTCGTGGCCCATGCCCCAGGCCTTGAATTTGTTGTTGAAGTCGCTTTGCAGCGTATCGGTTACGTAGTTGGCGGTGCGGGTCGGACCACCGTTGCAAGTCGTAGGGTTCGTGCACAACGCGCTGTTGGCGGTTGGCGCGATGGTGTTGCTGGGCGTGCGCGCCCAGTAGCTGCGCGCATATTCGGCATGCCGCAGTTGCGTGCGCCACTCGCTTTTTGGTGAGAAGCGGTGGGTGTAGGTGGCGGTGGTGATGCGCGTTTCGCCCTCGTCGAAGTTGAGCCCGGTGCCCCAGAAGGTGTTTGAGGGGAAGTTTCTGGTGGGCCGCCGCGTGGCCGCGTCGAAACTGATGCCGTAATCCGGGTTGTCGTTCACCGTGGTCACCAGATGGCTGAGGATGAATTCGTCATCGGTGCTCAACCCCAAACCCAGACTTACCGCCAGGCCCTCACGGTGGATTTCCGGTTCGTCACCCGTGGTCGGATTCGCGCGCCAACTGCCCTCATCCCGGTGCATGACGTTGACCCGGATGGCGGCGGTCCGGCCCAGACGCTTGTTGAAGTCACCGGTGCCTTCCAGGTAGTCGTCGCTGCCGATGCTGGCGGTGATCTTGTGGCGGTCGGTGAGCAGAGGCGTCTTGCTCACCTGGTTGATCACACCGCCGGCCTGGCCCCGGCCGAACAGCATGGCGCCGGCACCACGCAGCACGTCCACCTGTTCCAGATTGAAGGTTTCCCGGTTGTACTGGGCGGTGTCGCGGATGCCATCCAGGTACATGTCGCCGAAGGTGTAGAAGCCCCGCAGCATCATGTTGTCGCCGGAGCGGCCGCCTTCCGCCGCGTTGAAAGTCAGGCCGGAGACATTGCGCAGCGCCTCCCGCAGGGAGCCCACCTGCTGCTCCTCCATGATCTTGTTGGTCACGCTGGTGACCGCCTGGGGAATGTCGTGGGGATCCTGCAGGATCTTGCCTACCCGGGTGACGGTGGCACGCATGCCGTCCTGGGGAATGTCGGCATCGGCCTGGACGTTGACGGTGGAGAGGGTTTTCTCCGCCTGGGTCTTTTCCTTGTCCGTCATCGCCGGCTGTTGTGCCAGGGTGTTCAGGGAAGCCGCCATGAGCGCCGCGCCCAGGGGCAGCAGCTTCCGCCGCCGGGATTCCGGCGGGACGGAGAGGACGGGTCGATCGGTTCGAAGTTCGGCCAGGGCCGAGGCCAGCGGGGTTTGCTTGGGGTGCACCATAAGCTCCTTGTTGCTTGGTTGGTCAGTGCTGGCTGGCGCTTGGTGGCTGGCTGGCGGGTAGGGGAAATCTGAGTGCTCAGGGGGTCATTCTCGGATCGGTAATGAAGCCGATGCGGGTGAGTCCGGCCCGGGCGGCGTCGGACATGACCGTCACCACCCGCTTGTAGGCCAGTTCGCCGTCGGCCCGGATGTGCAGTTCCGGCTGGGGGTCCAGGCGGGCGGCGGCGCTCATCCTCGCTTGCCAGTCGCCGGCTTCCACCTGCTCGCCGTTCCAATACACGGTGCCGGCGGCGTCGATGGACAGATGCACGTTCTCCCGCTTGGGCACGTTCACCTGGCTGGACGCCTTGGGCAGGTCGATCTTCACCGCATGGGTGAGCAGGGGCGCGGTGACGATGAAGATCACCAGCAGCACCAGCATCACGTCGATCAGCGGAATCATGTTGATCTCCGCCACCGGCTGGCTGGCGCTGTTGCCGGAAAAGTTGCCGAAGGCCATCACGCGCTCCCGGCGGCGGCGCGCGCCTCGGCCAGCACCGCCACCTGGGCGGCGGCGCGGGCATCCACCGGGGCGTTGCGGTTGCCGGTGGACATGAAGGCGAACAGGTCATGGGCGAAGCCGTCCAGTTCCGCCAGCATGACGCGGTTGGCGCGGCTGAAGGCGTTGTAGGCCAGCACTGCGGGGATGGCCACGGCCAGGCCCAGGGCGGTCATGATCAGCGCCTCGCCCACCGGACCGGCCACCTTGTCCAGGGTGCCCTGGCCGCTCATGCCGATGGCCAGGAGGGCGTGGTAGATGCCCCAGACCGTGCCGAAGAGGCCGACGAAGGGGGCGCTGGAGGCTACCGAGGCCAGTACCGTGTGGCCGTATTCCAGGCGCGCGGTGTCCTGGTCCATGGCCCGGCGCAGGGCGCGGGTGAGGAATTCGTCGGCAGAGCCGGATTCGATCATGCGTTGGCCGGTCTTGGCGCCATGCTGCTCGGCAGCGCGAAGGCCGTGATGGGTGAGGTGGGAGAAGGGGTCCCGGATGCCATGCCTTTTCAGGTAGGCGGCCACCGTCTGCATGTCCGGCGCTTCCCAGAAAGCGTCCAGGAAGGCCCGGGCATGACGGTGCATGCGCCAGTTGCCCCAGGTCTTGGTGACAATCAGATACCAGGTGGCGATGGACATCAGGGCCAATACCACGAGGAGGAAGTGGCCGACGCCGTCGGCTTGGGAAATGAAGTGGGCGAAGCCCAGGTTCTGCTGCATGGCTCAACTCCGTATCGAAAATGTGATGGGGACCAGCACCCAGGCCGCCACGCCCCGCTCGCCTTGGCGGGCAGGGACGAAACGCCAGCGCAGGACCGTGTCCCGGGCCGCTCGGTCCAGACGCTCGTAGCCGCTGGATTCGCGGATCTCTACTTGGGCGGCGGTGCCGTCCGGGTTCACGAACACCCGCAGCAGTACCCGCCCCTGCTCACCCAGGCGGCGGGACAGGCCGGGATAGGCCGGCGCCGGGTTGTCCAGGTAATCGGCGTCGAAACTTGGCGGAATGACTGGCGCAGGTGGGGTCGCGGGCGTTGCCGGGACTGCCGCCTGACGGACGGGCTCAGGCGCGAGGGCCGGCAGGACGGCGGGCAGGGGCGCAGGCTGCGGCGGTGGTTCCGGCACCGTCACGGACGCCGGCGCCGCTTCGCGGGCGGCCAGGACG
>CAZYEY010000048.1:0-2864 GCA_964646585.1 uncultured Thiobacillus sp. | reverse complement strand
CACAGAAGGCCTTGGGGCATGTCAGTCCCATCCAGGCTATGAAACAATGGCAGCAAGCACACCCTGAACTGTTCAACAGACGCGTGACCAATCAACTCAACCGGGACACGACACCCGCTCGCCAACCGCAAGTCCGCTCAGGACCGGACGCTGGCCGCCGATCTCTGGCCCCAGGGTGACCGGTCGATACTCGATGGTGTCGTCCGCCCCCACCACCAACACGAAGCGGCGGCCCTGGTCGGCGCCGACCGCGCGCGAAGGCACGCTGACCGTGTCGAAACGGCGGGCGGTGGCGAGGAGGACGCGAGCAAACTGACTGGGGGCGAAGATGCCCTTGGGGTTGTCCAGCACGGCGCGCACCGTACGGGTGCCGGTCGCCGGGTTGAAGCTGTGGTCGAAGTAGTCGATACGGGCCTTGTGCGGGAAGTCCTCCTCGCCCTCAAAGGCCACCCCCACCGTTGCGCCGAGTGGGGCAGTGTCACCGAAGCCGAGCATGGTGCGCTCATCCAGCTCGAAATAGACGTGCAGCGGATCAAGCGGCACCAGGGTGGTCAACAAGGTCGCGCCGTTGCCGCCAGGGCCGGAGACCAGGTTGCCAGCGGTGACCAGGGTGCGGTTGATGCGCCCGGCGATCGGGGCGCGCACGCGGGTGAAGTCGAGGTCCAGGCGCGCCGCCTCCAGCGCGGCGCGGGCGGCGCGCACGTTGGCCTCCGCCACCTGCCGGGTCGCATCGCCCTGCTCGATGGCCGCGCCCGACAGTGCCTGGGTCTGCGCCAGGGCCCGGCCGCGCACCTGTTCGGCGCGGGCCTGGCGCAGCTGCGCCTCGGCCTGGGCGAGGGCGGCCTCGGCACGCGTGACCTCGGCGGCGTAGGGGCGTGGGTCGATCTCGTACAGCGGCTGGCCTTTCTCCACCCGCGTGCCGTCCTTGAACAGCACCCGCTCGACCATCCCGCTCACGCGCGGACGCACCTCCACCTCCTCCACCGCCCGCAGGCGGGCCGGGTAGACTGCGGTCTCGACGAGGGAGGTCTTCTTCACCTCGATCACCTTGACCGGTGCTGGCGGCATGCCGCCCCCCTGCGGTGCGGCGAGGACCTCTGGGAGAGGTGGCATGAGCATCAGGGTCAGCACGAGGAGCGGGCGCAGGGCGGCCATACCGTCATTCCTTAGGGATCGTCTGCACAACCACCCCTGCCCGGGTAGTATGACGCCTGTGAGGAAGCACGCCGCAGGAGCGCCGCCGATGAAGCAAGCTAGTCTGGGAGCCGGGTTTGAGCTGAAAGTGAAGACTACGCGCAAGCGCGAGTTCCTGCGCCAGATGGATCGGGTGGTACCTTGGCGTGAGCTGCAGGCGCTGATCGCGCCGCACATGCCAAGCGGCCCGGCTCCGAAGGGCGGGCGTCCCCCCTACCCGGTGTCGGTGCTGCTGCGCATCCACTTTCTGCAGCAGTGGTTCGCGCTGTCGGACCCGGCGGCCGAGGAAGCGATCTACGACGTGCCGGCCTTTGCCGAGTTCGTGGGCCTGGACCTGGGGGTGGACACGGTGCCCGATGAGACCACGATCCTGCGCTTTCGTCACCTGCTGGAAGAGAAGAACCTGAGCGAGCGTATGCTGGGCTTGGTCAACGGCATGCTCACTCAGCGCGGCCTGATGGTGCGCAGCGGCACGGTGGTGGATGCCACCTTGATCGCCGCACCCAGCTCGACGAAGAACCAGACCCGCAGCCGCGACCCCGAGATGCACCAGACCAAGAAGGGCAACCAGTGGCACTTTGGCTGCAAGGCGCATGTCGGCACGGACGCGGCCAGCGGCCTGGCTCACAGCGTGGTGGTGACAGCGGCCAACGTGCATGACGTCACGCAGGCCCACGCGCTGCTGCATGGGAAGGAACGCGACGTCTTTGCCGATGCGGGCTACCAGGGTGTGGACAAGGGCGACGAAGTCCAGCAGCGTCACCACAAGGTGAACTGGCACGTGGCCATGCGCCCGGGCAAGCGAAAGCAGCTGGACACCACCCAGCCGCTGAAGGCGGTGCTGGATGAGCTCGAGACCGTCAAGGCGCGCATGAAAGCCTGCTGGCCGCCGGTGGCGCCTACGCGCGGCTGGCGGCCCTGCAGTTTGCGGTGTGAGCGCCGGCCGCCGAGGGTTCACCGGCGCGTTACAGATCGAGCGCACCGCCGCGCCAGATGGCCGGGTGCCCGTTCGGCGCGGAAAGACCGATTTCCTCTCAGCCGCTCAGTGCAACGGCCCGTCAAAGCCCTCGGGCAAGGGCAAGGGCAGCACGGGCACGCCTTCCTCCAGCAGCGCACGCGCGTCTTCGGCGCTGGCGCGGCCACGGATGTTGCGTTCGGCCACCTCGCCGTAATGCATCCGGCGCGCCTCCTCGGCGAAGCGCTCGCCGACATCCTCGGTGCGCGCCAGCAGTTCGCGCAGGGCGGCCACCGCGCGGGCGGCCGCCTCCTGCGGCGCCGGCTGAGCGCCGTCGGTCGTGCGCGCCGGGACCGGACCTTGCCCCTGCGGCGCGTCGCTCGCCTCGCCGCTGCCAAGATTGCGCCGCGGGGCGCTGGGCAGGCGCGTGACGGCGGCGTCATCGCACACCGGGCAGCACAGCAGGCCGCGCTCGCGCTGCTCGGCAAAGTCCGCGTCGGACGCGAACCAGCCCTCGAGGCGGGGGCCGGGGCGGCAGCGCCGCGCAAACACCTTCACGCCGCACCCTCCGGCGGAGCGGCACAATTCGCAACGTCCCGCGGCGCGCCCGCTTCAGCGAACGCTCCTTGCCACCGCAGCGGCCACTCCCACCGAAACACGCTCGCCCGCTCGCCCGCGCCCGCCCCGCGCTTGGCGTCGCGGTGAGCGCCACCTA
>CAZYEY010000047.1:0-40079 GCA_964646585.1 uncultured Thiobacillus sp. | reverse complement strand
CAAGCTGATGCTCCTGCGTCCCAACGTGCTGGTGATGGACGAGCCCACCAACCACCTGGACATGGAATCCATCGAGTCCCTCAACAACGGCCTGGACGCCTTTACCGGCACCCTGATCTTCGTCTCCCACGACCGCCAGTTCGTGTCGTCCCTGGCCAACAAGATCATCGAGCTCAAGCTGGACGGCAGCCACGTGGTCTACGAGGGCGGCTATGAGGACTACCTGGCGAGCCAGGGGCTGGAGTGAGCGCCTGCTGAAATAGGCGCCAAGCCTGCGGCAGCCATATCCGGCAGGTGCTTTGCCGAAAATAACGGCGCCCAAGGGCGCCGCTCTCACTGGGAAAAATCCTGCTCAGACGGCCATCAGCCCCATGAACTCCTGCACCGGCGCGGCTTCGAAGCCGGCATGGTCGGCGCACAGGACGGTCGGGGCCGCGCACTTCTTGGCGGAAAGCCTGGCGGCGATGGCGGCTTCCCACTTCTTCACCAGGATGGGGATGCCTCGGCGCGGCGGCTCCGGTGGCCGATGGGAGCGTCGATGCTGACCTTTTCCGTCGCCGTGCCGTCCTTGAAGAACACCTGCACGCTGTTGCCGATGTAACGCTTGTCGGCCTCCAGGTATTCGCGCGAGAAACGCGGGTTCTCCTTCACGGTGGTCAGGGAACGCAGGTGATCGATGCGCGGGTCGGCGGCGCCGGCGTCGGTGTAATCGTCAGCGTCGAGGCTGCCCTTGATGAGCGGCACGGCCACCATGTACTGGATGCAGTGGTCCCGGTCCGCATAGTTGTTCATGGGGCCGGTCTTGTCGATGATTCGGCAACCCGCCTCGGTGGTCTCGATCTCGATGCGCTCGATCTGGTCGAGCCGGCCCTTGACCGCCGGGTGCAGGGCGAGGGCGCATTCCACTGCGGTCTGGGCGTGGAACTCGGCGGGGAAGCTGATCTTGAAGAGGATGTTCTCCATCACGTAGCTGCCGAAGGGCTGGCTGAACTTCAGTTCATTGCCGCGGAACAGAGCGTCCTGGAAGCCCCAGGTCCTGGCGGTGAGCGCGGAGGGGTAGCCCATCTCGCCGGTGAGCGCGATCATGGCCAGACGCACGCCCCGGGAGCTGGCGTCGCCGGCCGCCCAGGACTTGCGCGAGCCGGTGTTGGGGGCGTGGCGGTAGGTACGCAAGCTGCAGCCGTCGATCCAGGCATGGGAGAGGGCGTTGAGCACCTCCTCCCGGCTGCCGCCCAACATCCTGGCGGCGACGGCGGTGGAAGCGATGCGCACCAGCATGACGTGGTCCAGGCCCACCCGGTTGAAGGCGTTTTCCAGGGCGGTGACCCCCTGGATCTCGTGGGCCTGGATCATGGCCATGAGCACGTCCCTCATCTTCAGGGGCACCTGGCCTTCCGCCACCCGCTTGCGCGACAGCCAGTCGGCCAGCCCCAGGATGGCCCCCAGGTTGTCGGAGGGGTGGCCCCACTCGGCAGCCAGCCAGGTGTCGTTGAAGTCCAGGAAGCGCACCAGGCAGCCGATGTCCCAGGCGGCCTTCACCGGGTCCAGTTCATAGGAGGTGCCAGGCACGCGGGTGCCACCGGGCAGGGTGGCGCCCGGCACGAGGGGGCCGAGCAGCTTGGTGCACTCCGGGTAGTCCAGGGCCATCAGGGCGCAGGCAAGCGAATCCATCAGGCAGTAGCGGGCAGTCTCCATGGCCAGTTTGGACTGGCTGGCGTCGTAGTCCATGACGTAGTCGGCCATGGCTTGCAGGATGCTGTCGAAGGGGGGGCGTTCGGCGGAGCGGATGTCGTGGGCGGACATGGAGGGTTCCTCAGTGGGCGGTTTCAGGTTTTCTTCCCCCTTTGGAAAAGGGGGATCGAGGGGGATTCAAGCCGGTGCTCATTGGGTAGAACGCTGAATCCCCCCTGCTCCCCTTTTCTCAAAGGGGGGAACGAGGGGGTTCATCAGGGTCTCTGGTCGATGGGCACGAACTTCAAATCCTCCGGGCCGATGTAATTCGCCGAGGGCCGGATGATCTTGCCGTCGAGGCGCTGCTCGATCACGTGGGCAGCCCAGCCGGTGGTGCGGGAAATGATGAACAGGGGCGTGAACATGGCAGTGGGCACCCCCATCATGGCGTAGGATACGGCGCTGAACCAGTCCAGGTTGGGGAACATCTTCTTGATCTCCCACATCACCGCCTCCAGCCGGTCGGCCACGGCGTAGAGCTTGTGGTTGCCGTTGTGGTCGGCCAGGCGCTTGGCCACCGCCTTGATCACCTTGTTGCGGGGATCGGCGATGGTGTAGACCGGGTGGCCAAAGCCGATGATGACTTCCTTCTTCTCCAGCACCCGGGCGCGGATGTCCGCCTCTGCCTCGTCCGGCGTCTCATAGCGGGACTGGATGCCGAAGGCCGCCTCGTTGGCGCCGCCGTGCTTGGGGCCGCGCAGGGCGCCGATGGCGCCGGTGATGGCGGAGTACATGTCGGAACCAGTGCCGGCGATGACCCGGCCGGCGAAGGTGGAGGCATTGAATTCGTGCTCGGCATAGAGGATCAGCGAGGTGTGCATGGCGCGCACCCAGATCTCAGGCGGCTTCTTGCCGTGCAGCAGATGCAGGAAATGGCCGCCGATGGAGTCTTCGTCGCGCATTTCATCGCTATCCACCTCGATGCGCCGGCCGTTCTGGGCGTAGTGATACCAATACAACAGGGCCGAGCCCAGGCTGGCGATGAGCCGGTCGGCAATGTGGCGCGCCCCCAGGATCGGCTGCTTCTCCTCTTCCGGAAGCACGCAGCCCAGGGTGGAGACGGCGGTGCGCATGACATCCATGGGATGGGTGGCGGCAGGCAATTGCTCCAGCACGTTCTTCACCACCGTGGGCAATCCGCGCAGGGATTGCAGCCTGGTCTTGTAGGCCTTGAGTTCCTCCCGGTTGGGGAAGTGGCCGTGGATCAGGAGGTGGGCGACCTCCTCGAATTCGCACACGTCAGCGATATCCAGGATGTCATAGCCCCGGTAATGCAGGTCGTTGCCGGTGCGGCCCACGGTGCACAGGGCGGTGTTGCCGGCCACGACGCCGGACAAGGCCACGGATTTCTTCGGCTTGGGGCCGGAGGCGGTGGGGGGTTGCACGGTGGTGTCGCTCATGACGTCTCCTTGCAGGGTAGGTTGGGCTGATGCAGGAAGCCCAACATGGTGCGGTCATTGTTGGGCTTCGTACCTCAGCCCAACCTACGGGTTACTGCTCTTTTCCGGACGCGAAGAGCGCATCCAGCTTCTGCTCGAAGGCGTGGTAGCCCAGGTGGTCATAGAGCTCCATGCGGGTCTGCATGGCCTCCACCACGTTCCTCTGGTGGCCGTCCCGGCGGATGGCTCCGTAGACCTGCAGGGCCGCCTTGGCCATGGCGCGGAAGGCGGACAGGGGATAGAGCACCAATCCGACCCCGACCTCCCGCAGTTCGTCCACGGAATACAGCGGCGTGGCGCCGAACTCGGTGATGTTGGCCAGGATGGGCACCTGCACCGCCCTGGAGAACTCGGCGTACTGCTCCAGCCGGGTCATGGCTTCGGGGAAGATCATGTCGGCGCCAGCCTCGACGCAGGCGCAGGCCCGGTCGATGGCGGCCTGGAGCCCTTCGGCCTGGAGCGCGTCGGTGCGGGCCATGATGACGAAATCCGGGTCGATCCTGGCATCCACCGCCGCCTTGACCCGGTCCACCATCTCCGCCTGGGAGACGATGGCCTTCCCGGGACGGTGGCCGCAGCGCTTCTGCATCACCTGGTCCTCGATGTGCACCGCCGCCACGCCGGCCCGGGTCAGGGCCCGGATGGCCCGGGCGATGTTGAAGGCACCACCCCAGCCGGTATCGATGTCCACCAGCAAGGGCAGGCCGGTGACGTCGGTGATGCGGCGGGCATCCACCAGCACGTCTTCCAGGGTGGTGATGCCCAGGTCGGGAATGCCGCAGGAACTGGCGGCCACGCCGCCCCCGGACAGGTATAGGGCCTGGAAGCCGGAATGCTCGGCCAGCAGGGCGGCGTAGGCATTGACGGCGCCCACCACCTGGAGGGGGCGTTCGGCTTCGACGGCGGCACGGAAGCGGGCGCCGGCAGAAGGGGGTGAAGTCATGTCATGTCCTCGTCATCAAACTGGGTTCCCCCCTTTTAAAAAGGGGGAAGAAAATTACCCTCGCCGGCCCACCGCCTTGCGGATCTCCTCCAGGGCGTTGGGGTCGTCCAGCGTCGACAGGTCACCGGTTTCCCGCCCCTCCGCCAGCGCCTGGATGGAGCGGCGCAGCAACTTGCCGGAGCGGGTCTTGGGCAGGACGGTGACGAAATGCAGCTTATGGGGCTTGGCCACCGCCCCCAGGCGTTCCGCCACTTTGGCGATGCAGGATTTCTCCAGTTCGGCGCGGCCCTCCGGACTGGCGATCAGGGCCGGATCCTTCACCGTGCAGAACCCCACCGGCACCTGGCCCTTCAACTCGTCGGAGAGGCCCACCACCGCCACCTCGGCGATGGCCGGGTGGGCTTGCAGGGCTTCCTCGATCTCCCGGGTGCCCAGGCGGTGGCCAGCCGTGTTGATGACATCGTCGGTGCGGCCCAGGATGAAGAAATAGCCGTCCGCATCGCGCACCGCCCAGTCGGAGGAGGAGTAAAGCAGTTCCTTCTCGAACTGGCCGAAATAGCTATGGATGAAGCGCTGGTCGTCGCCCCACACCGTGGTGAGACAGCCCGGCGGCAGGGGCGGCACCACGGTGAGCACGCCCTTCTCGTCGGGGCCGCACTCGGCGGCGGTCATCTCGTTCACCACCTTGATGTTGAAGCCGTAGGCGGGGAAGCCGGGGGAGCCGAAGCGGTTGGGCTTGAGTTCCACCCCGGGCAGGTAGCTGAGCATGGCCCAGCCGGTTTCCGTCTGCCAGTAGTGGTCCAGCACCGGCACCCCCAGGCCGTCGCTGATCCAGCGGGAGGTGGGCTCGTCCAGCGGCTCGCCGGCCAGGAACAGGTAGCGCAGGCTCTTGAGATCGTATTTCTTCAGCCAGGCCGGGTCCTGCTTTTTCAGCACCCGGATGGCGGTGGGGGAGGAAAACATGGTGGTGACCTTGTGGTCCTGCACGATCTTCCACCAGATGCCCGGGTCGGGACGGATGGGCAGGCCCTCGTAGACGATGGTGGTCATACCGTGGATCAGGGGGCCGTAGATGATGTAGCTGTGGCCCACCACCCAGCCGATGTCCGAAGTGGTGAACATGGTCTCGCCCGGGTTGGCGCCGTAGATGTACTTCATGGAAGCAGCCAGGGCCACGGCATAGCCGCCCACATCCCGCTGCACCCCCTTGGGCTTGCCGGTGGTGCCGCTGGTGTAGAGGATGTAGCTGGGCTCGTTGGACTCCAGCCAGGTGACGGGCACTTCCGCGTCCCGGAAGTCGTCGCGCAGATCCCAGTAGTCCTCGTCCCGGCCGGCGACGCGGCGCATGTCCGGGTCCAGGCCCCGGTCCACGATGAGCACCCTGGCCGGGGGAAATTTGGATTCCTCGATGGCCTCGTCCACCAGATGTTTGTAGGGCACCGGCTTGCCGCCGCGCATGCCGGCATCGGCGCAGATCAGGAGGCAGGGCCTGGCGTCGTCGATGCGCAGGGCCAGGTTGTGGGCCGCGAAGCCGCCGAACACCACCGAGTGGATCGCCCCCAGGCGGGCGCAGGCCAGCACGCAGAAGACGGACTCGGCGATCATGGGCATGTAGATCACCACCCGCTCGCCCTTCTTCACCCCCAGGCTTTGCAGCACGGCGGCGCAGCGGTTC
Source organism: uncultured Thiobacillus sp. (assembly GCA_964646585.1). Classification (GTDB taxonomy): domain Bacteria; phylum Pseudomonadota; class Gammaproteobacteria; order Burkholderiales; family Thiobacillaceae; genus PFJX01. The sequence goes on along the minus strand of CAZYEY010000047.1, from coordinate 34,291 downwards.
ACCTCCCGGTGCAGTTCGGCGTAGGTGTATTGCCTTTCCTCGCCGGTTTCGCTGGACAGATAGATCAGGGCGGGCTGGTCGGCGCGGGTGGCGAGATGCCGATCCACCGCGTTGTGGCAGAGGTTGGTCTCGCCCCCCACGAACCATTTCCGGAACGGCGGATGGCTGTAATCCAGGATGGTTTCCGGCGGCCGGTGCCAGTCGATCAGGGCCGCCTGTTCGCCCCAGAAAGCGTCGGGCGCGTCAATGGAACGGCGGTAAAACGCTTCGTAATTCATCGGTCGTCTCCTCCGGATGCATCCGGTTTGTAGTGGGCGCGTTGCGTGCTGCGGGGTGGATTTTGGAATAGAAGCCAGCCCATGGTCATAGGTTGGATTAAACCTGTGCATTAAAGTTGGCCGCCTGTCCCCCGGCTTTACTTGAGCGGCGAAGCCAGGGATATTTTTATCTTCTCTCTGGATTGCACAAGCTTGCACACGCCCATGTCTGCCTACGCCTTTGATGTCGATGCCTCCAACTTCGAACGGATCGTTTACGAAAACTCCAAGCACACCCCCGTGGTCATGGACTTCTGGGCCGAGTGGTGTGGCCCTTGCAAGGCTCTGAAGCCCATTCTGGAGAAGCTGGCGGAGGAGTATGGCGGCAAGTTCATCCTGGCCAAGATCAATGCCGACCATAACCAGGAACTCGCGGCCCAGTTCGCGGTGCGCGGCATACCCAGCGTCAAGGCGGTCTACAACGGCGAAATCGTGGAGGAATTCTCGGGAGCCCTGCCCGAGGCCCAGGTACGGGCCTTCCTGGATCGCATCATTCCCTCCCCCGCCGAGGAACTGCGGGTCCAGGCCAAACTGGCCCGGGAGGCGGGAGACCCGGCCAAAGCCCTGCAATTACTGGCCGAGGCATCCAAGCTGGATGCAGCCAATGAATGGGTGCGCCTGGACGCGGCCGAGATCCTGCTGGAAATGGATCAGTTGGAGGAGGCAGGGCGCCTGCTGGACAGCCTCTCGCCCAACACCCGCATGGACGATCGCGCCCAGCGGGTGCTGGCCAAGCTGAGCTTCGCCCAGGGCGGCCAGCAGGGCGGCAATGAGACAGACCTGCGGGAGAGGATCGCCACCGATCCCAAGGATATGGAATCCCGGTTGGCGCTGGCCAATCTCCTGGTGGCCGCTGGTCGTCACCAGGAAGGGCTGGAGGAACTCCTGGAGATGGTGCGCATCGACCGCACCTGGCGGGACGATACCCCGCGCAAGACCATGCTGGCGGTGTTCAACCTGTTGGGGGGGCAGGGAGAGTTGGTTTCCACCTACCGGCGCAAGCTGGCGTCCGCCCTGAATTGATGCCCGTGGCGTCTTCCATGGCCTGGCGCCGTGGCGCTCACCCCGGCGCCGGCTTATCCTCTCGTCAACATTTACCTGGGGAGGCACCATGGAGCACGCGAACCACCGCATTCGGAAACTCAAGGAACTTGCCGCCTTCGAAGCCTGTGGCGGCTTCGAGGATGATCTATACCGCCTGACCGGTCTGACCGGTGAATTGCTCGAAGCCCGCCGGGTCTCGCTGATGTTGCTGGACACGGGGCACGGCAAGGCGCCCCGTCTCAAGCTCGCCGCCCTCTACGGCGAGTTGCCCGAGGAGGCCTGGAAGGAAGAGCCCATGCCCGGCGAAGGCATCGCCGGCGAGGTGTTCCAGACCGGCAAGAGCGTGCGCGTCACGCGCATCGAGCGCACCGAATGGTATGCCACTGCCCGGCGGCCGGGCGCCTCCGGCAGTTTCATGGCCTGCCCGCTGCGGTTGGCGGGTAAGCCCGCCGGGGTGCTCAACGTCAGCGAGCCTGTCGGGCGGGCGAACTTCAGTGCCGCCGATCTCGACCAGGCGGAATTGGCGGCGGTGCTGATCGCCCGCGCCATTCAGACCGGCCGCCTGGCCCGCATGCTGGATTCCCGATTCGCCCAGATGGCCCTGACGCTGGAAGGCTCGGCGGATGCCTATACCGTAACCGCCCTGTCGGCCCACGACCCGGACAAGGTGGCGAAGATGCTGGCCAAGGGCTTCTACAAGGAAATGCGCCATTGCGGCTTTACCCCCAACCAGATCATCCACGCGGCGGGGGAAATCATCTCGGAACTGACCGGCAGCCTGAACCGGCATACCAAACGGCTGGAACGGGGCCACTAGGCCCGGTATTCCGCTGCCAGAAGAACGTAGTTCTCCGCCTGCCTGGCGAAGTGGGCCAGTTCTTCCGGCGTCAGGGGGCGCAGGGGCTTGGTGGGGCGGCCCAGATACAGCCAGCCGGATTGCAGCACCCGGCCTTCCGGCACCAGACTGCCCGCCCCCAGCAGTACCCGGGGCCCCAGCACCGCCCGGTCCATGACCAGAGAGCCCATGCCGATGAGGCATTCGTCGCCGATCCGGCAGCCATGGAGGACCACCCCATGGCCCACGGTGACGTCGCGGCCGATGAGCAGGGGGGCGCCATCGGGGTTGCGTGGGCTGGGGCGGCTGACGTGGAGGATGGCGCCATCCTGGACGTTGCTGCGGGCGCCGATGCGGATGTGGCTCACGTCTCCGCGGATGACCGCGCCGGGCCAGACGGAGACTTGGTCCCCCAGTTCCACATCGCCGATGACCGTGGCGGCGGGATGGACGTAGACTTCCCGGCCCAGGCGGGGGTGCTGATCTCGGTAGGCTTCGATGGCCATGATCGATAATCACGATGGCAACGCCTGAAACTATGCCTTGAAATCCGCGTCATTGCTCCGATACTCCCCAACCACCCTCATTCCGGTCCCGTCATGAACCCTCTGCTCGATTTCTCCGGCCTGCCCCGATATAGCGAAATCCGACCCGACCACGTCACTCCTGCGGTGGAGCAGTTGCTGGCGGAAAACCGCGCCCTGGTGGAGACCTTGTGCAGTCCTGCCACCCCCCCCACCTGGGCGGCCTTCGTTCAGCCCCTGGAGGACGCCAACGAACGGCTGTCCCGGGCCTGGGGCCAGGTTTCCCACCTGCACTCGGTGCTGGACAGCCCGGAACTGCGGGAGGTCTACAACGCCAATCTGCCCAAGATCACCCAGTATTACGCCGAACTGGGCCAGCACGAGGGCCTGTACCTCAAGTACAAGGCCCTGGCCGCCTCCGACGAGTACGCGGGGCTGAGTCCGGCCCGGCGCAAGATCGTGGACAACGAGCTGCGCGACTTCCGTCTGGGGGGCGCCGAGCTGCCGGAAGCCGACAAGCCCCGCTTCATGGCCATCCAGGAGGAGTTGTCCCGGCTCTCGGCCAAGTTCGAGGAAAACCTGCTGGATGCCACCAACGCCTGGAGCAAGCTCATCGCCGACGAGGCTGAGCTGGCCGGCCTGCCCGACGATGCCAAGACCATGTTCAGGGAGATGGCAGAAGCCGATGGCAAGACCGGATTCAAGCTCAATCTCCAGGCCCCCTCCTTCCTGCCCGTCATGCAGTTCTGCGAAAACCGGGCCCTGCGGGAGGAGATGTACCGGGCCTACACCACCCGGGCCTCGGAATTCGGCCCCGAGAACCTGGACAACACCCCCCTCATCGCCCGCATCCTGGAACTGCGGGCCGAGGCAGCGAAGCTCCTGGGCTTCGCTTCCTATGCCCAGCTCTCCCTGGAGCCCAAGATGGCCCAGACCCCGGAGGAGGTCTTGGACTTCCTCAACAACCTGGCGGCCCGGGCCAAGCCCTATGCGGAAAAAGACATGGCGGAGCTCAGGGAATATGCCGCCGCCGAGCTGGCCCTGCCCGATCTCCAGGCCTGGGATGTGGCCTTTGCCAGCGAGAAGCTGCGGGAAGCCTGCTACGCTTACTCGGAGAACGAGGTGAAGCAATACTTCACCGAGCCCAAGGCTCTGGCGGGCCTGTTCCGGGTCATCGAGACCTTGTATGGCCTGGAGATCCACGAGGATTCCGCGCCGGTTTGGCACGAGGACGTGAAGTTCTTCTCTCTCAAGGATCGGGGGGGGCAGCTCATCGGTCAGTTCTACCTGGATCTCTACGCCCGGGACACCAAGCGGGGCGGCGCCTGGATGGATGACGCCATTACCCGGCGCCGCAAGGACGAGGGCATCCAGACCCCGGTGGCCTACCTCAACTGCAATTTCACCCGGCCCGTGGGCGGCGCCCCCGAAGGGGGCAAGAGACCGGCCCTGCTCACCCACGACGACGTCATCACCCTGTTCCACGAGTTCGGCCACGGCCTGCACCATCTGCTGACCAAGGTGGAGGATCTGGGCGTGTCGGGCATCAACGGCGTGGAATGGGATGCGGTGGAACTGCCCTCCCAGTTCATGGAGAACTTCTGCTGGGAATGGGACGTGGTGAAGCACATGACCAGTCACGTGGACACCGGCGCTCCCCTGCCCCGCGAACTCTTCGACAAGATGCTGGCGGCCAAGAACTTCCAGGCCGGCATGCAGACCGTGCGCCAGATCGAGTTCGCCCTGTTCGACATGCATCTGCACCACGACCTGCCGCCCGGAAAGACCGCGCTGGATATGTTGGAGGAGATCCGCGCCCGGGTGGCCGTGGTGCATCCGCCGGAATACAACCGCTTCCCCAACAACTTCTCCCACATCTTCGCCGGCGGCTACGCGGCGGGCTACTACAGCTACAAGTGGGCGGAGGTGCTGTCGGCGGACGCCTACAGCCTGTTCGAGGAGCACGGCGGCCTCAACCCGGACATCGGCCACCGCTTCTGGAGCGAGATCCTGGCCCAGGGCGGGGCGAGGCCGGCCATTGAGTCATTCAAAGCCTTCCGGGGCCGGGAACCCACCATCGACGCCCTGCTGCGCCACAACGGAATGGCTTGAACCGCCCTTGTGCCGGCCCGCGCCCGGCTTCTAGAATGCCCGGGGACTGCCAAGGAGAGGCCATGATCAGGGGCTTATTGATTCTGTTGCTGGGGGCCAGCCCGCTGCTCCACGCCGGAGAGGTCTATCGCTGGGTGGACGAGCGCGGAGCGGTGCATTACTCGGACCAGCCGCCTCCTGCCCGCGCCCGGCAAGCTCAGAAAGTGAAGGGCAAAGGCAACGTGGTGGACGTGGACAAGGAAACCTTCGAAACCCGGCTGGCCAGGGATAGAAATCCCGTGGTGCTGTATTCCGCCGCCTGCGGCCCGATGTGCGATCAGGCCCGGGACCACCTGACGCAACGGGGGATACCGTTTACCTTGAAGGATCCCTCCAAGGAGCCGGAGATCGCCGTGGAACTGAAAAAACTCATCGGCGCGGTGGAGGTGCCGGTCATCGTGGTGGGCAAGACCCTCCAGAAAGGCTTCGATCCCAGTTCCTGGGACAGCCTGCTGGATGCGGGCGGCTACCCGAAAGGTCCGCTGATTCCGTCCACATCGCTCCCCCCCAGGCAGCCCTGACACACTTTCCCCCATACGCAGGTTCCACAGGAGTCCTCCATGCATCGCCTAGCAGGCTGGCTGGGTCACGACAGTCCCGACGCGGTCCAAACCCTGGAGCGCATGCTCGCCCCATGCAGCGTTTCCCGCCCGGCCCACGCCCATACCGACCCGGTATGGGGCATGGCCGCCAACCTGCCCGTCGCGGTGGAGGGCCATCTGGCCGCGGTAATCACCGGCCGCCCCCGCGTCGATAGCCCCGAGTTGCAAGACCTTCCGGCCGCTCAGGCATTGCTCCAGCTGTGGAGGCGCCATGGCCGGGAGGCGCCCAGGCACATCCACGGCAATTTCGCCCTGGCGATCCTGGACCGGCAGGAACAGAGCGTGTTCCTTGCCCTGGATCGCATCGGCGCGGAGAAGCTGGCCTTCGCCGCCCACCCAGCCGGCCTGGTCTTCGCCAGCCAGGCGGACATGGTCACCGCCCATCCCGACGTGGGGCAGGCCCTGGATCCCCAGGGCCTGTTCAACTTCATCTATTTCTTCCAGGTGCCGGCGCCGGGGAGTGTGTTCCAAGGCGTGGAGAAGCTGCTGCCCGCCCAGTGGGCCCATTGGAAGAACGGCACGGTGACCCGGGGCTTCTATTGGGCATTGAACTACCGGGACGAACCGCGCCAGGATTTCGAGGCCCAGTCGGCCCATTTCCACAAGCTCCTGCGGGAATGCGTGGGCCGCGCCATGGGCGACGACCAGGTGGCGGCCTTTCTCTCCGGCGGAACGGACAGCTCCACGGTCAGCGGCGTGCTCAAGGAACTCTCGGGAGCGGCCCGCACCTATTCCATCGGCTTCGATGCCAGCGGTTTCGACGAGATGGAATATGCCCGCATCGCCGGCAAGCATTTCGGCCTGGACATGCGGGAGTACTACCTGCGGCAGGCTGACATCCTGGAGGCCATCCCCCTGGTGGCCCGCCATTACGACGAACCCTTCGCCAACGAATCGGCCATTCCCACCTATTTTTGCGCCAAGCTGGCTGCGGCCGACGGCTACAAGGTCATGCTGGCCGGCGATGGCGGCGACGAAATCTTCGGCGGCAACGAGCGCTACGCGAAACAGAAGGTGTTCGAGGCCTATCACCTCATCCCCGAGCTGGTCCGCAAGGGTCTCATCGAGCCCCTGGCAAGACTGCCCGGCCTGTCGGCTCTGCCCCCGGTGCGCAAGGCGCAAAGCTATATCCGCCAGGCCAACATTCCTCTGCCGGAACGCATGGAGTCCTACAACTTCGTCTACCGGCAGCCCCTGGAGGAGATGTTCGATGGAAATTTTCTCGCCCAGGTGAATGCCCGCGTGCCGGGTGAATGGCTGAAGGAGGTCTATGACCGGTCCGATTCCGACTCCTTCATCAACCGCATGCTCCACTTGGACCTGAAATTCACCCTGGCCGACAACGACCTGCGCAAGGTGGGCGGCATGACCGAGGCCGCCGGCATCGAGGTGCGCTATCCCCTGCTGGACGACGCCATGGTGGATTTCTCCGGTGAAGTGCCCCCGGACTGGAAGGTGAAGGGCCAATACCTGCGCTGGTTCTTCAAGAAGGCGCTGACCGGCTTCCTGCCCGACGAGATCATCCACAAGAGCAAACATGGCTTCGGCCTGCCTTTTGGCGTGTGGGCGCGGGAATACGCGCCTTTGCGGGACCGCATCGATGACCGCCTGGCGGACCTGAAGAAGCGCCAGATCCTCCGGCCCGCCTTCATCGATCGCATCCGCGCCGAGCACATGGAGGGTCATGCCACCTATTTCGGCCGGGCCGTGTGGCAAATGCTGGCGTTGGAAGAGTGGCTCTCCGTGCGGCACATCTAAGCCTACTTCGGTTTTCGCCCATGAACGCCCTATACAGGATCGCCGCCAACGCCCTCTCGCCTTCGGGCCCGCGAGCCAGTCTCACCATCCTGATCTACCACCGCGTGCTCCCGGAAACCGACCCGATTTTTCCGGCCGAGACCACGGTGGCTACTTTCGACCGCGACATGGCCCTGCTCAAGAGCGTGTTCAACGTTCTGCCCCTGCCCGAGGCAGTGGAGCGGCTCAAACGCGGCGACCTGCCCGCGCGGGCAGCATGTGTCACATTCGACGACGGTTACGCCGACAACCTGACCCTCGCCGTCCCCATCCTGCACCGGCATGGCCTGCATGCCACTTTTTTCATCGCTACCGCCTACCTGAATGGTGGCCGCATGTTCAACGACACGGTCATCGAAGCCATTCGTCAGGCCAACCAAACCCGGTTGGATCTGTCTGACCTGGGGCTGGGCAGCCATGATCTGGCCACGCCCCAGGAGAAACGCCGCGCAATCGAGCATATCCTGCCTCTGGTCAAGTACCTGCCCCTCGATGTGCGCGAAAGCACCGTGGCCGAGCTCGCCCGTCGAGTGACGGATCGGCCACTGCCTGCCAACCTGATGCTGACCACGGCACAGTTACGTCAATTGCATGAATCTGGCATGGAAATCGGCGGCCATACCGCCCGCCATCCCATCCTGGCGAAACTCGACGCCAAGGCAGCCCGGGCCGAGATCGCCGCAGGCAGGGAATGGCTGGAGGCCACGCTGGGCCAGCGCGTGCGGCTGTTCGCCTACCCCAACGGCAAGCCTGGTCAGGACTATCTGCCCGAGCAGGCGGACATTCCCCGGGAACTGGGCTTCGAGGCGGCGGTATCCACCCAATGGGGCGTCGCCACAGGCGCCAGCGATCCCTATCAACTTCCGCGTTTCACCCCCTGGTCCACGAGCCGGCATCGCTTTGTCCCTCAACTGCTCGGCAATCTGCGCCGGAAGCCCGCTTCTTGACCCCCGGTTGTCTGGGATTTGCACGCCGATTAACCGGGTTCGATCAAGCGATCTTTTCCAGGATGAAACGCAGTCCTTGACCGATATCCCGCCGCAGGTTCGACCAGCGGCTGGTTCGCGGCGGGTCGAGCCACAGGCCATCGGCCGGCACTGGCAGCAGGCCGGTGGTATCGACGGTGGGGTAGATGTCGCGCCGCTCGGCCAGATACGCGCACAACTTTTTGAAGCGCCGGACGACCAGAGGATCGGGCCTGTCGCTACCCGGAATGAGCATCTCGAAGTTGTGGGACAGGATGTTGATCGTCGGCCAGCCGGCCTGACGAAAGCCCGATAGCGCCTCGATGATCTCGGCCGTGGCGCAGGCTCCCACCTGGAGGTGGCGTGCCTGGCCGTTGGCCTTGATGAGCACCGATTGGGCATGTTCGGTGACCTCGCCGATGCGATGGCTGCCAGTGCGGCGCTGGGCTTCCGGAAGGTCGGCGCCGGAGTAGGAGATGCAGGGATTGACGCTGAAGTCCAGGCCGATGCCGTTGCGCGCCAGTGCCTCGAAGGTCGCCGCGCCGCAGGCGAAGCTGCCAGCCCGGAACGCGCGCACCGCATCGACCCCGGCTTCCCGCAAAAGCCTGATGCCATGGCCGATCAAGGCGGTCTGCTCGTCCACGTCGTACATGAACAGGTGCTGGCGCTTGCGCGCATGGTTGGCGATGAGCGGCACCCGGGCCTCATCCTGCCATTCCGGGTGGAGATGCAGTTGAACGTCCTGGCCAGCAGCCTGGATGAGGCCGACGATCTCTCGCAGGGGCGCTATGCCGAAGCGCGCCGCGAACAGCGGCTCGACGAAAAACACCCCCTTGAGGCCATGTTCGTCGAGCATCTCCAGAGTACGTGGTAGGGCATAGCCGCTAGTTGGGCTGGAGCCATAGACATAACGCTTGAAGGCGGCCGGGAAGCTGGCATCCAGGTTGTCCCAGCTGCCGCACCAGACTTCGATGTCAAAGGTCAAGCAAACCTGGACGGGCCGATCGCCGTTCAAATCAGTACCTCCGCAGGTTCGGGATGGCTCAGGAAGTGGGTCGGACTGGCGCTCAGGCCATAGGCGCCGGACTGGGCCACGGCGATCAGGTCGCCGATCCGTGCGTGCCCCAGCGGCGCCCGATCGGCCAGGATGTCCAGGGGGGTGCACAAGGGCCCCACTACGGTGGCGATTCCGCCAGCATCCGCCGCCACCCTGTTTCCAACCAATACGGGAAAATTCTTGCGGAGTACCTGGCCCAGGTTGCCCGATGCCGCCAGATGGTGATGGAGGCCACCATCGGTGACCAGAAAGAGTTGGCCCCGGGAGAACTTGCGGTCGATCACCCGGCAGACGTAGAGCCCCGCTTCCCCCACCAGATAGCGGCCCAATTCCAGGATGAACTCGGCCTGGGGAAAATCCCGCCGCGCCGCCGGCAGCATCCCCGCCAGTCGGGCCCCCACGGCCGCCAGGTCCAGGGGGGCTTCGCCTGCGAAGTAGGGGATGCCGAAGCCGCCTCCCAGATTCAAAACGCGGATCGGCCCCGGCGCCTGACTGGCCAGGCGCCGGGCCAGGTCCAGCGTCTGCTCAAAGGACTCGGCAATGGCTTCGGCCCGCAGGTTTTGGGAGCCAGCGTAGATGTGCAAGCCACGGAAATCGAGGGGCGATGCAGCCAGGCGGGCCAGCAGTTCGGGGGCCTGTTCGGCATCCACGCCGAAAGGCTTCGCACCCCCGCCCATCTTCATCCCGGCGGTTTTTAGTTCGAAATCGGGATTGATCCGCAGCATGACCGGGGGCGATCGGCCCGACTCCCGCGCAAGCCGGGACAGCACATCGAGCTCCCGCGCCGACTCGATGCTGACGACCACGCCGGCATCCACGGCCTGGCGCAACTCCGCCTCCGACTTGCCCGGACCGGCGAAGCTCACTTTCTCCGGCGCCATGGCGGAAGCAAGGGCGACAGCCATCTCGCCACCGGAGGCGATATCGAAACCATCGACCAGACCGGCCAGGTGCTTCACCAGATCCGGCATGGGATTGGCCTTGATGGCGTAGTGCAAGCCGATACCGGTTGGAAGGGCGGCGCGCAAGGCTGCCACCCGCGCCTCGATCAGCTGGCGGTCATAGACATAGAAGGGTGTGCGGCCGACTCGCTCGGCCAGTCGCGTCAGGGACATGCCCCCCACTTGCAGGCAATTGTCGGCGACTGGGAAGGCGCAATGGGGGTTGATGGCCATCCCGTCCCCTGGCATCCCGGCTGCATTGGCAAGCATGGCTTCAACCCATGCCACGGTATAGGGCGATGATTTCCCGGTCGGACAGGGTGGTGTCCGACTTGCGGCCCAGGAAGTAATACGCCGACGCCGTATCGTAGGCGGCTGCCCGTCGGGCCAGCAGACGGTCGAAATATTTCACCGGAAACACGATCAGGCGGGCCAGATTGCGCAATAAGGCATGCCAACGCCGGTTGCTGGCAAAAGCCGCTACGAATCGTTCGAAGCTCCAGGCCAGGACCATGGCGGGGCCGTTGGCGACACCGCTGCGCTCTTCGCGGAAACGGCGGAACAGGCGCCGGTGGCCCAGATGGGTGAAGCGGGTAAAGTCATAACGCGACATGTGCACCTGCTGCATGAAGGGGGTGACCGCATACACGAAACCTTCCTGCTTGAGGACCCGATGCACCTCTTCGACACAGCGATATGGGTCGGCTACGTGCTCCAGCACGGCATTGGCGATGACGGCATCGAACTGGGTATCGGCGAAAGGCAGGTCATGGGCGTCGCAGACCAGATGGGTCAGGGGGCCGATCGCGACGTCGGTGTAAAGCACCCGCCCCCCGCCCGGCAGGCTCAATGCCTGCTCGCCGGCCCCGATGACCAGGATGCGGGCCTGATTGCCATAGACTGCCACGATGCGCCCCAATACTTCTTCGATGGGCAGATCGGTGGCGCTGTAGGAAAGATCTGGCAACAGACCGCGGATGCATGACTTCAGCCGGGAACCCAGCGCGACGCGCCCGGCCGGCGCCGTGCGCAGATCCATCGTGGTGACGCGGCCAGTGGTGAAATCGTTGATGGAGAAGATGCTGTTTTCCTCGTTGAGGAGGATGGGACGGCCCTCAACCAATGGAAAACGGCTGCCACAGGCATTGCAAGCCAGTGCATCGTCGCCTGCCGCCAGCGGGCTTGCCTTGCAACAGGGACAGGCAAGACTGCCCAGATATTGTTCGGGAACCGCTATCGGGTTGCTTCGCACTGCATCCTCGCTCGGTAATGCCGGGGGGCGGCGGGTGATGATGGTTGCCGGCCCGTGGCCGGATCAGGTTGTTTCGAACTGGCCGGCCAACTCGGCGGCCAAGCCCGCCCGGTCGATTTTACCGTTTGGGTTGCGGGGCAGACACGTTTGTCGAAGTACGATCCGCATCGGCACCATGTAAGCCGGAAGTTCCCGCCTGCAGGCGTCCAGGAGTGCCTCGATTGCGGTATCCGAGGGATCGTGCGGAACGGCTACCAGGAGTATGGCCTGGCCAAGCACGGGGTGGGGGACGCCAATGGCCGCCACCTCCAGGACCAGTCCGGTGGCATAGGCCACTTCTTCCACCTCGCCGGGGCTGACACGGTAGCCGGAGGTCTTGATCATCTCATCGCGCCGGCCGATGAAATACAGATAGCCTTCGGCGTCCCGTCGGACCGTGTCGCCGGACCATACCGCCAACTCCGGCAGGGGCAGGCCGGCGGCCTGTCCGGGCGCGGGCCGGAAGCGCTCGGCGCTGCCAACCGGATCTTTCCAGTAGCCCAGGGCCACGTGGATGCCCCGGTGGACCAGCTCGCCCGGCTCATCCGGGCCACAGGGCGAGCCATCCGGGCGCACCACCAGGATCTCGGCGTTGGGAATGGCCTTGCCAATGGAGTCGGGCCGGCGCTCTACCTCCTCCGGCGGCAGGTAGGTGGAGCGGAAGGCCTCGGTCAGGCCATACATGAGATAGGGCCGGCTGCGGGGCAACTTCCCGCGCAGGGCAGCCAGCGTCGGACCGGGCAGATGGCCGCCGGAGTTAGTGAAATAACGCAAGTGGTCTCCCACCGAATCCGGCCAGTCCAGTTGCGCCAACTGGATCCACAACGGCGGCACGGCCGCCAGGCCGGTGATGCGCTCGCGAGATACCGCCCGGATCACATCCTTGGGCAGCAGATGATTCATCAATACTGCGCAGCCGCCGGCATGGAACATGGTGGTGAGTTGGCTCAGCCCGTAATCGAAGGACAAGGGCAATACCGCCAGCACCCGGTCCCGGGGACCGTTCTCCAGATAACTCGCCACGCTGGCCGCGCCCGCCACCAGATTGCGGTGGGAGAGCACGACCCCCTTGGGCCGGCCGGTGCTGCCGGATGTATACAGGATGGCCGCCATGTCGGCGTCGATGACCCGATGCGGCATGTGGGCGCCGGGGGCGGGACGGGCTTCCCAGGGCGAGATCGCGATCCGTGTGCCGGCTTCGGCCGGCGGCTGTCCGACGACAATCACGGCGCGCAGGGAGGGACATTCATCCAGACGCCCTGCCAGCATCGCCAGCCGTTCCGGGCTGGTGACCAATAGCCGTGCCGAGCAGTCGCTGAGGATGTGCAGTACCTGGGCCTGTTTGAGTAGCGGATTGATGGGGACGAAGACGCCGCCGGCGGCGGCGGCCCCGAACAGGGCGGCGACGGTTTCCAGACGTTTTTCCAGGTACACCGCGACCCGCTCGCCTCGGGCCAGGCCCAATTCGAGATAGTGGCATGCCACGTCCTCAACCTGGGCGGCCAGGATGGCATAGCTCCATTCCTCAGCGCCGTACTGCAGTGCGGTCGACGCTGGCGCGGTGGCCCGGCGGTCGAAGATCAGGTCGGTCAGCAGCTTGCACATGGCGTCCATCCCGTCGGCAGATACTCTCGGTGGGCTTCTGGGGGGGCTCCCCGTAGTCGTTGCAGGCCCCACTTGCCGGCACGGCCGGCGCTCTCGCGCAGGAAGCCGATCAAACCGGCCAGGCGACGCGGGTTGTAGGCCACCAGGCCACGGCGCTCCCGGCGCGCGCGCATCCAGTCGCGCTTGTAGGCGTCGTCACCGGTCTGGTAATCCACTTCGAAAACGTGATCCTGATCGAGTACGTGGCGCATCAACATTCCGGTCAGCAGGGTTCCCGGTGAAAAACCTCCATGGGCCTCGTCGTAAGCGAGCTTGTAGATGAATGCCTTGCCATGGCAGACGAGCCAGACCTGGGCTGCCACGGGCGTTTCGCCAAGGAAAGCGACCCCGAGGCGCAGCCAGCCTCGCTGGGCGCACAGGCGCAACAACCCGGGCATGAAATCCGGGTAGGGTTCTGGGTTTTTCCAACTTGCGGAATAGACCCTTTGATAGGCGGCGATAGCCGGCTCCAGGCCCGGTCCGGCGCAGGTGAGCAACTTCAAGCTTCCACCGGCGGCCGCAAAGCGCCGGCCTTTGCGTTCCAGGGTGCTGCGCAGCCGGCCTGGCAGGCTCTGGCGATAAGACTCCCAGCTCAGGCCGCGGGCCGGCAGATACCAGTTGCCGAAACATGCATAGTCGAACACCCGCCACCCCGCCAGGGCCAGGGCGCGCCTGAGCAACCCGAAACCGGGCGCGTCCGGATCCAGGGGGGCGAATTGCATGACGGCGGCGTGATGCCGATCCTCGATGCCACGCAACACTGCGGCCAGGTGCTCGGCCCGGACACTCGGACACAGGATAGGGGCAAACAGTGAGGTGTAGTAGTTGGCCAGTGCCTCCACATTGGTTTGCCGTCCTTCCCGGATCAGGTGAATGGGTAGAATGGCGGCCGGCTCGCGTCCCACCGAGAGGGTGAAGTATTCGCAGTCCCCGGGTTCCGGAAAGACCGTCGCCGCCAGATGTCCAAACCAATCCCGGGAGAGTTCCGGACTGATTCCTTCGGCCAGGTCGAAGAGTCCTTGCCACTCCATTGGCAAGGCATCGGCGTCCGGGTAGACCTGCACCTGGCAATTCGCTTCTGGTGTGTAGGGCATGCCCGAGAATGAGGAGGTGTTGCCAATGCGGCAACTATATCCGAGAGCCACAGCCGGCGCAGGATTGAAGGCAAACTGTTGTAGACTCCCGGGCATGTCGCGACACACTCCACCGCCTCCCCAAGACACCATCGATGTCGTCAAGGACCTTCTCGGCAAGTCCTTGCAGCTTGGGGCGCGCACTTCGTCGTTGACGGCCGACACCCCGCTTCTCGGTGCGATTCCCGAGTTCGACTCGATGACCGTTGCGCATGTCTTGACCAGTCTGGAGGAAACCTTTGGTGTCGGCATCGACGACGATGAAATCAGTGTGGACATCTTCATGACCGTGGGCAGCCTGGCAGCTTTCGTGGATCAAAAACTGCGGCGCTGACATGCGTAATGTCAGTCTCCTCATGGAGCCGTTTTTTCTGGATGGCAACCATGGCCGGCTTTTCTGTCAATTGTTGCTGCCCGCCACTGGCGCGGTCGAGCGGGGTCTGGTCTACATCCACCCCTTCGCAGAGGAAATGCACAAATCCCGGCGCATGGCTGCCATGCAAGGGCGTGCCTTGGCCGAGCGCGGTTGCGCGGTGTTGCAGGTTGATCTCTCCGGCTGCGGCGACAGTGCCGACGATTTCGGCGATGCGACCTGGTCGCGCTGGCGCGACGACATCCATGTCGCCCACGCCTGGCTGACGGACCGGCTGGCGGCGCCGATCGGCCTCTGGGGTCTACGCATCGGAGCGACTCTGGCGGTGGAGATGGCAGCGGAACTGTCGCGGCTGGACCGTCTGCTGCTCTGGCAACCCGTCATCCAGGGCGAGGTTTTCCTGAACCAGTTTCTGCGCATCAAACTGGCCGGCGAGGTGTTGAGTGCCGGTCGCGGCCAGACCGGCTTGTCGCAACTGCGCGCGCGCCTGGCGGCAGGCGAGAGCCTCGAGGTTGGCGGCTATCTCCTCTCCGCCACCATGGCACGGGATCTGGCGGCCCGGGATTTGGCCGGCTACATGCCGCGCTGCCCGGTTCTCTGGCTGGAACTGGGCGCCGAGGAGACCCCCGGACCGAGTCCACTCACGCAACGCATCTGCGAAGCCTGGCGACAGGCGGGTGCCGAGGTTCGGGTTGGTTGCGTGTCGTGCCCGCCATTCTGGCTGACCCAGGAGATCGCCGAATGTCCGGATTTGCTCCGGGCCACCCTGGAGGCAATGGATCTTGGCTGAGGGCGAATGGAGCGAAAATGCCCTGCTGTTCGATTGCGGCGGGGAACGTCTGGTCGGTGTCGTCACCCGGCCCGCCAGGGCGCTCAACCTGGGGGTCCTGATCGTCGTCGGCGGCCCTCAATACCGGGCTGGCAGCCACCGTCAATTCACCCTGCTGGCGCGTCAGCTGGGCGACTCCGGCATCGCATCGTGCCGCTTCGACTATCGCGGCATGGGGGATAGCGAGGGAGAGCGCCGCGGCTTTGGCGATGTCGGCGACGACATCCGCGCCGCCATCGACGCTTTTCTCGCAAGCGTGCCGGAAGTCGATTCGGTCATCATCTGGGGGCTATGCGATGCCGCTTCGGCGGCGCTCTTCTATGCGCACACCGATGAGCGCGTTCGTGGCCTGGTTCTGCTCAACCCATGGACGGAAAACCAGGATATCTCCGCTGGCGCCAGACTGACCAAGTACTACCCGACGCGGTTGCTGGACTCCGGATTCTGGGGCAAGGCCCTGCGCATGGAGGTCAATCCCCGTTCCATGCTGTGGGATATGGTGCGCAGCCTGCCACATTGGATGGGCGGTCACACCTCCACCGATCGCTGCGCGGAATCGATGCTCGATGGCATGAATCGATTCAAGGGCGAGACCTTGTTCATCCTCAGCGAGCGCGACCTGACCGCGCAGGCCTTCAATCTCCTGGTAAAAAAGGACGCCCGCTGGCAAAACGCCTTCATGGAAAAGAATGTCTCCTTCCAGGAGGTTGCCCAGGCCGATCACACGTTTTCCACCCGGACATGGCGCGGGCTGGCGGCAACGCTCACCATCGATTTCGTGGGTCGGTTGGTCTCCCGGCCTGTAGGGGCTGGCGGCAGTGCCGACTCTGCCCTGGCTGCCGAGCTGACGCCACTGGACCCGGCCGGCTTGGCCTCGCTGGAACAGGAATGGGAGCGACTGGAGGCCGATGCGTCCGCCTCGTTCTTCCAATCCTGGACCTGGATGGGCGCGTGGTTGCGCAGTCTGCCCGAACCTCGCTGCATTCTGGTGTTGCGCGTTCGCGATGGCAGCCAGACCGTCGCCCTTGGGCTATTTGGGCAGCGGCGTGTCCTGCGCCATCGTTTCCTGCGTGCCAAGTCACTGCTGTTATCCGAGACCGGTGACGCCAGCCTGGATACCTTGACTGTGGAGCACAACGACCTGCTCATCCGCGTCGGCCATGAATCCCGCGCCTGGACGAGCGCCATGAGCCTCCTCGCCGGCAGGCGGGATCTATGGGAGGAACTGCGCATCCCGGGCGTATCCCGGGCGCAATCGGCCGACATCATCATGAGACTGGCAGATGACCATGGTCTGCAGGCCGCCCGAGAGATTGGCAACCGCTTTTTCTGGGTCGATCTGGATGGTATCCGGCAAGCGGGCAAGGACTATCTGGGCAGCCTCAGCAGCAACAGCCGCCAGCAAATTCGCAAAGCCATCAAGCTCTACGGAGAACACGGTCCACTGACCGTGACGCCTGCGAATTGCCTGGATCAGGCGCTGGCCTTTTTCGACGAACTCAGAACGCTTCACCAGGCCCACTGGCGTGACAAGGGTCACCCAGGCGCATTTGCCACCCCTTTCGCCAATGCCTTTCACCATGAATTGATCCATCATGGTTTTGCCCAGGGACGCATCCAACTGCTGAGGATAACCGCCGGAGACCGCTTGATCGGCTTGCTTTACAACTTCGTATTCCGCGATGTCGTCAGCAACTATCAGGCTGGCTTCGTCTATGACGACAATCCCAAATTGAAACCGGGTCTTGTCTGCCATGCCTTGTCCATCGAGATGAATCTCCAGGCAGGTATGCAGGTATATGATTTCCTGATGGGAGAGAGCCAATACAAACGCAGCCTGTCCAATCGGGAAGATGCAATGGACTGGCTCACTATTCAGCGGCCATTGTTCAAGTTCCGGGCGGAATCCCTCGCGCGCGCCATCAAGCAGCGCATCACCCAACGCCTGACCGAGGGCAGGGCCCCATGACCTCCACTCTGGCCTATGGAAGCCAATTTATGAAGCACGCACCGATTCCCGTTGTCATCATGAACCTGGGGCATTCCGCGCTCGGCATCGCGCGTGCACTGGAACGCCTGGCTCCACGGATCCTGGTGACGGATAGCAGGACCCAGGCCTATGGCATCCGCTCCAAGCGCTTCGAGGTCGTGCGAACCGTGGATCCGCGCGACGACGCGCCTCGTTACCTGGAGCAACTCCTAGATCTCGCCAAACGCCTGGGTGGGCGCGCCGTGCTGTTTCCGACCCGGGATCTCGACGTGGTATTCATCAATGACCACCGTGCGCAGCTCTCGCCCCATTACCTCATGGCTCAGCCCGAAGCGCGGATCGTTGAGCGCGTCATCGACAAACACGGCCTGACCATGGCTGCGGCCCAAGCGGGCGTGGCCACGCCAGGCACCGTCCGCCTGGTCAACGATCCCGGCCAGGACTTCGGTATCCCCGATGGGATGCGCTATCCAGCCATCATCAAGGCCATTCATGCCCACGAGACCCGTCTCGAGGGGCGTTGGCAACGCGCCGGCAGCAAGAAGGGCTTCGTTGTCGGCGACCGCCATTCGGCGATTCGAGAAGCGGCGAGGCTGCTGGAGTTGGGGATCGACTGGTACATGCAGGAATTCATTCCCGGACCGGTGGAAAATCTATTGATTTGCGGTGGCTACATCGGCCGCGAAGGCGATTTGCTTGGCGCCTACACGGCGCGAAAGATCCTGCAGATACCGGAAGACGCGGGATTGGGTTCTATCGTGGAAACCCTGGACAAGCCGGATCTGGTGGAAGCCACGCAGAAGGTATTGCGCGCGGTCGGCTACAGTGGCCTGTTCGAGGCCGAATACAAAACCGATGATCAGGGCATTCCCCGGTTGATCGAAATCAACCCCCGCCATTGGGATCAACACGAATTGGGAACGGCCTGCGGCGTCAACCTCAGTGAACTTGCCTACCTGGATGTCACCGGATGCGCCCCGCAAAGGATCTTTTCGCGCTATCAACCGGCCCAATGGGTGGATGACACCGTTTTCGTCTATTTGTTCAGCACAGGCCGGATTGGCCGGTTATTTTCCATCTATCGCGAACGCTTCCTGGGCAAGCCCGGTATGCGTGCCCTGTACTCCATGGCGGACAGCCGGGATAAGCTGGTCGCTCTGGATGCGTATATCGAGGTCCTAGGCGGCACCCTGTCCGGGCTATGGGGCAAACTGCGGGGACGCTAACTATCCCACGAGGCGAACGAGGGCCATGAAAAAAAACGTCATCATCCTGACTGCGGGACTGGCCGGCAGTTCGGTACTCACGGCGCTGTTGAGCAAAGCGGGTTACTGGGTTGGCGATGCCACGATGAAGAAGGTCGATTACGACACCTGGGAGAATGCCGAAGTCGTGGACCTGAACAACAAAATTTTTCGGGAAACGGGTTTCCAGGAAGACTGGACGATGGTCTACCGGCCAGAGTTCGTCTCCCGCGTCACGCAACAGGCCGCAAGCCTCGATCCGAAGCCATTCATGGATTTCATCGAAAAATGCGGCGCTCATGAGCCCTGGGTCTGGAAGGACCCCAGGTTCTGGCTGACGATTCGCCATTGGCGTCGATTTCTCGACCTGAGCAATATCTGTTTCCTAGTCATCCGGCGAGATGGCATGCAAGGCTGGATCTCCACCACGATTCGCCGGCAGATCCAGACTTTCGATCATGCCCGCCGCTATAACCAGGGCGTCCATGACAGCCTTCTCGACTTCCTGCGGCAAGAGCAGGCCAGCTATGTCGACATACTCTACGAGGATTTGCTGATTACCCCGGAGAAAGTCATCGATGACATCAACCGCTGCGCAGGTACTGCCCTGACGCTGGCGGATTTCAAAGCGATATTCCGCGGACGAATCGGCCGGAAGCAACATGGCCTGAAGAGTTTTCTTCACGCCGCAGCGATCTATCTCAAGAACTACTCCGAGCGCTATCGCTGATTCAGCCGGCAAGGGGGCGGCCTTGGGCTGGACAGATTGCCAAGACCGCCAGCCGGCTGATGAGGGATGGGTTTACTGTTGGCTTCCTTTGCCGGGCCTGCGCGCAAACAGCACACCCAGCCCCGTCAGGAACAGCCAAACCGGGGCCGGGAGGGGCACGGGTGCCGCAAGATAGCCAGGCTTGTAAAGGAAGACATCCCCGGATACGGAGTCGATGACGCCCATGTACGCTCTTTCCTGGGGCAGGTAGACCCATTTGCCGAACACGCCGGTGGCGCCGCTCGGTACCGGGCCGGGGCCGATTCCGGTCGGATAGAGTTCTTCCAGGGTCCAGCCGGTGCCATTGCTGTAGTAGCCCTGGGCATCCTTTCCGAACCCGGCGGGTGGCTTCAGCAGCCACACACGGCTATCGCCCGCCCAGACCACATAGCCATCCAGCGTCGGATCGTATTCGATGCCGGCATCTTGAAAATTGAGCGGCGCCGTGCCGCTGATGACATTGGGGATGACTTGGATTTCCCGGTTGAAAATACCGCTACCCGGGATATGGGGGCGATTGACATCCCAGAAACCAAAGGATCCGTCGGTCAGGGTCTTCAAGAAAATTTCCCGCGTTGGGTCGAACGTGCCGGCGCCTTCACCATCCAGGCCGCTCTGTGTCCGGCGCCCGATCAATTCCCATGTGTCGTGGGCTGGATCGAGGTCGCTAACCGTGTACCGATACAGGTCGTCATATCGGGTGGCAAGATAGACCACATCCTTGCCGTTCTTGCTGACATGGGCGGTTACGCCGCTTTGGGCGTAGTTCACGGGGGGGAGGAAGTTATTCCGGTTCTGCCACATCTGACCGCCCACCACGTCCGGATACAGCAGCGGGTTTACATGGGAGCCAGTGATGCCGGACACCTTGTTGGGATCTGCCTTGGAGGGATCCCAGAAATAGGGGCCGGTGGCCTTGCCATTGCTGTCCTGAAAGGTCTGGCCTTCGATCGAAACGCCCATCACCGCGAGACGATCGACGTTGGTGAGATAGACCAGATTGTCCCAACTCTCGCCAGACACGGGGGAATTGAAAATGCCGTCAACGGTCAGGGTGCGGCCATTGACCTCGGTGATCTGGCTGGGCAAGGCGCCTCGGGACCACAGGCCGGTGGTGGCACTGAAGATATATACCTCGTTGCCCTGCTCGTTACCGATGTTGCCACCCCAGATGTACATGTTCTTGCGCAGGCTATCCCAAGCCGCGCCGCTCCACGCGCTGATGTTCGATTCCGGGCTGTCGGGGGTCGGCCGCTGGGCCAGTGGAGTCCAGACGGACTGGAATTCATTCAGGTTCAATCGTTGCCAGCTGTTGGGCGCCATTGTGCCGAGCGCGTCCGTCAATACGTTGGCATTGGCACTGCTGGACACACAAAACTGCCCGATACAAAGGCAGGCTAGCGCGGTCATCCGGGGCAAAGATCGTTTCATGTGGGCTTCCCTTTCCATTGCTGCGATTACTAAGCACTGGGCATCAAGCAATAATTGGGCCATTCCCGTGGCGTCGCGGGCAAGCACTTGAAGATCAAGTCATCCGGAGTGACTGGCCCAATCCTCTTGCGATGAAGGCTGGCCTCGGGAATCCCTCAGTGTAAAAAAAACTGACAAATTTCCGTCATCGAGTTTGATGACCCTGGAAACAACCAGCTACCTAGGGACAAAATCTGCAATAGGGCGGCCCGGAAGGTCGGCCGGGGTCGGAGACGACCGGTTGAACGGAATCCCCGGCTCCTGGCGCTTTCGTCTCGCCATGGGATGGGCCCACAAGGGGCGCGGGCCCATCCGGCTTTGGAACTGACTGGGGACTCGTTTGCGTCACCGGCTTGGTTTCCGTTGCGGCAATCGGCGCTGGATTTTCCTGCGAGGTGGCTTGGGCAGAGGGATACGGCGTGGGATAGGGCAATTTGCCGCCCAGCTTCACATAGCGCTTTTGCAGGCTGGACGAGGTGGGCGCGTGGCGCAGCCCCTCAGTGGCGTATTCAAGGGCTTTTGCCTTTTGCCCCATGTCCTCGTGCAGATTGGACAGCGCCAGATAAGCGTCCTTGTTCTTCCTGTCCAATCGCAATGCCTCGGTGAAGTCGGCGAGCGCACGGGCGTTGTCCTTGATCAAGAGATGCCCCTTGCCACGCTCGACGTACAGCGCGGTCAGGTAGGGCCAATCCTTCGGCCTGTATTCCGTGTGCTCGATCACAAAGGAATATTCCGACACCACCTGCTTGGCCAGATAGCTCCGGCGGTCCGCGCCGCGCTCTCGGTAATAGCGGGTGCGTGCCACTTCAGCCCGGCAGGCGTGGTGATAGGACTTGACTCCCTTGGCGATCGCGTATTCGGGCCGATCCAGTAGTGGGCTGTTCTCCAGTTGCGGAAACCAAAAGCCAGACAGTTCATAGGTGGCAATCAGCTTGCAGACAGGAGAAAAACCGCCAATGTCCTGGGCGTCCAGAACGAACTCTCCGAACTTGCTTCCGATTGGTCCCGGCACAGTGGCTTCAGCAGTGGGCTGCCCATGGGCGGCCATCGACAGGAGGAGCGAAAAAAAGCCACCTAGGGCACCCCGAACTATCGAGTTGGTCATCTTGATTTCCGTATCAACGAAGTGAACGCCCGGAGGGCACCCTCCGAAAAAGGACAGAAAATTATGGCTCCGGGATAAGCATGTTTCATACCCGTTTCCATGTGCGGGTGGATTGCCAGAACCGGATGAATTCGTCCAGCAGGGGATGCCTGGACAGCCGATGGGCAACGATGGTGACCAGGGCAATGGCTCCACTGAATAGGCCAAGGCCCCACCAGCCCGTGGTGAGGTCCGGCGGCAAGCCATAGGCGATGGCGCCAAAGACGCCCCCGGCCAGCAACAATGCCCCCCCACTGGGAACAAGCGCCCTGGCCAGATCGCGCGGTGAAATGCCCATGTGTCGTCGCATGATGTACATGGAGACGAAAACCACCAACAGGTTTGCTGCCGCATAGCCCAAGGCCACCATCTCCAGACCATAGGGTGGAAGCAGGACGAGGGGCAATAATCGGATGCCGAGCATCGAGGCGATACGCACCGTTTCAAGACGAATCTTGCCCTGGGCGATGAGTACCTGATCCACGAGTTGGAAGGGGGCCAGCAGCAACTCGCCGGCACAGAGTATCTGCACCAGAACCACCGAGGCCAGCCACTGGTCTCCGTAGAGCAGCAACACGACGGTGGGGGCGACGGCCGCGAGCCACACGAAAAACGGCCAGCTCAGGCCGGTGAGGAAGGTGATCGCCCGCAGATAGGGCTGGGAGACATCCTCACCGGCGCGCACCTTGGCGGCAAAATGTGGCAGGGCGACATAAGCCACGGCTTCGATGATCATCCGGTTGAACAGATCCACGAGGCCGGTGGCGCGACTGAAGAAGGCGACCTCCGCCATGCCCATGGCCCGCCCCAGCACGACGTCCGGAGCTCCCCGGTCACCCACTCGGACGATATCGGTCAGCGCCGACAAGGAGCCGAATCGCAATACCCGGGACAGGCCGCGAAAGCCCGGAATCGTGGAGATGCCCCGGGGCCTCAGCCAGAAGATCATGGCGATCTGCAATAGGGTGGCGAGCACCGCTGCCCAGGCCATGGAGAGATAGCTCCAGCCCAGCCAGGCCAGCACGATGGATGCGATCGCCTGGGTAAGCGCGGCGACCAGTCGTATCACCGCGATCCGCATGAACATCATCTCCCTGCGCATGCAGGCCGTGGTGATGGATCCGAAGGGGAGCAGCAAGAAGTTGAGGGCCAATACGCGCATGACGTCGGCTATGCCGGTCTGGCGGTAGAACGCCGCGGCGAGATCGGCGGTCAGCCAGACGACGATGGCGATGCCCCAGGCGGCGAGAAAGGTCACCGCCGAAGCTGCGCGGATGCGTTCGGGATTGATCTCCTTTTCCTGGATGACGTAGTTGACGACACCAAAGTCACGCAGGATGTTGACCACGGAAATCAGCACCATGGCCACGGAAAATATCCCCAACTCCGCAGGAGTGAGAAGGCGGGCGATGACCACCGAGGCCAGGAACTGGAGCCCCAGGATCACATAGGACTGGGACAAGGAGATAAGCAATGAATGCCTGATGTTGTGACCGGTCATGTTTTTATTCTTCGTCTGGAGAACATCCCGAGATTCCTTCGAGTGAAGCGCGAGCCACAAATGGTTCCGCATCGATAAAGGCGCTTTACCTTGCGTGAGGCCAACTTGTCCAGCAGCCATTCAACATCAGTCGCGTCTGGCGGGTCCCTTTTTTGCCGGAGCCGCCCCACAGCTTGCCTCAAATTCCCGAAAAATGGCGCATGAAGCAGCTGACTTTGGATCGCTTGCATCAGGCCAAGTTGGTGCCGACAGGCGCCAGCCCGCCCGGGGGGATGCGGGCAGGTTTTTTGCTGGCGGGTGCTCAGACCCAGCGCGTGATCCGTTCCAGAGTCTGCCGGGTCTTGGGCGTCGGCGGGTTGGTCCGATAGCCGAAGGCCACCATGACGGCCAGGCCGAAGCGGCCATCCTCCAGCAGGCCGGCCTCGGCGAGGATGCGGTCGGCCCCTTCCTGGCTGAAGCCCTCGATGGGACAGGAGTCGATGCCCACCATGGCGGCGGCGGTCATCATGTTGGCCAGGGCGATGTAGGCCTGGCGGCAACTCCAGTCGAACAGGGCGCGGGGCTCCTGGAGCTTGAAGTCCGACTCATGGAACTGCTTGTAGAGGGCAGTGCGGCGGGTGATCGCGTCATCGCTGAAGTGCTTCACCTCGCGCATGATGTGCTCGGTGTAGCCGGAACCCGGGCGCATGTCGTCCTTGCGCGCCAGAATGGCGATCACATGACTGGCGGTGGGGAACTGGCCCTTGGCACCCCAGGCGACGGTGAGCAGCTTCTCCCGCAGGGCCATATCCTGGATCACCAGGAAGCGCCAGGGCTCGTAGCCGAAGGAGCTGGGCGAGAGCCGGCCGGTCTCCAGGATGAAGTGGAAATCCGCCTCGGAAATCTTGCGTGTCGGGTCGAAGGCCTTGCAGGCGTGGCGGAAGTGAAAGGCATTGAGAATGGCTTGCTGGTCGATCATGGCATAGTCCCTACAGAAGAACGTCAGGGGGAAGTAGCGTGGGAACGGTTTCGCTCGCAACCGGACCCTGGCCGTGGCAGTGAGGCCCGCCAGGATCCCTGGTCGTCTTCACGCCAGCGGGGAGATCACTTCTTCGGGGCCTGGCCGGCCATCTTTTCATAGAGCTGACCCAGGCTGAGCTGGGCTTTGGCATATCCCTGGTCAGCGGATTTCTGGAACCAGGCCAGGGCCTCGGTCTCGCTCTTCTCCACGCCGGCGCCGTCCCGGTAGAGCACGCCGAGGTTGTGCTGGGCCACCTTGTCGCCGGCCTCGGCGGCCTTCCGGTACCACTTGGCGGCGGCGGCCATGTCCTTGGCCACGCCCTTGCCCTGCTCGAAGATGACGCCCAGGTTGTTCTGGGCGGACACGTCGCCGGCCTCGGCAGCCTTGGTCAGCCAGGCCAATGCCTCGTCGGCCTGACCGGCCTTGGAGAGCAGCCAGCCCAGGCGGGACTGGGCGGCAGGCAGGTTTTTTTCCGCAGCCTGGCGCAGCCAGGCCAGAGCCTCCTGCTCGTTCTTCTCCACGCCCTGGCCCTGCTCGGCCATGAGACCCAGGTTGTACCAGGCCAGGGGCTCGCCCAGGGCCGAGGCCCTGAGGAACCATTCCCTCGCCATGGCGAAGTCCTGGGGCACGCCCTGGCCTTCCCGGTAGAGCCGGCCCAGGTTGTTCTGGGCAGCGGCATCGTCGGCCTGGGCGGCCTTCTCGTAAAGGGCGATGGCCGCGGCAAGGTCAGCCGCTCCCAGGGCGCCGGTCTCGTGGAGCCAGCCCAGGTGGGTGGCAGCGGTGGCATCCCCGGCCTCGGCAGCCTTCTGGAACCAGTGGGCGGCCTCATTCATGTTCCTGGGCAGGCCCTGGCCCTTCTCGAACATCCAGCCCAGGCGGCTCATGGAGGGCACGTGGCCCTGGCTGCCGGCCAGGGCCATCCAGTGGGCGGCGGCCAGGTAGTCCTGGGGAATGCCGCCCATGCCGTCCCGGTAGATCAGGCCCAGGTTGCCCTGGGCCTCGGCATTGCCGGCTTCGGCGGCCTTGGTGAACCAGACCACGGCTTCCTTGAAGTCCAGAGGCACGCCGTTGCCGGTGGCGTACTTGATGGCCAGGTTGTTCTGGGCGGGGATGTCGCCCAGCTCGGCCGCCTTGCGCAGCCAGTGGGCGGCCTGGGCCGGATCCCGGGGCACGCCCAGGCCCTGTTCGTAGAGCACGGCGAGCTGGGACTGGGCTGCGGCCATGTTGAGTTCGGCGGCGCCGGTCATGAGCTTGGCGGCTTGATCCATGTCCTGGGTGACGCCCTGGCCGCGCATGAACATGAGGCCCAGGTTGTAGAGGCCCACCGGCTCCTTCTGCTGAGCGGCGCGGCCGTACCACTCGGCGGCCTTGGCCAAGTCCTTGGCCACGCCCAGGCCGTTCTCGAACAGCCAGCCCATCTTGGTTTGGGCTTCCGGGTCGCCGGCCTGGGCCGCCATCAGGTAATAGCGCATGGCCATCTGCATGGCCTGGGTGGGGTCGGGCACTGGCAGGGGCATCTGGGCCACCGCCGGCAACGGCAGGGAGAAAGCGAGGAGGAGGACGGTCGCGCGAAGTTTCATGGCATTTCCTTTCAGAAATTGGGATTCCCTGGAATTCATTTCTTGGCGTCCTGCAAGCGATAGACCACGGGCACGTCGATCCACGCGGCCACCGGCTGGCCATTCTTGCGCGCCGGGATGAAGCGCCAGTAGGTCAGTTGCGACTGGGCGTCCCGGTCCAGCAGGCCGCTGCCGCTGGACTGCTTCAGCCACATGCGGCCCGGTCTGCCGTCGGGCAGCACTTCCACCCGCACGATGGCCTTGCCCTGGATGTTGCCGGCCCAGGCCTGGATGGGAAAGATGAAACCGGGGTTGTCCGGAGCGTAGGCGGGCAGGCTGTCGTCGCCCCTTTCCGCCTTGGGCGGGCGATTGTCGGGGAAGCTGTGGCCGGGCAGGGGCAATGGGCAATAGGTGGAGGGCGCCAGCACGTCCAGGGGCTTGAGCTGGCTGTCCGGGCGGATGATCCGAGCGTCGGCCACCTGGACAGTCTTCAGGCTCACGGGCGCCTGATCCTGGCTGCCAGTGGCCGCGCCGGAACGGGCGCCGGCGGCGCCGCCCTCGCCGCCACCGGAGCGGACTTGGGTGGCGCCGGGATAGGCACCGCTGCCACCGCTTCCCCCGGATGACAGGGCCGGGCCGCCATCCGCGCTCCTCCGGGCTCCACCGGGCTTGGCCACCAGGGGTTGCAGGGTGACGGCCAGGGTGGGGCTGCTGCCAGGTTCACCCGGCGCCAGGGCCAGGGTCTTGCCGCTCTGGGAGGTTCCGGGGCCGGAGCCGGCGGATTTCACGCCGATGCGCAGGCTTCCCGGCGTGGCCTGGCCGGCATGGCCGAAGCTGGCCGCCAGGGTCTTGCCGCTGCCGGAGCCATCGCCACCGGCGGTGGCGGTGCCTTCACTGGCCGCTCCTCCAGGTCTCTTGCCCTTGGCCTGGGCATTGGGGGTGTCAGGGTTGGCGCCAGTCTTCGCGCCACCACCTGTGCCGGCCAGCTTGCCCGGCGTTTCCTGGGCCGCGCTGGCGGCGCCCCGGTCGGAACCCGCGCTGGCCGCGCCGCCGACCTGCTTGCCGGCCGTGGCCAGGGGGGTGGCCGCCGCGCCACCGGCCTGGGCGCTGGCCAGGGCGACGCCACCGCCCATGGCCTGGTTGGGCGCGGCCCGGCCCGCCTCCACGGAGACTGGCCCCGCTGCCAGGCCACCCGTGCCCACCGATAGATTGGCCCGCTCGGCCAGGGTGCCGGCGGCGCTGAGACGGATGCCCTGGGGCTCGCCGCCGGACAAGGGCGGGGCTTCCAGGCTGGAGCGGTTCTGGGCGCCGGCCCCTGCCGCCAGGTTGATGCCGGTGCCGTTTCCCTGACTGGTGGACAGGCTGCCGCCCCCGGGACCGGCCTGACCCGAACTGCCGCTGGCGGCGAGGCCGGCATGGGGGTCGGAGCCCTGACCGCCCCGGCTTAGGCTGCCCGGGTTGATGCCGCCCCGGCTGAGACTGGTGCTGGCTGCCAGGGTGATGCCCGGTTCGCCGCTGTTGCCGGCGGCGGCCGACACGCCACCGCTGCCGGGATCGGAAAGCTGGGTTGCTTCGGCTCCCTGGCTAATGGCCTGGGACGGGGGCGGAGTCTCGGTCTGGGCGGCTTGTGGCGCCGGCTCCGTTCTGGCCAGGCTGGGCCGCGTCGCGGCGCCGGGCTTGACGATTTCCTCCACCGGGGCCTGGACACCCAAGGCCCGGGCATCGGGCAGGTCCAGCCTGGGGGCGTCCGGGGCCGGCTTGGACTCGCCGCGCCACTTGGCCTCCAGGACGTGGGGTTCCCGCTTGGCGGGCTTGCGCTTGGCGTGAGCCTTCTTTGTTTTGGCGTCGGCCGATTGGGTCTTGCCCTTGGCCCGGGCCGGGGACTCGGGCTTGGGGGGCTCCAGGGCGATCTCGAAACTCACCGGCTTGGGTTCCGGTGGTGGTTCCACGTCCATGGCCAGGTAGACGGCCAGGTGCAGCGCGGCGCTGGCGCCCAATGCGACCCAGTGGCGGGACTCCAGCCGGGCCAGCAGGGCGGTGAGGAGGGCGGACGGTCTCACCGCTTGTCTTTCGCCTTGCCCGGCGCGTTGGCGGTGATGAAGGTGAGCCTGGACACGCCGGCGCGGCTGGCCGTTGCCATGACCTCGGTGATGCGGCCATAGGGCACGCCGGCGTCGGCGCGCAGTTGCACCGTCAGTTCCGGCGCCTTGGTGATCTCGGCCTTGAGGCGGGATTCCAGGGCCGGCAGCTCGATGGCATCCTTGCCCAGGAAGGTCTTGCCGTCCGGCTGCACGCTCACCACCAGGGCCTGAGCAGGCTTGAGGGCGGCCACCGGGGAGGTCTCGGGCAGCTTGACCTTCACCGACTGGAGAAGGAAGGGCGCCGTGATCATGAAGATGGTGAGGAGGACCAGCATCACGTCCACCAGGGGCGTGACGTTGATCTCGCTCATGGTCTGGAAGTCGGTCTCCCGGGAGACCAGGGGGGAGGAGCCGCGCAGCGCCATGTCAGTTCCGCGCGGCCGTTCCGAAGGAGCCGACCTCCGCCTTGGGGGGGAACGAGCGTAGGGAGTAAGGGGGGCGTTTCATCTCAGGCTTTCTTGTCTTCGGCGCAACAGGCCAGGTTCATGAAATCGTGGGCGAAGCGCTCCATCTCGGCCACGGACAGTCGGGTGACGCGCACGCCGTAGTTGTAGGCCAGCACGGCAGGGATGGCGGCGGCGATGCCCAGGGCGGTGGCCAGCAGGGCCTCGCCCACCGGACCGGCCACCACTTCCAGGCCGGAGGCGCCGCTGCGGGCGATGCCTTCCATGGCGTTCATGATGCCCCAGACGGTGCCGAACAGGCCCACGAAGGGTGCGGTGCTGCCGATGCTGGCCAGCAGCATGAGGCCGGATTCCAACTTGTGCTGCTCCTGGCGCACCTGCTGGGACAGGCTGCGCTCCATGACTGCCTGGCGGTCGCCGGCGTCGGCCAGGGTTTTCTTCTCGCCCATCTGCTTCAGGGTCTCGAACCCCCGCCTGGCGAGCCGGGCCAGGGTGCCAGAGGCTTCCCCCGCGATCTTCTCGGCGCCGGCCAGGTCTGCGGCCTGCCAGAAGCGCTTGGCGAAGCTGGCGTTCTCCTGGCGGATGCGCCATTGCAGCCAGCCCTTGGCGAAGATCAGCGCCCAGGTGACCAGGGAGAACAGGACGAGGAGGGTGAGGGCGAGATTGACGGCGGTGGATGCGGAATAGTGGATCATGGCGGGTCCGGGGATTGGGAACCCGCGCATTATAAGGGGGTGCTTATGAAGGGGGGCTTTCACGGCCTGACGGGCGGCGACTCCGTTGACGCGCGCCAAACGCTGATGGACCAGTGTCTGGCACGAGGGGCGAGCCAAGCGGGAAACTCCCGGTTAACATGGCAACCGGGCAAGGTTCCTGAGGACCGGTCCCTTGGCACAATCAAAATTCATTCAGGCAGGTCAACCACACTTCGGGTTCCAAGATGAAGATGATCAGCACAGCCTTCAACTACGAAAGTACCGGCGCCACCCACAAAGGCATGCGCCGGGAGCACAACGAGGACAGCTACCTGGTGGATCCGGAGCTGGGCCTGTACATCGTTGCCGACGGCATGGGCGGTCACCAGGCCGGAGATGTGGCCAGCCGGCTCTGCGTGGATGCGATTCAGAAGCGCCTGGCGGAAACCCTGCCCCAGGCCAAGGATGATCCGGACAGCCTGGGCAACACGGTGCTGGATGCCCTCAACCACGCCAACCAGACCATCCGCCGCAGCCCTCTGTTCGACCGGCAGCAGGCCAATATGGGGACCACCGTGGCGGTGGTGTTGACCCGGGGTTACGAGGCCATCGTCGCCCACGTGGGTGACTCCCGTGTCTATCGTCTGCGTGGAGGGAGGCTCATCGCCCTGACCCGGGATCATTCCTTCCTCCAGGCCCAGGTGGGCGCCGGTTTTGTCTCCAAGGAGGAGGCAAAGTTGTCCCACAACCGCAATCTGGTGACCCGGGCCCTGGGCATGGAGGCCACCGTGGCGGCGGACGTGGGCCACAGCCGGGTGGCGCCGGGGGACGTGTTCCTCCTCTGCACCGATGGCCTCAACACCATGGTGTCCGACAACGACATCGAGATCGTGGTGAACGAGTTGCGGGAGAACCTGGAACTGGCCGGCCAGGTGCTGGTACAGGTGGCCAATGACAACGGCGGCCACGACAACATCACCCTGGTGCTGCTCCAGGCCCAGGAACAACGGGCGCCGACGGCGCCGGAGGCCAAGGCCGCTCCTGGTTTGTTCCAGCGCCTGTTCGGCTGGCTGTTCGGGAAATAAGGAGAAAAGACATGGCGAAGCTTTTGGTCACCAAGGCCGGCATCAACCCGAGCTACCGGGAAATCGACGTGGATCGCCTGATCATCGGTCGCGATCCGGAATGTCACCTCAAGCTCGAAGGCGCCAACGTCAGCAAGCGCCACGCGGCCATCTACACCCTGGGCAATGACGACATCATCGAGGATCTGGACAGCACCAACGGCACCATGCTCAACGGCGAAGTCATCAAGCGCCACATCCTCCAGGACCATGACGTGGTGGCCATTGGCGACTACCGGCTGGAATACCTGAACCAGCGCGCCCAGAAGGAGATGGACTTCGACAGGACCATGATCGCCAGCCAGGACATCCTGTCCGCCGCCCTGGTGGGCAGCTATGCAACTCGCGCCGACGCGCCCCGGGTGGATACCACCCGGGATACCGGCATCACCATCCAGGAAGGCGCTCTGCTGGGCCTGGAGGGCGCCCAGGCGGGCTGGCAGATCGCCCTGGACAAGATCGTCGTGCCCCTGGCCCGGGCGGCCGACGGCACGACGCCGGCGGCCATCCTGCGCCGTCCCCAGGGCTTCATGGTCATGCGCGTCGCCCGGCAGGCGGTGGTCAAGGTCAACGGCGAGATCATCGGCGAGGCCTGGAAGATGCTTTCCACCGATGACGTCATCGAGGCCGGTGGCCAGCGCTACAGCTTCTATCTGAAATAGTTCGCCGCCGCGCCGAGCATTCCGGCGGCCCTGGCCGCTGGGCTAAAATGGCTTCTTTTCAGCGCTTTGGAGTTTCCATCATGTCCATGGCCGACCGCGACGGTCTCATCTGGTACGACGGCAAAATGGTTCCCTGGCGGGAAGCCACCACCCACGTCCTCACCCATACCCTCCACTACGGCATGGGCGTCTTCGAGGGGGTGCGGGCCTACGAGACTCCTGCGGGCACCGCCATCTTCCGTCTTCAGGAGCACACCGATCGCCTCTTCCGCTCGGCTCACATCCTGGGCATGAAGATGCCCTGGTCCAAGGAGGAGCTGAACGCTGCCCAGAAGGCGGTGGTGAAGGAGAACGGCCTGAAATCCGGTTATCTGCGTCCCATGGCCTTCTACGGCGCCGAGGCCATGGGCATCTCCGCCAAGACCCTGTCCACCCACGTGATCGTGGCGGCCTGGCCCTGGGGCGCCTACCTGGGCAAGGAAGCCCTGGAGCAGGGCATCCGGGTAAAGACCTCGTCCTTCTCCCGCCATCACGTCAACATCACCATGTGCAAGGCCAAGGCCAACGGCAACTACATGAACTCCATCCTGGCCCACCGGGAGGCGGAGATGGATGGCTACCAGGAGGCCCTGTTGCTGGACGTGGACGGCTTCGTGGCCGAAGGTTCCGGCGAGAACATCTTCATCATCCGCAACGGCAGGATCTACACGCCGGACCTGACCAGCGCTCTGGAAGGCATCACCCGGGACACCATCATCCAGCTGGCGGGCGAACTGGGCGTTCCGGTCATCGAGAAGCGCATCACCCGGGACGAGGTGTATTCCGCCGACGAGGCCTTCTTCACGGGCACCGCCGCTGAGGTGACTCCGATCCGGGAACTGGACAACCGGGCCATCGGCGAAGGCCGTCGGGGTCCCATCACGGAGAAGCTGCAGTCTCTGTATTTCGACTGCGTCCAGGGCCGCTCCGAGGCCCATGCCGGATGGCTGGCCCACGTCTGAGGAACCGGGCATGAGCGACAGTCAGCGCGTGGTCGAAGTCACCGAGGGAGATCTGCCCCTGCACTGCCCCATGCCAGGCCAGCAGGCCTGGTGCTCCCATCCCCGGGTGTTCCTGGCGGTGGAGGAAAAGGGCGAGGCCCTCTGCCCCTATTGCGGCACCCTGTACAAGCTCAAGGGCTGGACCGGTCGGGCCCGGCACGGACACTGAAGGAAATATCGTGAAAAAGCTCGCGTTCTTATTCCTGCTGGCCTGGGGCAGTGTCGTCCACGCCCAGCAGCCCGCCGCCGCGCTTACGCCCGAGCAGGCGAAACAGATGCAGGAGGCCATGGCCCGGCAGATGCAGATGATGTCGGTCATGTTCGATCTGAGGAAATCCAGATTGGGCTTCGAGGAGACCGTCAATGCCATCCGCGCCGGCGCCCAGAAGCGGGGCTGGAAGCTGGGCGAGACCCAGGATATGGGGGCGGCGATGAAGGAAGCGGGCGCGAAGGATGCCAAGCGCATGAAGGTGGTATCCCTTTGCCCGGCCGGAGCCAATGAGAAGATCGCCAAGGCCGGCGGCGACAAGACTCCGCCCCTGCCCTGTCGCGCCACGGTGTTCGACGGCAAGGATGGCAAGGTCTACATCATGCGCATGAACCTGGCCAACATGGCCAAGACCCTCCAGGGGGATCTGGCCAAGGCCATGGCCGAAGTGGCGGCGGAGGAGGAAGCCCTGTACAAGGATTTCACCGAGTGACGCGCTGACCGCGTCAGGAAGAACGCCGGCATCGCCGGCGTTTTTTCATGCCGTGCGGGAGTAGCGCGGCTGATCGGTGGATTGCTGCTTCAGGTAGGCATCGAAGCACATGGCGATGTTGCGCAGGAATAGCCGGCCCAGATCGGTGACCACGATCTTGTGCGGCGAAAGCTCGATCAGACCGTCCTCGGCCAGGGGGGGCAGGTCGGCCAGAGCCTCGGCGAAATGGCTGTCGAAGTCGATGCCGAACTCCTTGCCGAAAGCGGCGGTGTCCATTTCCAGGTCGCACATGATCCGGGTGATGGCTTCCCGGCGGATCTGGTCCTCCCGGGTCAGGCGCAGACCCCTTTCGACCGGCAGGTGGCCTGCGCCAACGAGCTCCTGATACCTCTTCAGGTTCTTCTCGTTTTGCATGTATGCGTCCGGCGTCTGGCTGATGCTGGATGCGCCGAAGGCGTAGATGTCGCAATCCTTGTGGGTGGTGTAGCCCTGGAAGTTGCGCCACAGGGTCTTGTTGCGCTGGGCCTTGACCATTTCGTCCTCGGGCTTGGCGTAATGGTCCATGCCGATGTTCAGATAGCCGGCCGCGCCCAGGCGCTCGTGGATGAGTTGTTGCAGCTCCAGGCGGGTGGCAAAGGCGGGCAGGTCGGCTTCGTGGATGAGTTTCTGATGCTTCTTCATCCAGGGCACGTGGGCGTAGGCGAAGATGGCGAAGCGGTCCGGTCCCCAGGCCAGAACCTTGTCGAGAGTGCCGGCGAAGCTGGTCGTGTTCTGGTGGGGCAGGCCGACGATGAGGTCCATGTTGATGCTGGAAAAGCCCAGTTCCCGGGCCCAGTCGTAGACCTGGCCGATCATGGCTTCCGGCTGCCCCCGGTTGACGGCCTTTTGCACCTGCTCGTCCAGATCCTGCACGCCCAGGGAGAGCCGGTTGAAGCCAGATTCCCGCAGGGCGGCCAGATGTTCCCGGGTGAGTTCCCGGGGATCGGCTTCACAACCCATCTCCGCGTCCGGGGCGATGTCGAACCGGGCGCGGATCATGCCCATGAGCCGACGGATGTCCTCGGGCTTGAGGTAGGTGGGGGTGCCGCCGCCCCAATGGAGTTGCTTCACCTGGCGGCCGGGCAGGGTCAGCTCGGCGACCCGGGAGAGTTCCATCTCCAGGAAATCCAGGTAGTGGGTGGCCTTGCCGTAGTCCCCCGTGGCCACCATGTTGCAGCCGCAGTAATAACAGAGCGTGTCGCAGAAGGGGATGTGGGCGTAGAGGGAGAGCCCCCGGTCCAGGGACTGGGAGGCTTTCAGTTCCTCCCGCCAGTCGGCTTCGGTGAAGCCGGCATGGAAATAGGG
>CAZYEY010000046.1:0-4575 GCA_964646585.1 uncultured Thiobacillus sp. | reverse complement strand
GGTAGCTTTGCGCTTTATTATCCTAGTGCTCCGCGGCTGGCTGCCTCTAAACGATAATAGGCCGTGCAACCATCGTCGCGCCGCCCGTAGAAGGCCTCGGCCAGGCTCACATCAGCCATGTCAAGGGCCGTTTCCGTTGGGGGTGCTCCGTCGGTTATCCCCCCCAGATGGGCGCGAGTGCGTCTTAACAGCTTCCGACAGTCTGCCGGCACCACAGTAACTAACCGCACAGCTATCTCCTCCTTCCACCAGACCACACCACCTGCACCACCGCACCCAGCGTGAACTCCGGCTTCGATTGCCCACGCACATGCTTCTCCGTCATCTCTCAGCTCCTTGTCCATATTTTCAACAAAGCTAAGCACGCCAGCTTTCAGGGGCAACCTCAGGTCCGACACGGACCAGATCAGCGTATTCAATGGACGCTCCGGAGTTGTTGCGGCGAATCTAACACCGGGGGGCGCGCGGGGGCCATTTCCCCTTGAACAGGCCGCCGCGCCTCCCGGGCCTGGTCCCGGGGCCCGTCTCCTGCTGAAATAGGCGCCGAGCCTCGTCAACCGGAATCTCTCGCCGCCATGGAAATCTTCCACCGTTTCTCCCTCGAAGCCGCCCGCCGCCTGCCCCATCTTCCGCCGGAACACCCCTGCTCCCGCCTGCACGGCCACTCCTTCCAGGTGGAAGTCCGGGTGTCCGGGCCCCTGCATCCGGAGTTGGGTTGGGTCATGGACTTTGCCGACATCCAGGCGGCCTGGCGGACCGTCCACGAAGCCCTGGACCATCGCTGCCTCAACGACGTGGCCGGCCTGGAGAACCCCACCAGCGAGCATCTGGCCCGCTGGATCTGGCGCGCGCTCGAGCCTGCCTTGCCGGGCCTGTGCCGGATCGAGGTGAAGGAAACGCCGGAATCGGGTTGCATCTACCGGGGGAACGAGCCTGCCCCGACATGATGCCCTGCGCACCAGACTGGTGCGGACTCCGGGCGCGGCTTTTCGACAGGCACCTTCGCGCGCCCCCAGGAAGCCGCCGCTCTGGGCCTTTGCTGGCCCGGGCCGGGTCCGGCGGGGAGATGGCATCGGACTTGCTGGATCTACCCTGGGCAATCTGCCTCCCCCATAACGAAAACTGGCACGTACTCCTCCTTGCCGCCACGCTCCCCTCGCGTGGCTTTTTCTTTTTTCGGGCGGCCCGGAATTTGCTGGGCCTTCGTCGTCGCCACCTCCGTGCCATGCCATGACCATCCGCGTCGCCATCCGCCACAAGACCCACTACCAATACGACCGGCCCGTGAGCATGGGCCCCCACGTGCTGCGCCTGCGGCCAGCCGCCCACAGCCGCACCCCCATCCTGGGCTATTCCCTCCGCATCACGCCGGAGAAGCACTTCATCAACTGGCAGCAGGACCCCTTCGGCAACTTCCTGGCCCGGTTGGTGTTCCCGGAGAAGACCACCCGCTTCGACATCGAGGTGGAGGTCATCGCCGACATGACGGTGATCAACCCCTTCGATTTCTTCCTGGAGGAATCCGCCGAGCACTATCCCTTCGCTTACGACGACCAGTCGGCCAAGGAACTGATCCCCTACCGGGAACTGGCGGAGTCGGGTCCCCGGCTGCTGGCCTGGCTGGACGGGGTGAAGCGGGACAGGACCCCCATGGTCGATTTCCTGGTGGGCCTCAACCAGCGCCTGTGGAAGGACATCCGCTACACGGTGCGCCTGGAGCCCGGCATCCAGCCCTGCGAGGAAACCCTGGAGAAGGCCAGCGGCTCCTGCCGGGACAGCGCCTGGCTGCTGGTGAACATCCTGCGCCACCTGGGCTTCGCCGCCCGCTTCGTGTCCGGCTACCTGGTCCAGCTCACCGCCGACGTGAAATCCCTGGACGGTCCCTCGGGCCCCGCCGCCGACTTCACCGACCTGCACGCCTGGGCCGAGGTCTACGTGCCCGGCGCCGGCTGGATCGGCCTGGACCCCACCTCCGGCCTGTTCGCCGGGGAGGGCCATATCCCCCTGGCCTGCACGCCGGACCCGGCCAGCGCCGCGCCGGTCACCGGCGCCACCGACAAGTGCGAGGTGGCGTTCAGCTTCGATAACACCGTGTTCCGCATCCACGAGGATCCCCGGGTCACCAAGCCCTACCGGGACGACCAGTGGGCGGCCATCGACGCCCTGGGCCGGGCGGTGGATGCCCGCCTGGCGGCACTGGACGTGCGGCTGACCATGGGCGGCGAGCCCACCTTCATTTCCATCGACGACATGGAGTCGGCCCAGTGGAACAACGCCGCCTTGGGCGCCCACAAGCTGGAGCGGGCCCAGGATCTGTGGAAGCGCCTGGGCAAGCGCTTCGCCCCCGGCGGCCTGCGTTTCTCGGGCCAGGGCAAGTGGTATCCGGGCGAGCCTCTGCCCCGCTGGGCCCTGGGCCTGTATTGGCGGACGGACGGCCTGCCCCTGTGGCGGGATTGGGAGCTGCTGGCCGACGAAGGCCGGGACTACGGCCACGACCGGGCCCGGGCCGCCGTCTTCATCCAGGCCCTGGCTGGGCGTCTGGGGCTGCCCGTGTCGGCCATCCAGCCGGGCTACGAGGACGCCCTCCATTACCTGCTGAAGGAAGCCGAAGTCCCGGTGAATCTGGACCCGGCCTCGGCCAACCTGAAGGATCCGGCGGAGCGGCGCAGCCTGGCGGAGAAGCTGTCCCGGGGCCTGGACGAGGTGGTGGGCTATGCCCTGCCCCTGGCCTGGGACTGGCATGCGGGGGCCTGGCGGACCGGTCCCTGGGTGTTCCGCCGGGGCCGCCTCTACCTGATCCCCGGCGATTCCCCCATGGGCCTGCGTCTGCCCCTGGCCAGCCTGCCCTGGGTGGCCGAGGTGAAGAAGGAGCCCACCTGGCCCCTGGACATGTTCGCGCCCCGGGAAGCCCTGCCCGATGGCTTCGGTGAGATCGCCCGGCGCTTTTCCTCCTTCGAGCCAGCCTCGCCGGGCCACCCGGAAGCGCATCCCCAGGCTCTGGCCGATGGCCCCGGCGACCGGGTGGACGTTCCCCATACGGCTCTGTGCGTCGAGGCCCGGGGCGGCGTGCTGCGCGTCTTCATGCCGCCTCTGTCGCTGCTGGAGCACTACCTGGCCCTGACGGCGGCCATCGAGGAGGTGGCCGGCGAACTGGCCACCCCGGTCATCCTGGAGGGCTACGAGCCGCCCCGGGATTACCGCATCCAGCGCCTCATGGTCACCCCCGACCCGGGGGTCATCGAAGTCAACATCCACCCGGCCCGGTCCTGGGACGAGCTGGTGGCCAATACCCGGGATCTCTACGAGGAGGCCCGCCTGGCCCGCCTCACCACCGAGAAGTTCATGCTGGACGGCCGCCACACCGGCACCGGCGGTGGCAACCACGTCACCCTGGGCGGCCCCACCCCCCAGGACAGCCCCATGCTGCGCCGGCCCGACCTGCTCATGAGCCTGGTCACTTTCTGGCAGCACCATCCGGGCCTGTCCTACCTGTTCTCCGGGCTGTTCATCGGCCCCACCAGCCAGGCCCCCCGGGTGGACGAGGGCCGGGACGAGAAGCTCTACGAGCTGGAGATCGCCTTCCAGCAGATGCCCAAGGGGGAGGTGAGCCAGCTCTGGCTGGTGGACCGGCTGTTGCGCAACCTGCTGGTGGACCTCACCGGCAACACCCACCGTTCCGAGTTTTCCATCGACAAGCTCTATTCCCCGGACAGCCCCGGCGGCCGCCAGGGCATCGTGGAGTTCCGGGGCTTCGAGATGCCGCCCCACTGGCAGATGAGCGCCGCCCAGATGCTGCTCCTGCGCATCCTGGTGGCCCGTTTCTGGGAGCGGCCCTACCGCCACAAGCTGGTGCGCTGGGGCACGGAACTGCACGACCGCTTCATGCTGCCCCATTACGTCCGCGCCGACGTGCTGGATGCCCTCGCCGACGTGCGCGGGGCGGGCTTCCCCTACCAGGACGACTGGTTGGACCCCTTCATCGAATTCCGCTTTCCCCGCATTGGCACGGTGAGGATCGACGACATCGAGATCGAGCTCCGGACCGCCATGGAGCCCTGGCACGTGCTGGGGGAGGAGCTCACCAACGTGGGTACCGCCCGCTTCGTGGATTCCTCCGTGGAACGGGTCCAGGTCAAGGTGACGGGCCTCACCGACAACCGCTACGTCCTGGCCTGCAACGGCCGCCGGGTGCCCTTGCGCAATACCGGCCGCCACGGCGAGTACGTGGCGGGCATCCGCTACCGGGCCTGGCAGCCGCCCTCGGCCCTGCATCCCACCATCGGCGTGCACAGCCCCCTGGTCATCGACCTCATCGACACCTGGTCCGGCAAGGCCATCGGCGGCTGCACCTATCACGTCTCCCATCCGGGCGGCCGCAACTACGACGTGTTCCCGGTGAACGCCTACGAAGCCGAGGCCCGCCGGGTCAACCGCTACTGGCCCTGGGGCCACACGCCGGGCGCGCTGCCGGTACCCCCCGATCTGGCCCGCCTGGCCCAGTTCCTGCCCCGGGGCGGCAGCCTGGGGCCCATGGCGCCGCCGCCAGAGGAATTGCTCCACGAGTATCCTTACACG
>CAZYEY010000045.1:0-14448 GCA_964646585.1 uncultured Thiobacillus sp. | reverse complement strand
ACCATGTGGTGGAAGCCGCCGACGAAATCGAGGTGGCCGTCAACGACGGCCGCAAGTTCAAGGCCAAGGTGGTGGGCTCGGACCCGGAGTCGGACCTGGCGGTGGTCAAGATCGCGAGCGAAGAGAAGCTCCCCACCATCGTCTTCGCCCCCGCCGACAGCCTGCGCGTCGGCGACGTGGTGCTGGCCATCGGCAACCCCTTCGGGGTGGGACAGACGGTTACCATGGGCATCGTTTCCGCCCTGGGACGCAGCCACCTGGGCATCAACACCTTCGAGAACTACATCCAGACCGATGCCGCCATCAATCCAGGCAATTCCGGTGGCGCCCTGGTGGATGTGGCGGGGAATTTGGTGGGCGTCAACACCGCGATCTTCTCCCGGTCCGGCGGCAACCTGGGCATCGGCTTCGCCATTCCCGTCTCCATCGTGCGTCAGGTCATGGAGCAGATCATCGCCCATGGTGCCGTGACCCGGGGCTGGGTGGGGATCGAGGTGCAGGAGATCACCCCGGAAATCGCCGAATCTTTCAACCTCAGGACCACCGAGGGCGCTCTCATCGCCGGGGTGCTGCGCGGTGGACCGGCGGACCGGGCTGGCATCCGTCCCGGCGACATCCTGGTGGCGGTGGAGGGCAAACCGGTCCGGGATTCCTCCTCCCTGCTCAATCTCATCGCTGCCTTGCCCCCCGGCAAAGTGGCCCAGTTGAACCTCATCCGGGACAAGACCCAGATGGGGCTGCCGGTCACCGTGGAGAAACGCCCCGTCCAGCGTCGACAGCCCCGGGAGTGACCGCGCCGTGCCCAGCTTGCGGCCCGTGAGGGCGCGGGTGGAGGGTGTGGCACCAACTAAAGTTTCGGGGGGGCGGACCGTTATCCCTGCCAGGTCTGGAGAGGATTCCATGCGGATAGCGATCATCGATGACAACCCCGTGAATTTGAAGCTCATGGAGAGCCTGGTCAGGCGGGCCGGTGACTTCACCACGGACATCTTCCGGGATCCCGGGGAGGGCCTGGCCTGGTGCCTGGCCAATGCCCCAGATCTGATCATCGTCGACTACATGATGCCGCCCCCGGACGGACTGGAGTTCATCCGTCGCTTCCGGGAGGTGCCGGCCAACGCCGACATTCCGGTGCTGATGATCACCGCCGACCACGAAAAGGAAACCCGGTACGCTGCCCTGGAAGCCGGGGCCAATGATTTCCTCACCAAGCCCATCGACAATTCCGAGTTTCGTGCCCGCCTGCGCAACATGACTTCCCTGCGCCGCAGCCAGAAGGCCCTGGCGGACCGGGCTGCGTGGCTGGCGGAAAAGGTTGCCGAGGCCACCCGGGAAATCCTGGATCGGGAACGGGAAATGATCACCCGGCTGTCCCGGGCGGCGGAATTCCGCGATCCGGAGACCGGTGCCCACATCCTGCGCATGGCCCACTATTCCCGCCTCATCGCAGATCAGTTGGGCTTGTCTGGCGAGGACAAGGACCTGATTCTGGCGGCGGCACCCATGCACGACGTGGGCAAGATCGCCATTCCCGATCACATCCTGTTGAAGCCCGGCCGCCTGGACGAGGCGGAGCTCGTCATCATGCGCACCCATGCCGAGAAGGGCTATGAGATCCTGCGCGACAGCAAGTCGAAATTGCTGGATCTGGCCGCCCTCATCGCCCGGACCCACCACGAGAAATTCGATGGTGGCGGTTATCCCCGGGGCCTGGCCGGTGAGGAGATTCCCCTCCCCGGCCGCATCGTCGCGGTCGCCGACGTGTTCGACGCCTTGACTTCCGAACGCCCCTATAAAAAAGCCTGGGAACTGGAGCGGGCCATCCAGTGGCTGCGGGACTCCGCCGGGAGCCATTTCGATCCGGCCTGCGTGGACGCCTTCCTGGCGCGCCGGGACGATTTCCTGGAGATCAAGGCCAGCTTCCAGGACGAGGTGCTCTCCAACGCCCACCTCTAGCCATGATGCGCTTTCTGCGGCCTGTG
This sequence comes from uncultured Thiobacillus sp., assembly GCA_964646585.1. Lineage (GTDB taxonomy): Bacteria > Pseudomonadota > Gammaproteobacteria > Burkholderiales > Thiobacillaceae > PFJX01. The sequence goes on along the minus strand of CAZYEY010000045.1, from coordinate 12,466 downwards.
CTCATGGCCGTCCTGCTGGCTGGGACTTTCCCGGTTTTCGCCTGGGCCGGACAGACTTATGTGGTCGCCGTGGTGCCCCAGTTCACGCCTGTGGATATCGGCAGGCGATGGACCCCGCTGCTCAAGCGTCTGGAGTCGATGTTGGGCGTCAGCTTCCAGCTCCGGGTGTTCGACAAGAATTCCGCCTTCGAGGCGGATTTTCTTCGGGGTGGCCCGGATTTCCTCTATCTCAATCCTTACCACATGGTCATGGCCGCCCGGGCCCAGGGGTATGCCCCCTTGGTCAGGCGTTCCGAGCCCCTGACGGGCATTCTGGTGGTGGACCGGGAGGGGCCTGTCAGGACCCTGGCAGACCTCCGGGGGAGCAAGGTGGCCTTCCCTTCGCCCAATGCCTTTGGCGCTTCCCTCTACATGCGCGCCCTGCTCTCGGAAAAGGAAAAGATCCGGATCACGCCGATTTACGTTGGCACCCACCAGAACGTCTACCGCCACGTCATCCTGGGAGAAGAGGTGGCCGGAGGTGGCATCGAGATGACCCTGGCCCGCGAGCCCCTGGCGGTCAGGTCCCGTTTGCGGGTGCTATACAAGACACCGGAATCCCCCTCCCATCCCCTGGCCGCCCATCCCCGGGTGCCGAGGGAAATCCGGGAAAAACTCACGCAGGCTCTGGTTGCCCTCGAGGAGGATGCCGTGGGGAAAGCGCTCCTCGCGGATGTGGAACTGGGGGGCGCGGTGGTGGCGGATTACGCCCGCGACTATCAGCCCCTGGAGAAACTCCAGCTGGAACGCTACCTGTCCGTGGATGGGAAGTAGGCGGCCCATGCTCGGATTCACCGCCTCGATCCGGCAACTGTTGCCCCGGCAGTTCACCACCCAGCTGGGCCTGCTCATGGCGACCCTGATCGTCGTCAGCATCGGCTCCTATTCCTTCTACATCAGCAAGGAAGAGATCAAGGATGAACAGAGGGCCATGTTGAGCCGGGTGGGCAACATGCTGGACAACCTGGCGGTGGCGGGCAGCAATCAGCTCCTGCTGCGGGATTACGGTGGCGTCGAACAACTGCTGTTGCTATCCGCCAGGGCCCACGATGAAGTGATCGTCTTGCGGATTTACGGCGTCACCGGTCAACTGGTCAGTCAGGTCGCGCGCGAGCCGGGTGGGCAGCCCCGGCCGGTGTTCGACACGGCCAGCGTGGTGTTGCCCACGGAACGGACGGCTAGCCACCACTGGCTCGACGCCCAAGGCCGTCGGCTCGACGCCCGGAGTTTCCAGTGGTGGTCCCAACGCCTGGTCATCTGGTATCCGCTGGAGACCTTCGGCTACCCAGGGTACATCCAGGCCGAGATCACCACGGCCGCCCTGAAGGACCGCATCATCGGCATCGCCAAGGTCGGCGTGATCGCGGCCGTCCTGGCCAGCGGCCTGGGCCTGGTGGTGCTGGTGCTCTACCTGCGCCGCCCGGTGGCGGCCATTCGCGCCTCTTCCCGCTTCGCCGACGAACTCACCCAGCATCTGGGGGAGCAGATGCCGGAATATCGGGGGCCCCAGGAGATCGAATCCCTGGTCCGGGCCCTCAACGAGACCTCCCTCTGGCTGTTCACCAAGGAGATGTCGGCCCAGGCGGCCCACCAACGCCTGGAGGCGGTGTTCGGCAACATCACCGACGTCCTGCTCACGGTGAATGCGGACGGCATGATCGAGAACGCCAATGCCGCCGCCAGGGAACTGTTCGGCTATCCGGAGCAGGATCTGGTGGGCATGCAGGCTGCGGTGATCTTCCCCGACTGGCCCGCGTTGACGCGGGAGGAGTCGGGGGGCAAGGTGTCCGAGGAAAGCACGGGCGTGCGCAAGGACGGCCGTTCCTTCCCCTGCGACGTTACGCTCTCCCGCTTCGAATTGAACGGACTGCCCTACCGCATCGTGGTGGCCCGGGACATCACCGCCCGCAAGCAGGCGGAAATCGCCATGCGCCAGGCCAAGGAGGCGGCCGAGACCGCCAGCCGCATGAAGAGCGAATTCCTGGCCAACATGAGCCACGAGATCCGTACCCCCATGAACGGGGTCATAGGCATGACCGACCTGGCCCTGGACACCGAACTCACCCAGGAGCAGCGGGAATACCTGGAGCTGGCCAAATCCTCCGCCGGCCATCTGCTGGCCATCATCAACGACATCCTGGATTTCTCCAAGATCGAGGCGGGCAAGCTGGACATCACCCTGGTGGAGTTCCACCTGCCCGCCCTCTTGAACGAAGTGGTCAAATCCCTGGAGGGAAAGGCCCGGGAAAAAGGACTGGCCCTGGAGCTGAAACTGGGTGCCGGACTCCCCGAACGCGTCCTGGCCGACTCGGTGAGGCTGCGCCAGGTTCTGGTCAACCTGCTTGGCAACGCCCTCAAGTTCACCGAGCGGGGTGGCGTCACCCTGAGCGTGGACACGGAGGCGGACGAAGGCGCCAAGCTGCTGCGCTTCCAGATCGCGGATACCGGCATCGGCATTGCCGCCGACAAGCTGGATTCCATCTTCGATGCCTTCACCCAGGCCGATGGCTCCATCACCCGGAAGTTCGGCGGTACCGGGCTGGGGCTGAGCATCTCCAGCAAGTTGGTCCGGCTCATGGGCGGCCGCATCTGGGTGGAGAGCGAAGAGGGGCGTGGCGCCCGCTTCAATTTCACCATCGCCTTCGAGGCTGCCGCCAACCCACCCAAGCCCGCCTTACCCGAAAGGACGGAGGACGAGGCCGCCCTGGACGAGTTGGCCGCCGCCGTCACCGGCTTGCGCGTCCTCCTGGCCGAGGACAACGCGGTCAACCGCAAACTCGCCGTGTCCCTGCTGGAACGGCTGGGGCATCGGGTCGAGGTGGTGAGCGACGGCGCCCGGGCCATCGCCGCCTTCGCGCCGGGGAAATACGACGTTATCCTCATGGACATGATGATGCCGGAGATGGACGGCCTGACCGCCATCAGGCGCATCCGTGAACTGGAGGCCGGCCATCCGCCCACGCCCATCGTCGCCCTCACCGCCCATGCCATGGTGGGGGACCGGGAGCGCTTCCTGCGGGAGGGCGCGGACGGCTATGTGGCCAAACCCATTGATTTCAACCAGCTCAAGAGGGCCATCGCCGGGGCGGTTGCCCGGATGCCCGCGGAGGACGCGCCATGAAAGGCATGGTGTTCACGGAATTTCTGGAAATGGTGGAGGCCGCCTGGTCCCTGGACATGGTGGACAAACTCATCGAGCAAGCCGGCGTCAAAGGCGCCTACACCGCCGTGGGCACCTATCCCCACGGTGAACTGGTGGCGCTGGTCCGCGCCCTCTCGGCGGAGACGGACACCCCCGTGCCGGAATTGATCCGGTCCTTCGGCGGCCATTTGTTCGGCCGCTTTGCCCTGGCCTATCCCCGCTTCTTTCAGGGGGGGGGCGACAGCTTCACCTTTCTTGCCGGCATCGAGGACGTCATCCATGCCGAGGTGCGCAAGCTCTATCCCGACGCCCAACTGCCCAGTTTCGAGATCCAGCGCCTGCCCGACGGCCTGGCCATGACCTATTTCTCAGACCACCCCTTTTCGGATCTCGCCCACGGGCTCATCGAGGGGTGTCTGCGCCATTTCGGCGAGCGAGCCAGCGTCGAGAGACGGCCGCCACCTCCGGGGTCCGGCGCCCAGGTGGTCTTCGTGATCCGGAGAATGGCATGAACGAGGAAACCTGGAAGCTGCGTTTCGAGCGGGAACGGGCCGCCCGCAAGGAGGCGGAACGCATCCTCGAAGAGAAGTCCCTGGACCTCTACCAGAGCAACCAGAGCCTGCGCCGCCTGGCCTCGGAACTGGACGCGATGATCAAATCCAGGACGGCGGAACTGACCCGGGCCCTGGACGCCGCCGAGCGGCAGAAGCAGGAACTCGCCCGCCTCAACGAGGAACTCAGCCGGGCGCGGGGCGCGGCCGAGGACGCCAGCCGGCTCAAGGGTGAATTCCTGGCCAACATGAGCCACGAGATCCGCACCCCCATGAACGGCATCATCGGCATGGTGGATTTGGCCCTGGAAACCGAACTCGGCCGGGAACAGCGGGAATACCTCGCCCTGGTGAAGTCCTCCGCCGAGCACCTGCTCACCGTCATCAACGACATCCTGGATTTTTCCAAGATCGAGGCGGGCAAGCTGGACATCCAGGACACCGCCTTCGACCTGCCGGACCTCGTCGGCTCCACCCTCAAAAGCCTATCGCCCCGGGCCGCCGGCAAGAACCTGGCCCTGGCCCAGGACATCGCCCCGGCCACCCCCCGTTTCGTCCGCGGCGATCCGGCCCGGCTGCGGCAGATCCTCATCAACCTGCTGGGCAACGCCATCAAGTTCACCGAGGCGGGAGAGGTGGGGCTCTCCGTGGCGCCCGCCGCCACGCCCGGCGTCCCCGGGGATCCGGTCCGGCTGGAGTTCTGCGTCTGGGATACGGGCATTGGCATTCCCGCGGACAAACTGGCGGACATCTTTTCCGCCTTCTCCCAGGCCGATGGCGGCATCGCCGGCAAGTACGGCGGCACCGGCCTGGGGCTCACCATTTCCCGGCAACTGGTGGAGATGATGAAGGGTGCGATCACGGTGGAGAGCGAGCCTGGCAGGGGATCCCGCTTCCTGTTCCACGTGGTTCTGAAAATCTCGGAGGAACCGGAGACGGCGGCGTCCGGCGCGGCAGCCATGGCGGCGGCGAGCCCCTCGCCGGCCACCGCCATGGCTTCCTGCCAGAGCTACCACGTGCTCCTGGCCGAGGACAACAAGGTCAACCAGATGCTGGCCGTGAAGCTGTTGAAGAAGCGGGGCCACGAGGTGACCGTGGCCGAGAACGGCGTCCTGGCGCTGGAAAGCTGGCGGACCCGCCCTTTCGATTTCATCCTCATGGACATGATGATGCCGGAGATGGACGGCCTGGAGACCACCCGCCGCATCCGCGCCGAGGAGGCGGCCCGGGGCGGGGAGCGAATCCCCATCATCGCCATGACCGCCAACGCCATGACCGGAGACCGGGAGCGTTGCTTCGATGCGGGCATGGACGGCTACGTGTCCAAGCCTGTCAGACCGGAGACCCTGTATCAGGAAATCGAGCGGGTTCTCGGTGGCCGCCCCGGCACCGCAGCATCCGGCCCAGCCACGGCCGCGGCAGATGAGGAGCCGGTATATGACCGGGCCGAAGCCCTGGCCCGTATCGCCGGCGACGAGGAATTGCTCGACACCCTCATCCAGATGTTCCGGGACGATGCGCCCCGCTACCTGAGCGAGCTCGACGAGGCTCTGGCCGCTTCCGCCTGGCCTCGGCTGGCCCGGGCGGCCCATACCCTGAAGGGGGTGCTCGCCACCTTCTCGGCCCGGCGGGGCGAGCGCGTGACCAGGGAGCTGGAGGAGGCGGCCAAGTCCGGTCGGGCTGCCGATTGCCCCCATCTGGTGGTCCGGGCGCGCCGGGAGGTGGAGTCCTTCCTGAAGGCGCTGGGCTGAGCCGGCCTCAGGCGTAGGTTTTCATGGCCCGGCGCCGGCCGGGCTTCTTCTTCATGATGACCACGCCCTTGACCACCCCCTCGATGCCCTCGATGGGGACGTTGGGGTAGAGGGGATTCAAGGGCTTCAGCATCCAGCCCTCCGGGTGCTTCACCAGTTGCCGGAAGATGTAACGGTCTTCCTCCTTCTCCACCGTCTCGAGGTAGGCGATGACGAAGGAACCGTCCCGGGCCAGGCCCTCCGGCTCCACCACGATGACCTCGCCCTCCTCGAACTCGGGAAGCATGGAATCTCCAAGCACCATGAGGGCATAGGGCTCGGCGGAAGCGCAGGCGGAAGTGGCGATGTCCTCCTCGGAAGGCGCTTCCACGACAGGTTTGACAGGGATGGGAAAGGGCTTGGACATCATTTTCCTCGCATGAACATCCGGTCCAGGTCGGCCAGACTGAGCTGGAACCAGGTGGGCCGGCCGTGGTTGCATTGGTCTGCCCGCTCGCACCCTTCCATGTCTCGCAGCAGGGCGTTCATCTCCGGCAGGGTGAGGCGGCGGTGGGCCCGCACCGCGCCGTGGCAGGCCAGGGTGGCCAGCAACTCGTTGCGGCGGGCGGTCATGGCGCTGGTGATACCCGACTCCCGGATGTCGTGCAACACTTCCCGGGCCAGGGCTTCCGCATCGGCGTCCTTCAGCAGGGCGGGCAGGGCGCGCACTGCCAGGTGGGTGGGGGATACGGCGGAGAGTTCAAAGCCCATGTCCAATAGTCCTTCCCGGGCTTCCTCGGCGGTGGCCATCTCCAGGGACGATGCCTCAAACACCACCGGGATGAGCAGAGGCTGGCTGGCCACCCGACGACTGTCCAGGGCAGCTTTCAGGCGCTCGTAGAGGATGCGTTCGTGGGCCGCATGCATGTCCACCACCACCAGGCCCTGCTCGTTCTCGGCCAGGATGTAGATACCCGCGAGTTGGGCGAGGGGGTGGCCGAGGGGGAGGGTACTCGCTGACCGTTCGGCCGTGTCGGGCCGTGTCGAAGTTCCCCCGGGCCCTTTTATCCCCGCATGGGGACCTGTTGCGGAGGGTGGCGAACCCGGGCCGGGGCGGGAAAGCGCTTCGGCGACCATGCCGTAGTAGCTGGCGGGTTCGCTCGCCAAGACCATGGGTTGCTGGCGCCAGAGGGATGTACTTCGGCCAGGCGCCACCGGCTCCCTGCTTTGCGAAAGGTCCCCATGCGGGGATAAAGGGGGTGCAGAGGGCTCGTCGTCGCCAGCCCGTCCTGGATCCCGCCGAATTCCCCCCAATCCCCGTTCCAGCGCATGGAACACAAATCGATGCACTCCCCGGCCGTCCCGGAAGCGCACTTCGGTCTTGGCCGGATGCACATTCACGTCCACCCCTTCCGGGGGCAGTTCCAGGAACAGGACGAAGGCCGGGTGGCGCTCGTGGTGGAGCACGTCCCGGTAGGCCTCCCGGATGGCGTGGGCCAGCAGTTTGTCCCGCACGTAGCGGCCGTTGACGAACAGGTATTGGGCATCCCGGTTGGCCCGGGAATAGGCGGGAAGTCCAGCCAGACCATAGAGGCGCAGAGGGCCGGCGGCCTCATCCAGGGTACGGGCGGCTTCGGCGAATGCCTCCCCCAATACTTCCAGGGCCCGGGCCTGCCAGCCGGCCACCGGGAAACGCCGCGCCACCCGGCCGTTGTGGGCGAGGGTGAAGGCGCATTCCGGATGGGCCAGAGCCAGGCGGCACAGCGTGTCGTCGCAATGGCCGTATTCGGTGGCGGGGGTTTTCAGGAACTTGCGCCGGGCCGGGGTGTTGAAGAACAGCTCCCGGGCCTCCACCACCGTGCCTCTGCCCAGGGCGGCAGGCTCGGGCCGGCCCAGGCGGCCGTCCAGGGCGCCGATCCTCCAGGCATGGGGCTGGTCTGGCGTCCGGCTGGTCACGCTCACCCTGGCCACCGAGGCGATGCTGGCCAGGGCCTCGCCCCGGAAGCCCAGGCTGGCGACCCGCTCCAAATCCTCCAGACTGGCGATCTTGCTGGTGGCGTGGCGGGTGAGGGCCAGGGGCAGGTCGTTCGGATCGATGCCGGTGCCATCGTCGGCCACCCGGATGAGCTTGATGCCGCCATCCTCCAGATCCACCCGGATGTCCCGGGCGCCTGCGTCCAGACTGTTCTCGATCAGTTCCTTGAGGGCCGAGGCGGGCCGCTCCACCACCTCGCCAGCGGCGATCTGGGAGACGAGCAGGTCAGGGAGGAGCCGGATAGCGGTCATGGCCGGAATTCTACCCGGCCCGGTCCCGCCCACCTGTGCTCGGGCTCAAAGCCTATTGAAACAGGCCCTGGGTGGGCAGCAGGCGATGGCGTGCGGCCTGGGCGATTCGTCCCAGCCCCAGGGGCATGCGCCGGGCGAGTTCGTCCCAGTCCACTGCGTCCAGCAGATTCTTGAGGGTCAGGCCCAGGTCCGTGTCGCCCTCGATGAGCAGGCGGCGGTTGAAGAACAGGGTGTCCGGGTCTTCCAGACGCAGGGAAAGGCGGGCGAAGTCCTCCCCCGTGGCGATGAAGGTGACATCCACCGGTCCGGCCTTTTCCGGCTTCAGGCCGCTTTCATGGACCGACAGGTACATGGACAGGCCCAAGTCCTTCACGTGGACGCGGAAACGCTTGCCGTGGGCCGCGCTCCAGTCCAGTTCCCCCAGGGTGGGCCAGGCGGCCCGGTTGCAGGCGGCGGCGAAGGCGACGGAGGGCGGCCAGGCCGGCAGTCGGGCGATGACCCGGGCCAGGGGCTTGGGGAAGGCGGGCAGATGGGCGGGCAGTTTCATGGGGCGATGTCCTCCAGATGGCGTTGGGGTTGCCAGACCATGCCGGCCTGACCCAGCCAGTAGCCGTCGCAGGGCCGGCTGGGCATGAGGGGGGCCAGCTTCGCCGGGGCGTCCGTGGGGGCCAGGGCGTTGTCCAGCAAGGCGCGGAACAGGGCGACGATCTTCTCCGTGTGGCGGGATTGGGGCGAGATGCGCAACACATCCACGTTTGCGGCCCTCAATTCATCCAGGCGGTGGGCCAGGCTCATGACTTTCGCTGATTGGGTCTGGATGCCGTTGATGCAGAGGAAATCCTCGCCTTCCCTGGAGGCCAGCACCAGACCGTCCGGGTGGTCCAGGCACTTGAACTGGCAGTCGTCCTTCTGCAGGTTGTAGTGCCGGGCGGTGAAGCAGCGGGCGGAAAAGGCCAGGGGCAGGCGGCCATAGCCGAACAGCTCCGTCTCCATGCCTTCAGGTACGGTCATGGCCGCCAACATGTCCCGGGGCATTTCCACGGGGGGCACCCAGCGCCGGGCACCCATGTCCGCCAGCAGGGTCAGGGTGTCCGGGTTGTAGACGTTGAGGGTGGGTCCGGCCACGAAGGCCCGGCCCGCCTCGGCCAGCAGGCGCACGGCGCCCCATTCGTTGGCTTCCACCAGGAAGCGGGGATCGGCCACCAGCTTGCGCAGGGCCTTCAGGTCGGATTCGGATTCGATGAGGGTTTGGGTGGAGAGCACCACCTCCTTGCCGGCGCTGGCCAGCCGCTCCGCCAAGTCCAGCCAGTCCGCCAGGCGCAGCAGATGACGGCGGGAACAGACGGTTTCGCCTAGATAAACGCTATCCACGGGCCAGCCGGCGGCGGCTGCGTAGAAGGCCAGGGTGTCTTCCCGGGACCAGTAGTACAGCAGGGGGCCGAGGGCAATCTTCATGGTCATTTCCAGGGCCGGTAATAGGCGCCCAGGGTGTGCATGCTGCCCTCGGACACCTTGTTGAGGGCCGCCATCCAGGCGGGGTTGGGCCTGAAGCCGTCGGCGTTGCGCTTCACGGCGTCGATGGCCGAACGCCATACCTGGGCCACCTGGGCCACGTAGGCGGGGCTGCGCTGGCGGCCTTCGATCTTGATGGCGGCGATGCCCAGCCGGGCCATCTCCGGCAGCAGTTCCAGGGTGTTGAGGCTGGTGGGCTCCTCCAGGGCGTAGTAGGTCTCGCCCTGGACCTCGAAGCGGCCCTTACACAGGGTGGGATAGCCCGCCTTCTCGTGGTCGGCGTAGCGGTCGATGAGCACGCCGTTGAGCCGGGTCTCCATGCCCTTTGGGGTTTGTTCCCAGCGCACGGCGTGGCCGGGGGAGCAGGCGCCGAAGGTGTTGGGGGAGTCGCCGCAGGCGTAGGAGGACAACAGGCAGCGGCCCTCCACCATGACGCACAGGCCGCCGAAGCCGAACAGCTCGATCTCCACATCCGTGTTCTTCACCACGTTCTCCACCTGGGCCAGGGACAGCACCCGGGGCAGCACGGCCCGCTGGATGCCGAAGCGTTCGCGGTAGAACTCGATGGCCTCGTAGCTGGTGGCGGAGCCCTGCACGGACAGATGCAGGCGCAGATCCGGGTGGGTCTGGCGCGCATAGGCCATGAGGCCCGGGTCGGCCAGGATGACGGCATCCACGCCGGAGGCGGCGGCGGTGTCCACGGCGGCGTGCCAGCGGGCCAGAGTGGCGGGCTGGGGATAGGTGTTCAGGGCCAGGAGCACCTTCACCCCCTTGGCATGGGCGTAGCGGATACCCTCGGCCAAGGACCGGGTGTCAAAGTTGAGGCCGGAGAAGTTGCGCGCGTTGGTGTTGTCCTTGAGGCCCAGGTAGACGCCGTCGGCGCCGTGATCCACGGCGGCCTTCAGGGCTGGCAGGCTGCCGGCGGGACAGATGAGTTCGAGCAGAGGCATGGGGGTCAGGCGGCTTGGGTGATTTCGGTGTTATTCACACCTTCTTGTCCGGAATTATGCCGCAAAAAAACCTGGCCCTGGCGGCTGCCCCGGCGTTCCAGCTCGGCGGCTATGGCGTTCACCACCGGCCATTTGCCCGCGCACCAGGACGGGGCCAGCAGCAGCTGGGCCGGCGCAGTGCCGGTGATGCGGTGGTAGATCACCTCCACCGGCGTGCGCTCGATGAGGTCGGCGGCGGTGGCCACGTATTCCCCCAGGGTCAGGGGGGTGTACTCCCCCCGCCGCCATGCGTTGGCCAGCTGGGTGCCCTTCACCACATGAAGGGGATGGAGCTTGAGGCCATCGGTGCCAATGTCCAGGACAATGTCCAGGGTCTCCAGGCTATGGCGGGCCGTTTCTCCCGGCAGGCCTACGATGAGGTGGGTGCACACGGGGATGCCCCGCCTGCGCGCCGCCCGGCAGGCCTCGATGTATTCCGCCAGGCCGTGGCCCCGGTTCACCCGCTTCAGGCTGTCGTCGAAGGCGGATTGCAGGCCCAGCTCCAGCCAAACCTCCATGCCCCGGTCGCGGTAGGACGCCAGCAGGTCCAGCACCGCCGGCGGCACGCAGTCGGGGCGGGTGCCCACGGACAGGCCGATCATGCCCTCCACCGCCAGGGCCTGGTCGTACAGGGCCTTGAGCTGGGCCACGTCGGCATAGGTGTTGGTGTAGGCCTGGAAGTAGGCCAGGTATTTGCGGGCCCGGGTGCGGCGGCCGATGCCCCGGCGGCCCGAATCGAGCTGGACGGAGAGGGGTGCGGGCTGCCGCCCGTTGGGGCTGAAGGAGGCGTTGTTGCAGAAGGTGCAACCGCCGATGCCCTTGGCGCCGTCCCGGTTGGGGCAGGTGAAGCCCGCGTCCAGGGCGATCTTGTGCACCCGCTCGCCGTGCTTTTGGAGCAGGTATTGGCCGAAAGTGTGGACTCGTTGGGAAAGCATGTCAGTTCGTGCCGGGGCGCCCCAGGCGAACTGGCACCCCCTCGGGGGGCAGCGAGCAGAGCGTGCGTGGGGGCTGTTTCATTTCAGTTCTTGTCGCGGTAGAGCCAGATCCCGAACACGATGCCGAACCACACCAGGGCGGTCAAGGCCGGCATGCCCGAGCACTTGTAGCCCAGCAGGGGCAGCGTGGCGGCGGACAGGTACAACAGGGCCCGGGGGCCGTTCCAGCGGGTGATCTTCGCCCGATCCGCGGCATGCCGGGTGGCGGGCCGGCCGGCTTCCACCCAGACCGGGGCGAGCTGGCCGGCGGCGCCGGTGACCAGGGGCATGAGGAAGCCGGGCAGGAAGATGGAAAGGGGCCCCAGGTTGTCCGGTCCGAACAAAGTCCCAGCCAGGGCGCAGAGAAAGCCGATGGCAGCGGCTCCCAGCACCGGCTCGGCGCCGTGCCAGGCGATCAGGCGGCTCCGGTGCAGCCGCCACCAGGCCAGGATCATGGGGCCCATCACCCGGAGCCAGGCGGCGCCGCCCAGCCAGGCCAGGGGTTCCCAGGCAGCCTGTCCGACGGCCAGCAGCAGGCTGCCCGAGAGAGCCCATTTCAGGTCGGCGCGCAGCCGGGCCGCCACGTCGGGATCGGGCCGGTTGGCAGCCGTGGGCATGAGCACCTGGAGGGTGCCCACGGCCGTGAGGCCGACGAAGCCGTAAAGGTTGATGTGCACATGGAAGGCTGCCAGGCCGGCGTGCCATTCCGGAAGCACCGGGATCAGCAGGGCGGCGGCGAGGCCCAGGCCCAGGCAGGCCATGGCCGCCAGGTACCAGGCCAGGCCCGGGTGGGGCCTGCCCAGGGCCCTGGCGCCGGTGGTCCGCATCCAGGCCAGCATGGCCGCGACCCCGGCCACGGCAAGTCCGGCCGGGAGCATGATCCAGTGGAAATCCAGCCAGCCGCCGAACACCGCCAGGGCCAGTCCCCCCGCCGCCAGCATGAGGAAGGGCAGCCGCGCCGTCCATGGGCCCGGCCCCCGCCATCTGGCGAGCACCGGCACGAAATGCTGCATGGCGGCGGTGATGAGGCTCATCACGCCGACGGCCAGGACCAGGTGAGCCCAAAAGGACGGGGCCGCCCCCACGGCTTTGGGTAGGGCCTGACCGGCAAGGAAGGCGAGCAGGGTGGCGGCGATGAGGGCGATCAGCATGGGGGCCTGAGGGCGAGGGACGAACTTCTTATCTGAAGCAAAGCCATTCCAACCTGGCATGGTTTACCTTCCCTCCCCCAGCCTTCCCCGGG
>CAZYEY010000044.1:0-3157 GCA_964646585.1 uncultured Thiobacillus sp. | reverse complement strand
TTCTCCTGCTCTTCGATCTCCTTCTTTTTTTTTCAAGCAGAAGACGGCATACGATTTCTAGTACGGTCTCGTGGGCTCGGAGACGTGTATAAGCGTCAGCCGTGCGCCTGTGGATCTACGGCGCCTCCGCTCCCACCGCCTCAGTGTACAAGGGCTTCCTGACCCTGTGCCGCGGCATGGAATACAAGGATGCCCAGGGCAACGACCACACCAACCCCGGCAGCCGCGACGCCCACCTCTACCTGGAGAGCACCGCCGCCGGCCGTCTGCCCGGCGGCGCCGGTGACCGCATGGCCTATGTCTGCACGGTGGAGACCGACGACGGCCGCGCCGGCGCCCTGGAAGGCAAGAAGGTGGCGCTGTTCCACACCGTGGAGGGCGGCTCCTTCAACTACGTGACCCCCCACATCTCCATCTTCGGCGAGGTCAACCCCAACCTGCCTGGCAAGCTGGACCGCATCCGCAACATCGAGACCCTGGGCGCCACCGGCCAGTGCGCCGCCGGCGCCGCCGAGAGCGTGACGGTGGACATCTCCGGCAAGAACAACACGGTGGGCGTCTACCGCGGCTGCGCCCGGGTGACCCAGAACTTCACCGCCGGCCAGGCCCTGCGCGCCAGCGTCACCGACGCGCCGGACCGGCCCGAGGGCGGCTTCTCCGACACCGAGTACCTGATCAACAAGCTGAACCTGGGCGTCACCACCGAGCTCGGCGACATCGGCTCCGAGGTGCCCACCAACATCGGCCAGTCCTTCGGCGTCGCCGTGAGCTATCCCCTCTACGCCCAGCTGCAGAAGAACGACGGCCTCATCAACACCGTGGCCCTGGACGGCGAAGCCTGCGACGGCAACTACGCTGCGGGCCCCTGCCAGCCCAGCCTGCCGGCCCACAAGTACACCGCCATCGCCGCGTCTGACTATATCGGCGGCGTGGATGCCACCACCTTCGGCGCCGCCTCCGCCACCCCGCCGGGTGCTTCCGGCAAGATCCAGCTGCACCGCCGCGCCATCACCTCCGGCACCCAGTCCGCCTCCAACCTGCGCTTCCTGAACAAGCCCTGCGCCCGCGGCGAGGCGGGTGGCGCCCTGGATCCCGCCCGGGCCGGCCTGCATGACACCGCCTTCGTGAAGGTCACCGAGAACTCCTCCACCGGCGGCGTAAAGACCGGGTTGACCAACGCCTCCAACGCCGGCGAGTTTGGCCTGGGCGTGGTGTCCATGGAGAACGTGCCCACCGGCACCGAGAAGTATGCCTTCGTGAAGCTCAACGGCGTCTCCCCCAACTCGGACGCCAAGCAGCGGGCCAACGCCATGAAGGGCAACTACGACTTCTGGTACGAGCTGGTGGCCTTCACCGCCCACACCGCCTTCGACGAAGGCCGGGACCTGATCAACGCGGTGAACACTTCCCTGGGCAACCCGGGCATCACCGACCTGACCGGCCTGTTCATCACCCCGGTGGCGGGCGTGACCGGCAGCAACGTGGGCACCGGCGCCCGCGTGGGCAACTCCTGCCAGCCCATCATCCAGTAAGGGCTTGGCCGACAGGGGCGGCGGTGCCGCCCCGAACCTGCCGGGACAACGCCGCGAGGCGTTGTCCCTTTGACGTTTCATGCAAACCGGAAATCGGGCTGAACCCATGCCGCGACCCATACGACTTCTCCGCCTGGCAGGGACGCTTTGCGCCCTGCCGGCGGCCTTCTTTTTCGGCGCCGTCCAGGCCGACGACGCCCGGTTCGACATCCTGGAATACCAGGTGGAAGGCAACTCCACCCTGTCCAGCAATGCCATCGAGTCGGCGATCTATCCCCACCTAGGGGAACAGAAGACCATTGCCGACGTGGAGCGGGCCCGGGAAGCCCTGGAGAGGGCCTATCACCAGGGCGGCTACCTCACCGTGTTCGTGAGCATTCCCGAACAGAAGGTGGATGGCGGCTTGGTGCGCCTGCGGGTGACGCAGGGCGAGGTGGAGCGCCTGCGGGTCACTGGCTCCCGCTATTACAGCCTGGGCGAGATCAAGGCCCGGGTGCCGGAACTGGCCGAGGGCAACGTGCCCTATTTTCCCGACGCGCAAAAGCAGTTGGCGGGCATCTCCCGCGCCGCCGACCGCAAAGTGGCGCCGGTGCTGCGTCCCGGCCGGGAGCCGGGCAAGGTGGAGGTGGACCTGAAGGTGGACGACAAGTCGCCCCTGCACGGTTCCGTGGAACTCAACGACCGCTACAGCGCCGACACCACCAGGACCCGACTGGCCGCCAGCGTCCGCTGGGACAACCTGTGGCAGAAGGACCACAGCCTGGGGGTGAGCCTCCAGGTGGCGCCCGAGAATCTGAACGACAGCCAAGCCCTGTCCGCCACCTATTCCGCGCCCCTGGCCTCGGGCAATTACCTGGCCGCCTACGCGGTGCACACGGAAAGCGACGTGGCGTCCCTGGGCACCCTGGGCGTCATCGGCAACGGCGACATCCTGGGCCTGCGCTACATCCTGCCCCTGCGCAGCCGGCCGGGTTTCAACCACAGCCTGACCCTGGGCCTGGACTACAAGGATTTCAGCCAGACGGTGAAGCTCCAGGGCGCGGACAGTTTCAACACCCCCATCCGCTATCTTCCTTTCACCGTGAGCTGGGATGGCGGCCTGGTCGGCGAAGGCCGGGAGACCCGCTTCAGCCTGTCCGCCAACCTCCATCTGAACGGCCTGGTGGGGAAAGACAAGGAATTCGCCGACAAGCGTTTCAAGGCCAGGGCCCAATACCTGTACCTGCGAGGCTCCCTGGAACACACCTGGCATGGGCCCTCGGGCATGGACCTGGCCTTGCGAGCCGGGATGCAATGGACCGACCAGCCCCTGATCTCCAACGAAGGCTTCGCCCTGGGCGGCGCCGACAGCGTGCGGGGCTATCTGGAATCCGAGGTGCTGGGAGACCGGGGGCTGTCCCTGGGCGCCGAGTGGCGTTCCAAGCCTATGTTGAAAGGCCAGGCCGGCCTGGAGGAAGTCCGCTTCCTGGCCTTTCTAGAAGGCGGCCGGGCCTGGGTGGTGGATCCACTGCCGGCCCAGACAGACCGCTACAGCCTGTCCAGCCTGGGCCTGGGCATGCGCTTGAAGGCCCGCAACGGCCTGTCCGGCGCCCTGGACTTCGCCCGGCCGCTCCAGGACGCGGGCC
>CAZYEY010000043.1:0-21389 GCA_964646585.1 uncultured Thiobacillus sp. | reverse complement strand
CTGCCGCGCCGTCAACAGGCTAGAGGAGGACCGTAGTGAAAGAGGCATCACGCCATGCACGACGAGGCAACCATCCGCATCGCCAACCGTGCCCTGGACCAGGGCTCCCGGGAACTGGATACCGCCACCCTGGCCGCCCTGGCCTCGGCGCGGAGTCGGGCCGTGCGCGGTTCGTCGCGGTTGGCCGGGCACGGCCTGCTCAGCCATGGACAACGTCACCCCTGGCTTGGCCTGGCCATGGCGGCGGTCCTCCTGCTGGCGGGGTGGTTCCTGTATCAGGCCCAACGCCCCACAGACTCCGGCGAGGCCGACATTCTGCTGCTCACCGACGATCTGCCGCCCAGCGCCTACATCGAACAGGATTTCACCAGATGGCTCAAATCCCAAGGCAACTGATCCTCGGGCTCGGCTTGATCGCGCTGGTCGCCAGCGCCCGGGCCGGTAGCTTCCGCCTATGGGCCGAACTGACTCCCCAGGAACAGACCGCCCTGGCGCCCATCGCCTCCGACTGGAACCATCTGCCCCCCCGGCAACAGGAAAAACTGATCAAAGTCGCGCAGGGCTTCGCCAAGTTGACGCCCAGGCAGCAACAGGTGCTCCACGCCCGTCTCGTCAACTGGACACGCATGACGCCCGAACAGCGCAAGATCGCCCGGGAAAATTACAAGAAGCTGCTGGAATTGCCCCCCCAGCAACAAGTCCAGATCAAGCGCCGCTGGCTGGAGGCCCGGGGTGTCGAAGCAGCGGGCCAGGCCCCGGCGTCGAACGTCGGTCCGTGACAGCCCACTGCCATGCCCGTGGCGCCCTCCCTGAGCAGGCGACTTGCCTGCGTTCTCTATGAAGCCCTGCTCCTGGCGGCAGTCTGGTTCGTGGCCGCCTTTCCCCTGGTGCCTTTCCTGAAAGGTCTGGCCCCGGAGATCGCCACACCTGTCACCCAGTTCTACCTGCTCATGGTCGCGGGGCTGTATTGCACCCTCTTCTGGCGCCGGGGACAGACTCTGGCCATGAAGACCTGGGGCATCCGCATGGAAGCAGCCAATGGCGGCCCGCCTAACCTTCTCCAGACCTGGCTGCGCTTTCTCCTGGCCTGCCTCAACCTTGTCCTGGGCGGCATCGGCTGGTGGAGAGCCAAGTTCACCCGGGACGGGCAATTCCTCCAGGACCACTGGGCGGGAACTCGGCTCGTCAAGGTCTGACGGGAGTCAGCGCCGTTCCACCCACCACAGGGTGAACATGGCGCCAAGGCTGAAAACCAGGATGGGAGCGAAGGCGGCGGCGGGGGCCGGCCAGGCTTGCAACAGCGCGACCTGGGCCGCGAGGCGGCTGGCGAGATGGAACCCCATGCCCAGCAGGATGCCGGTGAGGAGCCGTCCACCCGCCCCGCTGGATCGGGGCGGGCGGTAGGCAAAGGTCAGGGCCAGCAGCAACATCACCGGCGCGGCCACCGGATAGGCCAGTTTTCCCCACAGGGCGATGCGGTAGCGTTCCGAATCCTGGCGATTTTCATCCAGATGCTCCACATAGGCCCTCAGGGCAGTGATGGACATGCGCTCCGGCGCCACCATGAGCACCGCCAACAGGTCGGGAGTGACGGCGGAGGTCCAGATCTGATCTGGCTCCCGCCCGGTACGGGTGCTCCGCTCGCCAATGATGGTCTGGGTCACCTGGCGCAGCACCCAATGGCCGTCCAGCCATTGGGCCCGCTCGGCCCGCCGCATGGCGCGCAGCCGGAAATCCTCATCGAATTCATAAAGACGCACATCCACCAGGCTGGCATCGGGCAACAACTCGCGGATGTTGATAAAAGTACGTCCATCCTTGGCCCACAAACCTGTCTGGAATTCCTGGGCCACCACGCCGCTGGTGGCCCGGACCTTCAATTGCTGGGCGGCCCGTTCGGCATGGGGGGTCACATATTCCCCGAACAGCAGGGTCGTGACTCCCACCGCCAGGCCAATGGCCAGCATCCACCCCCCCAGGCGCCGGGTGGATAACCCCCCTGCCCGCATGACGGTGAATTCCGAGGCCAGGGTCAGGCGGTTCCAGGCGAACAACCCCCCCACCAGCAAGGCCACCGGCACCAGTTCATACATGCGACCCGGCACGTTCAAGGCGACGAACAGACTGGCCAGCAGGGGCGTGTAGGTCTCCGTGTGGGCATCGGACAGCTCGGAGATGAAGTCGAAAAAGGAGAACAGGGCGGTCAGGGCCACAAGAGCCAGCAAAGCTGCGCCCAACACCTCCCGCAGGATGTAGCGGAACAGGATGCTCATCGCGTCCAGGGCCCCTTGAAGCGATGCCAGTAGAACATCAGCATGAGCAGGAGCACCGCGCCATGAACGTAGAGGACGCCCTCGGTCGCGCTCAGGCTGGAGCGACCCACCCATCCCTCCGACAGGCCCACCAGGTTGTTGTAGGCCGCATAGATCAGAATGGCGAACACCACGTTGAGGGAGCGCCCAGCCCGGGGATTGACGTAGCTAAGGGGCACAGCAAGCAGACACAACACCAGAGCGGTCAGGGGGTAGCCCACGCGCCAGACCCATTCGCCCATGTTGCGTGGGGTGGGATCCTGGAACAGCCGGGCAGTGCTCATCATGCGCGGGCTGGGGCCTTTCTCGACGATGGCCTGGGGCGGGATGCGCACGGCGTAGCCCCGAAAGGTGGACACCCAGAAGTCGGCATCGCCGGGGAGACCCTCGTAGCGCTTGCCATTTTCAAGGAAGAGAAAAATGTCCCCGTTCTCCACCGCCCGGACCTCGCCCCGCTGGGCCACCGTCACGCCCATGCGCCCCCGCTCCCGGGACTGGATGAACACATTGCCCACCCGGCGACCGTCATCGGACAGGGTTTCCACGAACACCACCCGCTGGCCATGGCGATCCTCGGAAAAAACGCCTGGCGCCAAGGTGGAAACCTGGTCCCGGGCTTCCAGGGTCTGCTCGAATTCCGCCTGTTTGCGGGACGACCAGGGCAGCCCCTCAAGACTTACCAAGGCAATGATGAGCAATACAGGCAGGGCGAAGCGCAACACGGGCCGGGCCCAGCCCAGGGGACCGACGCCGCCGTTCATCCAGATGACCGCCTCGCTGTCCCGCCACAACCTGGAAAGGCTCATGAACACGCCGATGAACAAGGCCAGGGACAACAAGACCGGCAGGAAGCGAAGGAAACCGAAGCCCAGCAAGGGCAGCACGGCCTCCCCCGCCACGTCGCCCATGGCCGCCTTGCCCAGGGTCCGCACCAGCAGGACCACCACGAATATCGAAGCCAGGGCAGCGAAAGCCATGCTGGCCATGGCGGCCATCTCCCTGACCAGGGCACGTTCAAACCGGCGCATGGATCCCATGGCTTTGACTAGCGCGAAGGCCCCTGCCGATAATCCACGAGTTGCCGCCAAACCAGCGGTTCGAATTCAAGCATCGACATCTTTACCTGGAGAACGAGATGGAAATCGGCATAAAGAGCGGCAGTCCGGAAAAACAGCGCAGCGCCTGCGTCGTCGTCGGCGTCTTCGACCACCGCAAACTGAGCCTGGCGGGAGAGATCATCGACCAGGCCGCCAACGGCTATCTGACCGACATTCTCCGGCGCGGCGACATGGACGGCAAGCCGGGCGGCAGCCTGTTGCTGCACAACGTGCCCGGTGTCCTATGCGAACGGGTGCTGCTCATCGGCCTGGGCAAGGAGCGGGAATTCAAGGACAAGCAGTACCGGGAGGCGGTGCGCGACGCAGTGAGGATCCTGGCCGACACCGGTCTCGCCGAGGCCACCTTCTACCTGACCGAGCTGACGGTCAAGAAGCGCGACCTGGCCTGGAACATCGAGCAGGCCGTGGTGGTCGCCGAGGAGGCCCTGTACCGCTTCGACCGCATGAAGAGCAAGCCGGAGGCGCCGAGAAAAGCCCTGCGAAAACTCACCCTGGCCGTGCCCCGCCGAGGCGAACTGGCCATGGGCGAGGCAGCTGCGGCCCGCGGCCGGGCCATCGCCGGCGGCATGAATCTGGCCAAGGATCTGGGCAACCTGCCCGGCAACGTCTGCACCCCCACCTACCTGGCCGATCAGGCCAGGGAAATGGCCAAGGAAATGGGTATCGGCATCCAGGTGCTGGAACGGACCGACATCGAGAAGCTGGGCATGGGCTCCTTCCTCTCCGTGGCCAAGGGCAGCGACGAGCCGCCCCGATTCATCGTTCTCGACTACAAGGGTGGCGCCAAGGGCGACAAACCCGTCGTCCTGGTGGGCAAGGGCATCACCTTCGATTCCGGCGGCATCTCCATCAAGCCCGCCGCCGAGATGGACGAGATGAAGTACGACATGTGCGGCGCCGCCTCGGTGCTGGGGACCCTGCGCGCGGTGGCGGAGCTGAAGCTGCCCCTCAACGTGGTGGGCCTCATCCCCACCTGCGAGAACATGCCCTCGGGCCGCGCCAACAAGCCTGGCGATGTGGTCACCTCCATGTCCGGCCAGACCATCGAGGTGCTCAACACCGACGCCGAGGGCCGCCTCATCCTGTGCGACGCCCTCACCTATGCCGAGCGTTACGAGCCTGCCTGCGTGGTGGACATCGCCACCCTCACCGGCGCTTGCGTCATCGCCCTGGGTCACGTGGCCACCGGCCTGCTGGCCAACGACGACGGCCTGGCCCGGGAACTGCTGCAGGCCGGCGAGGAAGCCTATGACCGGGCCTGGCAGCTGCCCCTTTGGGACGACTACGCCGAACAGTTGAAGAGCAACTTCGCCGACATGGCCAACATCGGTGGCCGGCCCGGCGGCACCATCACCGCTGCCGCCTTCCTGGGCAAGTTCGCCAACAAGTACGACTGGGCCCACCTGGACATCGCCGGCACCGCCTGGAAATCCGGCAAGGACAAGGGCGGCACCGGCCGGCCCGTGCCGCTGCTGGTGCACTTCCTCGCCAAGCGGGCGGCGGTCCGGTAGGGATTCGGCGCGGCATCAGGCCCCGCCAGCCAGCAGACCCTCGCAATCGGCGACGATGCGCACCAGCGGCGCATCCGGCTCCGAGCCTCCATGGACCGCCGCGAACGCCCGCGCCCGTTGCGCGAGCCCTGTGTCAGAGAACAGGCGCCCCAGGGCTTCCGCACATCGGTCCCGTGCCTCGGCCGGCTCCAGACAGATGCCAACCCCAAGATCCGCCATGCGCCGCGCCGCCATCCATTGCTCCATGTGGGTCGGCAGCAGCAGGATGGGCAGGCCTGCCAGCAGGCCGGCGTGGGCCGTGCCCGGGCTGTGGCAGACCAACGCCGCCGCCCCACTCACCACGGCATCCATGTCCAGCGGACGCTCCGCGAAGGCCAGATTCCCGGCCCGATGCTTGCGCGCCACGTCCAGGGACAGGCCCGGGGCGTAGACCAGGGTGGAAAGACCGCTCCCGCGCAAGGCATCCAGCAGGGCATCCAGATGCGGGTAGCCTGGCAGGAGATAGGCGAACGCCTTGTGTCCACCCCCGGCCGGCCAGCGGGGTGGCTCACGACCACTTGGGGCACGCAGCCATCCCAGGTACTCCGCGCCCCGTCGCCGGGGATAGTGATCGGTCTCCGGATAGGCGCTGAGATAAGCGCGCAGTCCTTGGAACAGATCCGCCAGCGCCGCCATGGGCGTGGCGCCCAGGTCGGCGAGCACTGAATTGGCCTTCTCCAGGACGGGGCGCTCATAGTCGAGCAGGGCCGCGTCGGGTGGCGGCCGCCACCAGGCGTAGGCGGGAAAGGGATGCTCGACGGGGGGAATCTCGAAGCCGTTGCCGATGACCACCTTGGGGCATGGCCAATTCCGGGCGGCGAGCAGGGCCGTGGGACTGTGATCGAAGATCAGCATATCCGGCCGGAAAAGCTCGAACTGCTTCCGCCAGGCCCGGCACAGGCCCAGCAAGCCCTGGGGATCGAGCCAGCCGGCATGGATCAGCACGCTGGCGTAGTTGAGGGCCGGCAGCGGGTGGCTCGCCTTGGGCAGCCAGATCGGGGCCTGGGTATAGGCGTCGGCGAAGCCGTTGGCCCCCAGGATCAGCTCGGCCCGGGACAATTCGCGCAGCAGGAAGCCGATCTGATGCCCCCGCTGGGCCAGGGGCCCGGCCACGGCCGCCATGCGCGCCAGATGGCCCAGATTGGCGCCCTGTTCCCAGCAGAAAAGGATGCGGCCCACGGCGTCAGGGCTGGGCCAGGGGATCGAGGACCGTGGATCGGGCCTCGGGCAGCAGCTCCGGGTAGTTGCGGGAGAAGTGCAGGCCCCGGCTCTCGTGGCGCTCCCGGGCACAGCGCACGATGAGGTCCGCGGTGAGCACCAGGTTGCGCAGCTCGATGAGGTCGTTGCTCACCCGGAAGTTGCTGTAGTACTCGAAGATTTCCTCATTGAGCAGCTTCAGCCGGTGGGCGGCCCGCTCCAGGCGCTTGGTGGTGCGCACGATGCCCACGTAGTCCCACATGAAGCGGCGCAGCTCGTGCCAGTTGTGGGCGATGACGATCTCCTCGTCGGCATCCGTCACCCGGCTCTCGTCCCAGTCCGGCAGATCTTCCGCCGGCGGCAGGACTTGTCCGGCGATCCGCGCCGCCGCCGCCCGGCCGTAGACCAGGCATTCCAGCAGGGAATTGCTGGCCAGGCGGTTGGCTCCGTGAAGTCCTGTGCAGGCGGTCTCGCCAATGGCGTAGAGACGCTCCACGTCGGTGCGGCCGTCCCGGTCCACCACCACGCCGCCGCAGGCGTAGTGGGCAGCGGGGGCCACCGGGATCCACTCCCGGGTGATGTCGATGCCCAGTTCCAGGCAGCGGGCGTGGATGGTGGGAAAGTGGCCGACGATGAACTTGGCGGGCTTGTGGGTGATGTCCAGGTAGACGCAATCCAGGCCCCGCTTCTTCATCTCGAAGTCGATGGCCCGGGCCACCACGTCCCGGGGCGCCAGTTCCGCCCGCTCGTCGTGCTCGGGCATGAAGCGGGTACCGTCCGGCAGGCGCAGCACCGCGCCTTCTCCGCGCATGGCCTCGGTGATGAGAAAGGACTTGGCGTGGGGGTGATAGAGACAGGTGGGATGGAACTGGACGAACTCCAGGTTGGCCACCCGGCAGCCTGCCCGCCAGGCCATGGCGACCCCGTCTCCGGTGGCCGTGTCCGGGTTGGTGGTATAGAGGAAGGCCTTGCCGGTGCCGCCGGTGGCCAGCACCGTGGCCCCGGCCTGGAAAGTATTCACCCGGCCGGCGCAGGTATCCAGCACGTAGGCGCCATGGACCGCGTGGCCATTCCGGCCCAGGCGACGGTCGGTGATGAGGTCCACGGCGATGTGCTGACGGAACAGGGTGATGTTGGGCCGGGCGGCGAGCCGTCCCAGCAGGGTCTCCTGCACCGCCCGGCCGGTGGCGTCGGCGGCGTGCAGCACCCGGCGGCGGGAATGGCCGCCCTCCCGGGCCAGATGGTAAGCAGCGCCTTCCACATCGAAGGGCGCGCCCTGGCCGATGAGCCAGCGCACCGCCTCCGGCGCCGATTCCACCACGTAACGCACCGTGGCCTCGTCGCAGAGGCCGGCCCCCGCCACCAGGGTGTCGCGCACATGGTCGTCGAAACTGTCGTCCGCCCCCATGACCGCCGCGATGCCGCCCTGGGCCCAGAAGCTGGAGCTGTCCTCGGCAGCCTTCTTGGTGACCACGGCCACCCGCAGGGATTCCGGCAGGGACAGGGCCAAAGTCGCGGCAGCCAGGCCGGAACCGATGATGAGGACGTCGTGATGAGGCATGGGGTCATCCGTGGGAACTTAACCGCCGGGCGGGCGGTCCCTTGGCCGACGGTCAAGGCTGGGAAGTTATACTCGCGCAGGCTGACGATGCATAGCGGGAAGACTTGAACCAGTGACCGGAAATCAGGGAAGAGAATGAGCGACCGGGAAATCGACCTCCAACTGGTCGAGCGGGTGCGCGCAGGCGACAAGCAGGCGTTCGGGCTGCTGGTGGACAAGTACCACCGCAAGCTGCTCCGGCTCTTGTCGCGCATGGTGCGCGATCCGGACGAGATCGAGGACATCGCCCAGGAGACCTTCATCAAGGCCTACCGGGCGCTGCCCCAATTCCGGGGCGATGCAGCCTTCTACACCTGGCTGTATCGCATTGGCGTGAACACGGCCAAGAATTATCTGGCCACGCGGGGCCGGGCCATGCCCACGGTGTCCGATCAGGCCATGAACGATGAGGACGAGCCGGATGAGCGGCTGGTGGTCAAGGATATCGGAACGCCGGAGTCGGAACTGCTGTCGAAGCAAGTGGCCCTGGCGGTGAACGAGGCAGTGGAGGCCTTGCCGGAGGAACTGCGGCAGGCCATCACCCTGCGGGAAATGGAAGGCATGAGTTACGAGGAAATTGCCGAATACATGGGCTGCCCCATCGGCACCGTGCGATCCCGGATCTTCCGGGCGCGCGAGGCCATCGCCGCGAAGCTGCGGCCGATCCTGGGCACTTCGGAAGACAGAAGGTGGTAAGCATGACGAATACGATGATGAACCCGGCCAGGCAACTCCAGGGCGAGGACGACACCCTCTCCGCCCTGTTCGATGGCGAACTGGCCGACGAGCAGGCCCGCCCCCTCATCCGCCGACTCGCTGCTGGCGGCCCCGAACGGGAACGGTTCCGGGAATACTGCCTCATCGGCGACGCCCTGCGCGGCCTGGATCACGACATGCCCGGCCTCACCAACCGCGTCATGGCCGCCCTGGAAGACGAACCCACCGTGCTGGCCCCCGTGCGCAAGCCCGTCAGCCGTCGCCCCGCCCTGTGGCTTGCGGCAGCCACGGTAGCCAGCATCACCTGGGGTCTGTGGAACACCCATCCCCGCCAGGAGGTCGTCGCCCCCCTGGCCGGAAACCCGCCGGCGAGCCAGCAAGGCAACGTGCTGCCCTATCTGGCCGCCCATCAGGACTTCGCCCAGGCCGTGGTCTCTCCCTCCGAGATGCGCATGACCCGCGTCACCCTGGTGGGGGCCGGCCAGTGAAGGTGGCCTGGCTGCTGCTGCTGGCCGCCTGTGGTGCCCGGGCTGCCGACCCCCTGCCCCCGGCCGAGGCCGCCGCCTGGCTGCAACGCATGGCGGACGCCTCCCGCCGGCTGGCCTACGAAGGCGTGTTCATCTACCAGCACGGCGACGCCGCCGTGCAGTCCCTGCGGGTGGCCAACCGTCCTGCCGCCAATGGCAAGGACAGCCTCTTGCTGGCCATGGACGGCGTTCCGCGCGAGGTCCGCTGCACCCAGGGCGGTTCCCTGAGCCTGTCCACCGAGGGCGGTCAGATCAAGGTGGAAAAGCGCCTGAACTCCCGCCACTTTCCCGACCTGCTGCCGGCCAATGCCGCCCCCCTGGCCAATTGGTACACGGTCAAGCTGGGTGAGTCGAGCCGGGTCGCCGGCCTGGATTGCCGCCAGGTGGAACTGGCGCCCCGGGATATCTTTCGCTGGGGCTACCTGCTCTGCGCCGAAAAGGACAGCTACCTGCCCCTCAAGGCGGTCATGGTAAACGAGGCTGGCAAGCCGCTGATGCAATACAGCTTTGCCGAGATCAAGCTGGGCGCCTTGACGAAAACCCCGCCGCCGCCGGCGCTGGACATGCCTCCTGCGGCCCAGCCGGTGGCTGCCGAGCGGGTGGAGGTGAAAGGACTGCCGCCGGGCTTCACCCGCATCACCGCCGTCAAGCGCCGGCTGCCCAACAAACCTGGCGAGGTGGAACACTGGGTGTACAGCGACGGCCTTACCCACATCTCCCTGTTCCTGGAGAACGCCACCCAGCCGGTGGAACCCATGAAGGGCCAGAGCAAGCTGGGCATGATCAACATGCTGACCCGCCAAGTGGGCTCCATGCAGGCCACCGTTCTGGGTGATGCCCCCTGGCCGGCCGTGGAGGCCATCGCCCTGGGCCTGGAGTCCCGTCAGTCCGCGGGGGCCCATCGTTGATCGAAACCCCCGCCCGCATCACCCGCCTCGACAACGGCACCGCCTGGGTGACCAGCGAGGCGCCCGCCTCCTGCGGCGCTTGTGGCGGCAAGGGTTGCGGCTCTTCCCTGTTCGCCCGCATCTGGCATCCCTCGGAACCGGAGTACCGGGTGGACAACCCCATCGGCGCCGGCGTCGGCGAGCAGGTGGTGGTGGGCGTGCCCGACGGCGCCCTGCTGCGCGCCAGCCTGGCCAGCTATGCGGCGCCCGTCCTGATGTTGCTGTTGGGCGCCGTGCTGGGAAACACACTGTCCGGGGAACCCGGCGCGGTCATCGGCGGTCTGTGCGGGCTCGGACTGGCCGCCGGCTGGCTCCGGCTGCGGCGCCCGGACCACGCCCTGCCCGTCATCCTGCGCCGGGACGACGGCACCGGGCACCAGTGCAAGAGCAGGCACGGCTGAGCCGTACCGGTGATTCCATGGGTTTCAACGATTCGAGGTGTGCTATGAGGAAATGGCTGGCCCTGTTGGGCGTGACCCTCGGCTTCGCGGCGAACGCCGCCCTGGCCGAACTTCCGGACTTCACCGACCTGGTGGAGAAGCAGTCTCCCGCCGTGGTGAACATCACCACCGCCCAGGACGGCAAGCGCATGAAGCGCGGCAACAAGATGCCGGAGCCGGATGACATGATGGATTTCTTCCGCCGCTTCATGCCGCCGGAGGGCGAGCGCTTCATGCCGCCGCGCAAGGGCCAGGGCTCCGGCTTCATCATCTCCTCCGACGGTTACATCCTGACCAATGCCCACGTGGTGGACAACGTGGACGAGGTCACCGTGAAGCTCAACGACAAGCGGGAGTTCCGTGCCAAGGTCATCGGCAGCGACGACCGAACCGACGTGGCCCTGCTCAAGATCCACGCCGAGCACCTGCCCCGGGTCGCCATCGGCGATCCCAACCGGCTCAAGGTGGGCGAATGGGTGCTGGCCATCGGCGCGCCCTTCGGCTTCGAGAACTCGGTGACCGCAGGCATCGTCTCCGCCAAGGGGCGCAGCCTGCCTTCCGAAAACTACGTGCCCTTCATCCAGACCGACGCAGCCGTGAACCCGGGCAACTCCGGCGGCCCGCTGTTCAACCTGAAGGGCGAGGTGGTAGGCATCAACTCCCAGATCATCTCCCGCAGCGGCGGCAACATGGGCCTGGCCTTCGCCATTCCCATCGACGTGGCCATGGATGTGGTGGAGCAGTTGAAATCCCAGGGCAAGGTCAACCGGGGGCGGCTGGGCATCGTCATCCAGGAGGTCACCGCTGACCTGGCCGAGTCCTTCGGCCTTAAGGAGCCCCGCGGCGCCCTGGTGTCTGACGTGGAACCCGGCAGCCCCGCCGACAAGGCCGGCGTCCAGGTGTCCGACATCATCCTCAAGTTCGACGGCAAAGCCGTGAACAGTTCCATCGACCTGCCCCGGCTGGTAGGCGCCACCAAGCCCGGCACCCGTTCCACCCTGAGCATCTGGCGTAAGGGCGCCATGAAGGAACTGACGGTGAATGTCGGAGAGCTGTCCGACGACAAGACTGCCGTCGCCAAGAAGCCGGAGGCCAAGAAAGCCAATCGGGCCGGCATTACCGTCACCGAGCTCACCAAGGAACAGAAAGCCATTCTCAAGATCAGCAACGGCGTGCTGGTGGAGGACACCACGGGGCCCGCCGCCCGGGCCGGCATCCAGTCCGGCGACGTGATCATTGCGGTGAACAACCAGGAGGTGAATAGCGCCGAGGAACTGGCCCGGTTGCTGGACGACCCCGCTCGCAAGAGCGTGGCCCTGCTCATCAAGCGCGGCGAGAACGCCCATTACGTCTCCCTGCGCCTGGACAAGTGAGGGAACTCCACCTCTATGGCCGCCCCGGCTGCCACCTGTGCGAGGACATGGGGGCGGCCCTGGAGGAATTCAGGGATGAACTGGGCTTCCGCCTGCGGGAAATCGACATCGACGGCGCCCCCGAGCTGTCGGCCCGCTTCGGCGCGCTGATCCCGGTGCTGGCCCTGGACGGACAGGAAATCTGTCATTACCACCTGGACCCGGTTGCTTTGCGCCGGGCCCTGGGCAGCCGAGGGGAAACCGGCTAAGCCCCTGTCCTTTCAGGTAAAATCCGCCCCCACCCTTCTTCCAGAGGCACGGTTCCGTGCCTCGAGTTTTTTCATGCAAGCCCATATCCGCAACTTCTCCATCATCGCCCACATCGACCACGGCAAGTCCACCCTGGCCGACCGCATCATCCATAGTTGCGGTGGTCTGGAGGAGCGGGAGATGGAAGAGCAGGTGCTGGATTCCATGGACCTGGAGCGGGAACGGGGCATCACCATCAAGGCCCAGACCGCAGCCCTGCGCTACAAGGCCCGGGACGGCCGGGAATACCAGATCAACCTCATCGACACCCCGGGCCATGTCGATTTCTCCTACGAGGTGTCCCGCTCCCTGTCCGCCTGCGAGGGCGCCCTGCTGGTGGTGGATGCCTCCCAGGGCGTGGAGGCCCAGACCGTGGCCAACTGCTACCCCGCCATCGAATTGGGGGTGGAGGTCTTCCCGGTGCTGAACAAGATCGATCTGCCCTCGGCAGACCCGGACCGGGTCATCCACGAGATCGAGGATATCGTTGGCATCCCCGCCGACCATGCGGTGCGTTGCTCTGCCAAGACCGGTCTGGGGGTGGAAGACGTGCTGGAAGCCGTGGTGGCCCATGTGCCGCCGCCCCGGGGGGACGAGAACGCGCCGCTGAAAGCCCTGGTCATCGACTCCTGGTTCGACAACTACGTGGGCGTGGTCATGCTGGTCCGCGTGGTGGACGGGGTGCTGAAACAGAAGGACAAGATCCGCCTCATGTCCAGCGGCGCCGACTATCTGGTGGAAAACCTGGGGGTCTTCACCCCCAAGTCCCTCCCCCGCACCCAGTTGTCTGCCGGACAGGTGGGCTTCGTCATCGCCGGCATCAAGGAACTCAAGCACGCCAGGGTGGGCGACACCCTGACCCTGGCCAGCGCCCCCGCCGCCGAGCCCCTGCCCGGCTTCAAGGAGATCAAGCCCCAGGTGTTCGCCGGCCTGTATCCGGTGGAATCCCACGAATACGACAGCCTGCGCGACGCCCTCACCAAGCTCCAGCTCAACGATTCCGCCCTGCACTTCGAGCCCGAGACCTCCCAGGCCCTGGGCTTCGGCTTCCGTTGCGGCTTCCTGGGCCTGCTGCACATGGACATCGTGCAGGAACGCCTGGAGCGGGAATACGGCCAGCATCTCATCACCACCGCCCCCTCCGTGGAATATCTGGTGGCCATGAAGGACGGCACCCTGCTGGAGATCGAGAACCCGTCCCGCCTGCCCGATCTCTCCAAGATCGAGGAGATCCGGGAGCCCATCATCACCGCCACCATCCTGGTGCCGGAAGACTACCTGGGCAACGTCATGACCCTGTGCAACCAGAAGCGGGGCACCCAGGTGGACATGAAATACATGGGCCGCCAGGTGCTGCTGCGTTATGACCTGCCGCTGAACGAGGTGGTGCTGGATTTCTTCGACAAGCTGAAATCCACCAGCCGGGGCTACGCCTCCCTGGACTACGATTTCAAGGAATTCCGCGCCGACGACTTGGTGAAGCTGGATGTGCTGGTGAACGGGGAGAAGGTGGACGCCCTGTCCCTCATCGTGCACCGCTCCACCTCCCAGTATCGGGGCCGGCAACTGGCCGAGAAGATGCGCCAGCTCATCCCCAGGCAGATGTTCGACTTGGCGGTCCAGGCCGCCATCGGCTCCCACATCATCGCCCGGGAGACGGTGAAGGCCTTGCGCAAGAACGTGCTGGCCAAGTGCTATGGCGGCGACATCACCCGGAAGAAGAAGCTCCTGGAGAAACAGAAGGAAGGAAAGAAGCGCATGAAGCAGGTGGGCAACGTGGAAATCCCCCAGGAAGCCTTCCTGGCCATCCTCCAGGTCAGCGACAAATAACCCTCAACATTCGACCGAACAACAATGAACTTCGCGCTCATCCTCTTTCTGGCCCTAGTCATCACCGGCGCCATCTGGCTGTTCGACCACCTGTTCAGCGCCAAGAAACGGCCCGCCGACGCCAAGCTGCCGGTGCTGGTGGACTATTCCAAAAGCTTCTTCCCGGTCATCCTCATCGTCTTTCTGCTGCGCTCCTTCCTGGTGGAGCCTTTCAAGATTCCCTCGGGCTCCATGCTGCCCACCCTGCTCATCGGCGACTTCATCCTGGTGAACAAATACGAGTACGGCATCCGCCTGCCGGTGATCAACAAGAAGGTCATCGAGGTCTCCAGCCCCAAGCGCGGCGACGTCATGGTGTTCCGTTTCCCCAACGATCCCTCCCTGGATTACATCAAGCGGGTCGTGGGCCTGCCCGGCGACGTGGTGGAGTACGTGGACAAGCGCCTCATCATCAACGGCCAGCCGGTGAGCTACGCCCGGGCCGGCAAGTACGAGTACACGGCCCAGGGCCTCAACTTCGTCCAGGGGGACACCTGGCGGGAGAAACTGGGCGAGCACGACCACATCGCCATGGTCCAGGCCGACATGCCGCCGGTGATCCTGCACCAGGTGGAGGGCGCCTTCCCCTACCGGGAGAACTGCAGCTACAACGATACCGGCTTCAAATGCACCGTGCCCGCTGGCCATTACTTCATGCTGGGAGACAACCGGGATGCCTCCAACGACTCCCGCTACTGGGGCTTCGTCCCGGACCGGAACATCGTTGGCCGGGCTTTTTTCATCTGGTGGAATTTCGATGATTTCCTCAACATGTTGAAATCCTTCTCCAAACCGGCCCGCATCGGGTCATCTATCGAGTGAGGCGAACCATGAACAGACAGCGTGGTTTTACCCTGGGCGGACTGATGCTCCTCCTGCTGTTGCTAGGCTTCGTGGCCTACACTGCCGCCCGCGTCCTGCCTGCCTACATGGACTACTGGGTGGTGAAGCGGGTCATGCGCAACGTGCTGGAGCAGCCCAATCTCCTAGACATCCGGGAAAGCGAACTGCGTCAGAAATTCGCCAAGGAACTCCGCCTCAACAACGTCAAGGCGGCCACCGCCGACGATCTGGAAATCGAACAGATCCCCGGTGGCCTGCGCCTGAAGGCCAGCTTCTCGGCAAAGGAGCCCTTCATGGGTCCCGTCCACCTCTGCCTGGAGTTCCACGCCGAGGCCAGCTCGAAATAAACGCCAGCCATGCCCGCCACCCTGGGACAACTGGAAAGCCGTCTGGGCCATGTCTGGAACGGGCGCGACCTGTTGCTCCAGGCCCTCACCCACCGCAGCCATAGCGCCCGCAACAACGAGCGCCTGGAATTCCTCGGCGACGGCGTGCTCAACTGCGTGGTGGGGCTCATGCTCTACCAGCGTTTCCCCGACCTGCCCGAGGGCCGCCTCTCGCGCCTGCGGGCCAACCTGGTGAATCAGGACTCTCTCCACGAGATCGCCCTGAAGCTGGATCTGGGCCGCTACCTTCGTCTGGGCGAGGGCGAGCTGAAAAGCGGCGGCGCCCAGCGCCCCTCCATCCTGGCCGACGCCCTGGAATCCCTGCTGGGCGCGGCGCTGCTGGACGCCGGTTTTGACGTAGCCAAGGCCATGGTGGAACGGCTGTTCGGCGAATCCGTCGCCGCCATCAATCCCAGCCAGCAGGGCAAGGACGCGAAAACCCGTCTGCAGGAATGGCTGCAACCCCGGCGCCTGGGCCTGCCCAGCTATCGACTCGTGGAAACCGCCGGCCAGGCCCACGCCCAGACCTTCCACGTGGAATGCCGCATCGATGCCCTGCAACTGTCCACCCGGGGCCGGGGCTCGAGCCGCAAGGCAGCCGAGCAGATGGCCGCCGAGGCTGCCCTGACCGCCGTGGAAGAATCCGCCCGGATGGCCAGGACCAGGCCATGAGCGCTGCTTTCCGCACCGGTCTCGTGGCCGTGGTGGGCCGCCCCAACGTGGGCAAGTCCACCCTGGTCAATGCCCTGGTGGGCGCCAAGGTCAGCATCGTCTCCTCCAAGCCCCAGACCACCCGCCACCGCATCCTGGGGGTGCGCACGGAAGACGACGCCCAGTTCATCTTCGCCGATACCCCGGGCTTCCAGACCCAATACAAGAACGCCCTCAACCAGGCCATGAATCGGGCCGTGACCCAGGCCCTGGCCGAGGTGGACCTGGTGCTGTGGCTAGTGGAGGCCATAAAGTTCACCGCCGCCGACGCCCGGGTATTGCCCCTGCTGCCCCGGGACAAGCCGGTGGTCCTGGTGGTGAACAAGGTGGACACGGTGGCCGACAAGACCGCCCTGCTGCCCTATCTGCAATCCGTCTCCGGGCGCCTCGATTTCGCCGAGATCGTTCCCCTGAGCGCCGAGAGCGAAAAGGACGTCTTGCGCCTGCCACCCATCCTCAAGCCCTACCTGCCCGAGGGGGAACCCTGGTTCACCGAGGACGACATCACCGACCGCAGTTCCCGCTTCCTCGCCGCCGAGATCGTGCGGGAGAAGGTGTTCCGCCTCACCGGCGACGAGATTCCCTACGCGGTGGCGGTGACCGTGGAAAGCTTCGAGGAGGAGGGCGAGCTCACCCGCATCGGCGCCGTCATCTGGGTGGAGCGGGATACCCACAAACCCATCGTGCTGGGCAAGGGCGGCGAACACATCAAGCGCATCGCCACGGAAGCCCGGCAGGACATGGAGAAGCTGTTCGGCCGCAAGGTCTTCCTCAACCTGTGGGTCAAGGTGAAGGGTGGCTGGGCCGACGACGCCCGGCTCATCAAGCAATTCGGGTATGAGTGAGCGGATCGACAACGAAGCCGCCTTCGTCCTCCACAGCCGGCCCTGGCGCGAAACCAGCCTCATCGTCGATATCCTCTCCCGCCACCACGGCCGCCAGGGCCTGGTGGCCCGGGGTGCCCGGCGCCAGACCTCGGGCCTGAAAGCCCGCCTGATCCCCTTTCAGCCCCTGGCCCTGTCCTGGTTCGGCAAGGGCCAGCTGCGCACCCTGCACGGGGCGGAATGGCAGGGCGGCGGCCTCATGCTGCGGGGTCACGCCCTGATGTGTGGCTTCTACCTGAACGAGCTGCTGCTGCGCCTGCTGCCGGAGGCAGACGCCCACGAAACCCTGTTCGACCGCTACGTGGACACCCTGGACGCCTTGAACGCAGGAGCTGACGTGGAACCCGTCCTGCGCCGCTTCGAGCTGGACCTGCTATCGGAACTGGGCTACGCCCAGCCCCTGGGGCATCTGGCCGACGGCGCCGATCTGGAGCCCGGGCGCCGCTACGGCTACCGCGTCGGCGAGGGCGTCGTGCCCCTGGGCCGGGGGGAGACCGGCCACCTGGGCAAGACCCTGCTGGACCTCTCCCGGGGCGATTTGTCCGACCCGGCCACCCTGGCCGAAGGTAAACTCCTCATGCGTGGCCTCCTGGCCCACTACCTGGGCGACAAGCCCCTTTCCACCCGACAACTCCTCATCGACCTGCAAAAAATATGATCCAGCTCGGCGTCAACATCGACCACGTGGCCACCCTGCGCCAGGCCCGCGGCACCCAATATCCCAGCCCGGTCCAGGCCGCTCTGATGGCGGAGGGCGCCGGCGCCGACTCCATCACCCTGCACCTGCGGGAAGACCGCCGTCACATCCAGGACGCCGACGTCTACATCCTGCGCCACATCCTGCAAACCAAGATGAACCTGGAGATGGCCATCACCGACGAGATGCTGGACATCGCCCGGGAGCTGGCGCCGGAGGACGTCTGCCTGGTGCCGGAGCGGCGGGAGGAGCTCACCACCGAGGGTGGCCTGGACGTGGCCAGCCAGTTCGAGAAGGTCCGCGCCGCCTGCGACATCCTGGGCGAAGCCGGGGTGCGGGTCTCCCTGTTCATCGATCCGGAAATCCACCAGCTGGAAGCGGCGAAATCCGCCGGCGCGCCGGTGGTGGAGATCCATACCGGCCGTTTCGCCGACGCCGAGGACGAGCGGGAAGCCACCAAGGAACTGGCCCGCATCCGCGCCGCCGTGGAGAAGGGCCGCGCCCTGGGCCTGGCGGTGAATGCCGGCCACGGCCTCAACTACCACAACGTCCAGGCAGTCGCCGCCCTGCCGGGCTTGGCGGAACTCAACATCGGCCACGCCATCGTCGCCCGGGCCATCTTTTCCGGCTGGGAGAGCGCGGTGCGGGAGATGAAGCGCTTGATGGTGGAAGCAGCGCCCCGCTGACCCCAGGCGCGATCCCTCAGGCCCGGCAGCCTGCCGGACTCGGGCCCGACTGGCTGCTAGCCCACCGCCTCGGTCAGGGTCGCCTTCAGGGCCGCCGCGTCGGCCCCGTCGCCCAGGGCGGCCACGTAGGCCTCGCCCAGGCGGCGGAACAGCACGAAGCGGATCCTGCCCCCCTCCACCTTCTTGTCCACGCCCATGTAGTCCATGTAGGCGGCCTCCCCCAGGGCAGGAGCGCGCACGGGCAGCCCGGCGCGACGGAACAGGGCAGCGATCCGGGCCTCGTCGGCCTGGGACAGGTTGCCCAGGCGCCGGGACAGATCGGCGGCCAGCAGGGTGCCTGCCGCCACTGCCTCGCCATGCAGCCAGTTGCCATAGCCCATACCCGTCTCGATGGCGTGGCCGAAGGTGTGGCCCAGGTTGAGCAGGGCCCGCTGGCCGGCTTCCTTCTCGTCGGCGGCCACCACCTCCGCCTTGTTCTCGCAGGAGCGGCGGATGGCGTAGGAGAGGGCCTCCGTATCCCGCGCCACCAGCTTGTCCATGTTCGCTTCCAGCCATTCCAGGAAGGGCAGGTCGCGGATCAGGCCGTACTTGATGACTTCCGCCAGGCCGGCCGAGAGCTCCCGGTCCGGCAGCGTGTTCAGGGTGTCGGTGTCGGCCAGCACCAGTTGGGGCTGATAAAAGGCGCCGATCATGTTCTTGCCCAGGGGATGGTTGATGCCGGTCTTGCCGCCCACCGAGGAATCCACCTGGGCCAGCAGGGTGGTGGGCACCTGGATGAAAGGCATGCCGCGTTGGTAGCAAGCGGCAGCGAAGCCGGTGAGGTCGCCGATGACCCCGCCCCCCAGGGCCACCAGGGTGGTCTTGCGCTCCGCCCGCTGGGTCAGCAGGGCGTCGAAGATAAGGTTGAGGGTCTCCCAGTGCTTGTAGGCCTCGCCATCGGGCAGCACCACGGAATCCACCCGCACGCCCGCATCACCCAGGGTCCTGGCGAAGCGTTCCAGGTAGAGGGGGCCCACGG
Source organism: uncultured Thiobacillus sp. (assembly GCA_964646585.1). Classification (GTDB taxonomy): domain Bacteria; phylum Pseudomonadota; class Gammaproteobacteria; order Burkholderiales; family Thiobacillaceae; genus PFJX01. Next base: position 2,226 of record CAZYEY010000043.1, on the reverse strand, counting down.
TGGTGTTGGTGACGATCACCGCCCGCTTCTGGGCCAGGTGGGGCAGCACCAGATCGGCGCGATCCAAAAGGCCGGGGCCGATGTGGATGGGATAGGCGCGGTCGCCCAGATCGACGGTGAGGCTTTCCATGACAATGGCGGCGAATACTTGGGCTGACAATGATAATCCGGCCCGCTCCCGCGACCTACCCAGGTCCGCGCTATCCGCCTCTTTCATCGCGCCAGTATCGCGGATCCACCTCCCGGGCCCGGAGGATCTCCGGCGCCTTTCCGCCCAACCGGATTTCCACCGCGCCGTCCCGGTCGGTGCGGGCGATGCGGGCGCCCAGGGCCCGGTAGCGGGCCAGCACCTCCGGGTGGGGGTGGCCGAAGCGGTTGCGGTGACCCACGGGAATGACCACCCAGGCGGGACTTACCGCCGCGAGGAATTCCGGCGTGGAGGAGGAGCGGCTGCCATGGTGAGGCGCCACCAGCACCTCCGCCCCCAGGGGCATGCCCCGCTCCACCAGATTCACTTCCGCCAGGCGTTCGATGTCGGCCGCCAGCAGGGCAGCGCCGGCCGCCGTCCGGACGCGGATCACGCAACTCCGGTCGTTGTCGGAAAAGCCCGGCTGGGCATAGTGGTGGACGGGAGGATGCAACACCTGGAAGTCCACCCCATCCCAGGTCCAGCGCTGGCCGGCGGCGCAGGCGAGGGTCCGGGGCGCCGCCCCCAGGATCGACTTTCCGGTTTCGCTCAGGCGCCCCGGGGCCATGCCCGCCAGGGGCGTGAGCAGCCAATCCGGCTGATGGCTGGCGAGCAGGGACACGGCGCCGCCGGAATGGTCCAGGTCATCGTGGGTCACCACCAGGCCATCCAGCCGGTTGATGCCCAGGCGCCAGAGGACGGGGGCCACCACGCGGACACCCGCATCCTCCCCGGATGCGAAGCGGGGGCCGGCATCCACCAGCAGGGCGCGATGGGCCGTGCGCACCAGGATGGCCTCGCCCTGGCCCACGTCCAGCACGGTCAGCCAGGCCTCGCCGGGGCGCGGTGCCGGCACGCCGGGAAAGAACAGGGGCAGGAAGAGGAACAAACCCAGCCAGCGGGCCGGATGGCGCCTGGGGCCCAGTACCACCAAAACGCCCAGGAGGGCCAGCAGCAAGGCCAGCCAGGATGGCGGCGCGGCATGGAAGACCGGCTGGGGTAAGGCGGCCAGGCCGCCCAGGCAGGCCATGACCAAATCCACCACGGTGCGGGCCAGTTCCGCCGGCCAGGCCCAGGGCAGCACCGACGCCAGCAAGGCCATGGGAACCGCCACCAGGCTGACGAGCGGGATGGCCACCGCGTTGGCGAGGGGGGAGACCAGGGAGACTTCGTGGAACAGGACCAGCAGCAAGGGGGTCAGGGCCAGGGTCACGGCCCACTGGGCTTCGATCCAGGTCCGCCATGCCGGCTGCCCCCCGGTGGCGCCGGCGCGGGCGGCATAGAGCAAGGCAGCGACTGCGGCGAAGGACAACCAGAAGCCCGACGCCAGGGCCGCCCAGGGATCCAGCAGGACCACCGCCGCCAGGGCTGCCGCCAGCAGGCGGGAGGGGGTCGGTGCCCGGTCCAGCAGGGCCACCCCAGCGGCACACGCCAGCATGAACACGGTGCGCTGGGCGGGAATGGCGAAACCGGACAGGGCCCCATAGCCGGTGGCGGCGATCAGGCCGGGGAGGATGCCGGCCCGGTGGGCGGGAATCCACAGGTTGAGGCGGGGGAAGCGCCGCCAGAGCCCTTTCACCAGCCCAAACACCAGGGCGGAAAACAGGGTGATGTGCAGGCCCGACACCGAGAACAGGTGGGAGGTGCCGGTCTGGCGGAACAGGGTCCACTGGGCGGAAGAAATCGCGTTCTGGTCACCGATCGCCAGGGCCACCACCACCCCGGCGTTGGGCGCCCCGCCAAGGGAAGCGCCCAGGTGGGCGCGGATGGCCTCCCGCGCCCGGTCCAGCCTGGCGCCGATGGCGCCGCCGCAACCGTTGGCGGGCGCTGGCGGGCCCACCAGACTGCCGATGGCGCGGATGTTCCGTTCCAGCAGCCAGGCCTGGTAGTCGAAGCCGCCGGGATTCACCTGGCCATGGGGACGATAGAGCCGGGCGAGGAGGTTGACGCAGTCACCGCCCGCCAGGCGCGGGGCCGGCTCGCCGGGCGCCACGTACCAGTCCAGTTGGATCCGCCGGGGAATGCGGGCGCCGGGGGTG
>CAZYEY010000042.1:0-3976 GCA_964646585.1 uncultured Thiobacillus sp. | reverse complement strand
CGCTCACTCAATTCAGAATTCACTGACTTGTGCAAGCATCAGGTTTCCTCTTCGCTTCCCTCACCAAGACCCTCGCCTCAGTAAGTTCCACTCAACCCAATGCCCACACCTTAAGGCTGTAAGTACATTGTTAAAGAGCTGTTTTTACTACAGTTTTTCTCTTTCTGCGGCGTTTTTCGCAGCAGCGAGAGACCGGCATTATAGGGAGCTGAAAAATCCGGTCAAGCGTTTGTTGCAAGATTTTTTCCACAAAATTGCGAAATCCTTATACATCATGGAGTTAATCAATTCAGGGTAACGCGGGCGTAACGCCGTTTGCCCACTTGGATAACCACAGAAGCCCCTCTGGCCACCAACAAACCCTTGTCGCTCACCTTCTCGCCATCCAGTTTCACACCGCCACCGGCAATGCTGCGCATGGCTTCAGACGTGCTTGGCACCAGGCCTGCCATCTTGAGCAGCTGGGTAACGGGCAACCCTCCCTCCGGCGCATCGAAGGTGAACTCGGGCAGATCCTCGGGGATCGCGCCTTGGCGGAACCGGGCTTCGAAGTCAGCCAGGGCGGCTTCGGCAGCGGCGCGGTCATGGAAGCGAGCAACGATCTCCTGGGCGAACAGGACCTTGATGTCGCGAGGATTGCGCCCTTCCCCCACCTCATTTTTCCAGTTCCTGATTACCGCAAGCGACTCGAAAGAAAGCAGCTCGATGTAGCGCCACATGAGATCGTCGGACACCGACATCAGCTTGCCGAACTGCTCGGTGGGCGATTCCGTGATGCCCACGTAGTTGCCCAGGGACTTGGACATCTTGTTGACGCCATCTAGGCCCTCCAGCAGCGGCATGGTCAGGATGCACTGGGGCTTCTGGCCGAAGTGCTTTTGCAGTTCCCGTCCCATGAGGAGGTTGAATTTCTGGTCCGTGCCGCCCAGTTCCAGGTCCGCCTCCAGCGCCACGGAGTCATAACCCTGAATGAGGGGATAGAGAAACTCATGGATGGCGATGGGCTGGCTGGCGCCATAGCGCTTGGAAAAGTCGTCCCGCTCCAGCATGCGGGCCACAGTATGGGTGGAGGCCAGCTTGATCATGTCTGCCGCGCTCATGCCCCCCATCCAGCGGGAGTTGAACTCCACCTCCGTCTTCTCCGGATCCAGGATCTTGAACACCTGGGCCTGGTAGGTACGGGCGTTGAGTTCCACCTGTTCCGGCGACAGGGGCGGCCGGGTAGCGTTCTTACCGGTGGGATCGCCGATCATGCCGGTGAAGTCGCCGATGAGAAACACGGCCTGGTGGCCCAGGTCCTGCAGTTGTCGCATCTTGTTGAGCAGCACCGTATGACCCAGATGCAGATCGGGAGCGGTGGGGTCGAAGCCGGCTTTGACCCGCAGGGGTTTGCCGGTCTTCAGCTTCTCAACCAGTTCGGCCTCGACGAGCAATTCGTCGCAGCCGCGCTTGATGACTTCAAGGGCGTCTTGGAGGTCGGCCATGGAAGGATTTGGGGACGTGAAGAGGGGAGGAACTGGAGCGGGTGATGGGAATCGAACCCACGTCTAAAGCTTGGGAAGCTCTCGTTCTACCATTGAACTACACCCGCGATGTAAACTCGCGGCCCAGAATGCTACTGGATTTCAAGGGCGCCACAAAGTGATCACCCTGCGCATCAATGGCCAGCCGAAGCAGTTTCCGGCACCGCTTTCCATCGCCGAACTCATGACCGAGCTGGACCTGGCAGACAAGCGCGTGGCAGTCGAGCACAACGGTGAGATCGTGCCGCGCAGCCAGCACGGCAATGCCCGGGTCGCTGACGGCGACCAGCTTGAAATCGTCGTCGCCGTCGGCGGCGGCTGAGCTCCCATTCCCTACCCCGTATTCACAGGCTTGAACACCATGGATGAACTCGTCATCGCCGGCAAGGCCTATTCCTCCCGCCTGCTGGTGGGAACCGGCAAATACAAGGACTTCGCCGAGACCCGCGCCGCCATCGACGCCTCAGGCGCCGAGATCGTCACGGTGGCCATCCGGCGCACCAACATTGGTCAAACCCCGAACCAGCCCAGCCTGCTGGACAGCGTACCGCCCAGCCAATTCACCTCCCTGCCCAACACCGCCGGCTGCTACACGGCGGACGATGCCATCCGCCCCCTGCGCCTGGCCCGGGAACTGCTGGATGGCCACGACCTGGTGAAGCTGGAAGTGCTGGGTGACCCGCAAAGCCTCTATCCCAACGTGGTGGAAACCCTGAAGGCCGCCGAGGTGCTGGTGAAGGACGGCTTCAAAGTCATGGTCTATACCAGCGACGACCCCATCGTCGCCAAGCAGCTGGAGGATCTGGGTTGCGTCGCGGTCATGCCCCTGGCCTCGCTGATCGGCTCCGGCATGGGCATCCTCAACCCGTGGAATCTGCAGATCATCCTCTCCCGCCTGACGGTGCCCGTCATCGTCGATGCCGGCGTGGGTACCGCTTCGGATGCCGCCATTGCCATGGAACTGGGCTGTGACGCGGTACTCATGAACACCGCCATCGCCGGGGCGAAGAACCCGGTGCTCATGGCCTCGGCCATGAAAAAGGCGGTGGAGGCGGGGCGCGAGGCCTTCCTGGCCGGACGCATGCCGAAGAAGGTCTATCAAGCCAGTCCCTCCTCCCCCACTTCGGGCCTCATCGGTTCCTGATCCCCCCGGGCCGGGCGCCTGCACCGGCCCGCTTCAGCCATGCCCTCGGAAGTACAGCACCGCCCCATCCGTTCCTTTGTCCTACGCGCCGGCCGCCTGGGCACGGGACAATTGAAAGCCCTTGACGAACTCGGCCCCCGCTTCGTCCTGCCCTATCAAGCCGCGCCACTGGACCTGGCCGCCACTTTCGGACGGGAAGCGCCCAAGGTACTGGAAATCGGCTTTGGCATGGGCCAGGCCACGGCGGAGATCGCCCGCAACCACCCCCAGATCGACTATCTCGGCGTGGAAGTGCACACCCCGGGCGTGGGCGCCCTGCTCAAGCTCATCGGCGAACTGGGCCTCGCCAACCTGCGGCTGATCCAGCACGACGCGGTGGAAGTGCTGCGGCACATGATTCCGGCTGCGGGCCTGGACGGTATCCACATCTTTTTCCCTGATCCCTGGCACAAGAAACGCCACCACAAGCGCCGCCTGATCCAGCCCGCCTTCGCCGAACTGCTGGCGAGCCGGCTGAAGAACGGCGGCTACCTGCACCTGGCCACCGACTGGCAGGACTACGCAGAACAGATGCTGGCCGTGCTGGCGACCAATCCCCATCTTCGCAATTCGTCCGATGGCTACACTCCCCGCCCGGAATACCGGCCCCTCACCAAATTCGAGCAGCGGGGCCTGCGTTTGGGGCACGGAGTCTGGGACCTGGTCTTCCTGCGCCGCTGAACCCGCGTGCCGGCGAAACGCCGGCAGGTGTGTCGGCCCATTGACAGCACATTGGCGCCAGCCGAGCCTCACTGCCCTGCAGCGCCAGGGAAAGAACTGGCATGGGATATGCGTGACATGGAGCGTACCCCGTCGACAGGAGGATGCCATGTTCGCCTGGATCATCGAGGGCGAAGGACATCGACCCATGCTGCGTTTGGAGGATGGCCGCACAGGCATCCCCGTCAACCTGAACTTGCATACGCGGGCCCAGTTTCTGAACCTCGTCGGCCGGCGGGTGGAAGTACGCAGTCAGTTATCCCCTCAGCATTTCACGGTGCGACTCTCCGGCCCGGAGGATGGTATCGGCGCCTGGAGCGAGACGTCACCCGCGCGAAGCCCGGAAAGCCCCGAAAAATAAGGCCGCGTGCTCCCAAGGCCCGGCTTTCGCCGCTACAATCCGGCAACTTGTTCATTTTTCAGCAAATGCCATGAAGAGCAGCGAGATCCGCCGCCAGTTTCTCGATTTTTTCGCCAGCAAAGGCCATACGCCGGTGGCATCCAGCCCGCTGATCCCGGGCAACGATCCGACCCTGCTTTTCACGAACGC
>CAZYEY010000041.1:0-3330 GCA_964646585.1 uncultured Thiobacillus sp. | reverse complement strand
GCCGCCGAGAAGAATCAGTCGCATGAAAACCTCGCAAAAACAAGGCCCTGTGAGGGCCGATCAATGGATGGAAGGGGAACTTTAGCGCGCTAAAGCGTAGTCAAGGAGACTGTCCCTGGACAGTCAATTTTTTGTATTCGGACATAAGCTCAGGTTATTAGCCGGTTTGAAATTATTAATACCCTGATATTCCCGTCCCAAGCTGGCTCTGGGCGGTCTTGGCGTGGGCGTTTCGAAATGGGTTCCGCCCCCCCCTCGATTTCCACCCCTTCCGGCAGAATTTCAGACGCCGGCGGCGAACAGGCGGCGCACCTTCTCCAGATCCTCTGGGGTGTCCACGCCGGGAGGAATGACCTGGCGGGTTTCCACCACGGCGATGCGATGGCCATGCCACAGGGCACGCAACTGCTCCAGGGACTCGAAGGCTTCCAGTGCGGGCCGTTCCAGGCCGGGATAGGCCTTGAGGAAACCCACCCGATAGGCATAGAGGCCGATGTGGCGGGAGATGGGCAGGCCCGAGGGCAGGCTGTCGGATGGCCCCGTCGCCCAGGCATCCCTGGCCCAGGGGATGGGCGCCCGGGAGAAGTAGAGGGCGTAGCCGTCCTTGTCGGTCACCACCTTCACCACATTGGGATTGAACGCCTCGGCCATGTCGTGGAGGGGATGGCTGACCGTGGCCATGCTGGCGCCTGGATGATCGAACAGGGCCTGGGCCGTGGCCCGGATCAGGGCGGGATCGATGAGGGGCTCGTCGCCCTGGACGTTCACCACCACCACATCGTCGGCCCAGCCCAGCCTGGCCGCCACCTCCGCCAGCCGATCGGTGCCGGAGGCGCAGTCCGTGGAGGTCATGACCGCCGGGAACCCGGCCGCCTCCACCGCCGCCAAGACCTCCGGGTGATCCGTGGCCGCCCATACCCCCGCCGCGCCGCTGGCCCGCGCCCGCTCCATGACCCAGGCCACCATGGGCTTGCCGGAGATATCCGCCAGGGGCTTGCCGGGCAGGCGGGTGGAGGCGTAGCGGGCGGGGACGACGGCCTGGAAAGTGATCATGGAGGACTCGATTGGCATAGACCGTCAGATTGTAGGGTTCCTGCGGAAGAGGGCGAAAGCCTTACCAGCCTCTCAAGTTTTTCACCCTATGACCGATAGGGCGGCATCAATCTCACCCCAGAGCGATGTCCGCCTCCACGCCCCACCATCTCTCGCTCTCCATGGACAGGAAGCTCCGTCTGGGCTTCGTGGTGCTGATCGTCCTGATGGCCGCCCTCATCGGCCACGCCAGTTGGCACATGGCAAACCTGAAGGAGCGCATGGGCACCATCGTCGAGGTCTTGAACCGGAAGATCCAGCTGGCCACGGATCTCCAGGAAGCCTCCTACAACCGCCACAATGCCCTGGTCAACCAGGTGCTGGCCCGGGACGCCTTCGAGCGGGACGACTACTTCCAGCAGTACATCAAATGGGGCTACCAGGTGGGATTCGCCCGCAACGCCCTCAAGGCCATGGCCCTGGATGCCGTCGAACACGCCAGCATGCAGGAGCAGGACCGCCTGGTCGCCCGCATCGTCGAGGAGCAGGAGAGAATCAGCGACCTGGCCGCCCGGGGATTGCTGGAGGAGGCCCGCCTGCGGGTGGCGGAAGAACTGCGCCCCCTCAATCGGGCTTACACGGAACAGGTGGACACCCTGCGCCGGTACGAGCGAAACCTGATCCAGACCGCCCTCGACGAAACCCAACGGGCCACCCATCAGGCCATCGTCCTGCACGTGCTGGTGGGACTGAGCCTGATCAGCCTCGCGGCCTACATCGCCCACGTCACCCGCAAGCTCCTGGGCCAGCATGCCGACACCATCCTCGACCAGATGCGCGCCCTGGAGCAGGCCGGCTCACGTCTGGAGCACGAGGCCACCCACGATCCCCTCACCGGCCTGGCCAATCGGTCGCTATTCCACAGCCGGCTCAGGGAAGCCATGATCCACGCCGCCCAGGATCGCTTCGCCATCGCGGTCATGTATGTGGATCTGGACGACTTCAAGCAGGTCAACGATACCTACGGCCATGGAGTGGGCGACGCCCTGCTGCAGGGGATCGCGGCGAGGCTGCAAGGCGTGGCGAGACTGTCCGATACCGTCGCCCGCCTGGGGGGCGACGAATTCGCTCTCCTCTTCGTGGGCATTCAGGGGAACGGCGAGTGCCCGCCCCTGTGCCGCAAGGTGGAGGGGGAAGTGGGCAAGCCCCTTGCCATTGACAGCCTTACCCTGCTGCCCAGGTGCAGCATTGGCCACGCCATTTTCCCGGGCGACGGGGATAGCCTGGACGACCTCCTGAAGGTGGCGGACGAACGCATGTACGCCAACAAGCGCAAACGCAAGGCAAGCGCCTCCTCCCGAGCCTGACCACTTCTCAATGGGCCACGGCCAGGGCCAACAGTGTCAGGGTCTCCATCCACTCCACGCCCGCCCCCAGGGCGTCGCCGGTCATGCCCCCCAGACGCCGGCGGAGGAACTCCCGCCAGACCAGGACAAAGACCGGCGCGGCCCCCAGGGCCGGGATCTCCAAGCTGGCCACGGCCAGGACCAGGCCCCAGGCCAGGATGGGCGCCGGCCCCACCCGCCAGGCGAAGCGCTCTCCCAGACCAGGCTTGATGGAAGGCAGCCGGGACCACGGCAGCACGCCCCAGCGGGCCCAGGCGGGCACCAGGATGAGGGCGAGGTGAGCGCCTGCTTTCACGGCCAACATGAGCAGCACCAGCTTGGCCAGCAATTGCAGGAACAGGGCCACGGCGCCGAACACGCCCAGATGGGGATCGGCCAGCACCGCCAGCAGCTTTTCCCTTCGGGCTTGCGGGTCGGCGTGGCGGTGGGCCGCCCCCAGGGCATCCGCCAGGTCCGCCAGGCCGTCCAGGTGCAGACTGCCGGTGACGCCCACCCACGCCACCAGGGCCAGCAATGCCCCCAGCCAGGGATCGACCCGCCCGCCCAGCCAGGCGGCGCCGGCCACCAGGCCGCCCAGCAGCAGGCCCACCAGGGGAAACCAGACGCTGGCGCCGGCCAGTTGCTCGGGGCGGAAATCCTTCAGGGCCGGCGGGTGGGCCTGGATCCCGTCCATGCCTACCGGGTCGCGCTGCCGGAGGCGGCCCATTTCCAGGTGTCCATCCTGGCCGGCGAGACGCCGGTATTGCTGAACCTCAATTCATGCGCGGGCTGATCCTGGCCGTCCAGTTCCTCACCCGCCTGCCCCCGCCGGCCCTGCAGGATCTCCGCCCCGACCAACTGGCCGGCGCCAGCGTCTGGTTTCCCCTGGTGGGCCTGCTGCTGGGCGGCCTGG
>CAZYEY010000040.1:0-37786 GCA_964646585.1 uncultured Thiobacillus sp. | reverse complement strand
GGCGTTGGGGGTGGGGGCCACCACCAGGCCCGTGGGCAGGTCGTCGGTGAAGGCGGCGGCGGTGAGCGCCGCAGCGTTGGGGTTGGCGAGCCGGATGGTCAGGGTGCGGGCCTGGCCGGGGGTGGCGCTGGCGCTGCCGGTGGCGAAGCCGGAGCCGGACTGGATGGTGGTGTCCAGGGTCTGGCCGGCGATGGCCTTCTGCACCGACAGGGGCGACTTGGCGCGCAGGGTGTCGGAGGCGGGCTGGGAGTTGGCTGCCGGCGCGCCCCCCACCACGGCGGTGACGCCGCCGGCGGGGATGGTGTTGACGTAATCCCCCTGGGCCGCCACCAGCACGTCGATCTCAGCGTAACAGGAGGCCGCCACGCCGCCGCTGGCGGCGGGCAGCACGCCGCCGGTCATCTGCACCTGGTCGGCGGCGGGGCTCGTGAGGGTGGCGCCGGTGCAGGTGGTGACCGGGTTGGCGCCCGCCGGCACCGTCACCCCGGCGGGCAGGGTGTCGGTCACCGCCAGGCTGCTCATGGGGCTGGCGGTGGGGTTGTAGAAGGTGATGCGCAGGCGGGAACGCTCGCCAGGCTTCACCACGTTGGGGGTGAACTGCTTGGTCACGCCGATGTTGGCCTGGGTGGTCAGGCTGGTGCTGGCCTGGCCGCCGTTGGTGAGCCCCTGGGCGGTGCTGACGGCCCCCACTGGGATGTAGTTGGTGATGCCGCCCACGGCGGTGGAGGTGACGTTGACCGTCACCGTGCAGGCGGCGCCGGCGTTCAGGCTGGCGCCGGTCAGGGCGACGCTGGTCCCGCCCGGGCTGGCGGAGACCAGGCCGCCGGGGCAGGTGGTGGCCGCCGCCGGGGTGGGAGCGATGACCATGCCGTTGGCCGCCGCGCCGCTGGTGCCGTCCAAGGTGAACCAGTCGGTCAGGGCCAGGTTGGTCACCGCCTGGCTGCCATTGGTGACGGTGATGGTCAGCTGGCTCGCCTGGCCGGGGAAGGTCAGGGTGCTGGGGCTGGTGGCCTTGGCCACGGTGAGGTTGGTGGGGGCCTGGAAGCTGAGGGTGGCGCTCACCGGGGTCTGGTTGGCCACGCCACCGTCGGCGGTGATGTTGCCCGCCGGGATGGTGTTGACCCAGTTGGCCGAGCCCGTGGCCACCACGTCGAACACCAGGTCGCAGTTGCCGCCGCCGGCGATGGAAGCACCCGCGAGGCTGACGCTGGCGGCTCCCGGCGTGGCGGTGACGGTGGTGCCGCCGGCGCAGGTGGTGTAGGCGTTGGCCGGGCTGGCCACGGTCATGCCGGCGGGCAGGGGGTCGGTGAGGGCGACGTTGGTGAGGACCGCCGCCCCCGCGTTTTGCAGCCGCACCAGCACCGTGGCTCGGCCACCCGAGGATACGGCCGTGGGGGTGAAGGATTTCGTGGCCGACAGGGATGAGGTGTAGGTGAGGCTGGCATTGGCGCTGGCGTTGACCAGATGGGTCGTGCCGTCGGCATAGGTCTCGTTGCCGGCGGCATTGGCGGTGTTGGCGTAGCTGCCCGCCGCCCCCACCACGTCCACCTGCAGGGTGCAGCTGCCGGCGGATCCGGCGCCGATGACCCCGCCGCTGGATCCCCGGCCGGGTACCGTGCCGCCGTTCAGGGCCACCGAGGAGGAGCCGGCCACGGCGGTGATGCTGCCGGCACCGCAGGTGGTGGCGGCGTTGGCCGGGTTGGCCACCTGCATCTGGGCGCCGCCGCCGCTGCGGATGGGCAGGGTGTCGGAGATGGACACCGAGGTGAGCGGGTTGGCGGAGAAGTTGCTCAGGGTGATGGTCATGCGGCTCACCGTGCCCTCGCTCAGGGGCCCCGCCGGGCTGAAGGACTTGCTGGCGGTGAGCACCGAGGTGTTCACCGCCGCGTTGTTGGAGGTGGCGCCGCCGCCGTTGCAGGTGCCCGCGCCGTGGTCGGCGCACACGGCGCCGGCAGCTATCGTGTTGGTGGTGGCGCTGCCGTTGCCGGCGGCGGGGCTCACCATGGCATAGAAGCGGATCGTGCAGGCGCCGGGGGTGCTGGCGCCGCTGCGCTGGGGCACGGTGCCGATGGTGAAGCTGAGGTTGGTGTCACCGGTGAGGTTGGCCGTCGTCAGGCCGCTGCACCCGCTGCCGGACAGACTGGGGCTGTAGTCGTTGCCGCCGATCGTGCCGGTGAGGTAGGTCATGCCGCTGGCCAGGCTGTCCAGCACGCGCACGTTGCTCATGTCGGCGGCGGACCAGTTCTGCACGGTGATGCTGTAGCGGACCGGGTTGCCGGGGCGGGGGGCGCTGCCGTCGTTGGTCTTCAGGATGCGCAGGGTGTCGGCCACCAGCAGGGTGGCGGAACGGCTCTGGCTGACGATGCCCGGGGTGCTGACCCCCACCGCCCCTTCCGCCAGGCTGTTGGTGTAGGTCACCGGCGTGTTGTCCGCCTGGGTGGTGGCGGTGAAATTGGCCGTCACCGCGCAGGAGCCGCCGGCGGGGATGCTGCCGCCGGTAAGACGCACGCCCCGGTCGTTGCCGTTGGTCTGCAACACGCTGGCGACGCCCCCCGCGCAGGTGGTGGCCACCCCGGTGACCAGCAGGCCCCTGGAGCCGTCGATATTGCCCACACCGTCAATGGGATTGTCGTCGAAGGTGGTGACGGTGAGCGGCGCATCGCCACTGTTGCTGAGGGTGATGGTGACACTGCCGCTCTGGCCGCTTGCCAGCGATGCCTGGCTGAAGGCCTTGGTCACCCCCAGGGGCGAGGTGACGGTGACGCTGGCGGTGGCGTTGGCCGCCGCCGGGATGCCGATGTCGTTGCTGAAATCGGCGCTGGCGTCGATGGTGTTGGCGCGCGCGCCGGTGGTGTAGGCGCCGTTGGTGTGGTTGCCCTCGATGGCCACCGTCAGGGTGCAGCTGCCGTTGGTGGCGCCCACCCGGGCGGGCAGGGTACCGGTGGCTGCGATGCTGGTGGCCCCGGCCACCGGATTGAACGTGGGTGCCGCGCCGCCGTTGTTGCAGCTCGCGCTGGCGGCGGGCGTGGCCGCCACCTTGATGATGCCCAGCCCCCCCAGTTGCGGAAAGCTGTCGGTGATGGAGAAGTTGGCGATCTCCACCGGATTGGGGTTGGTGAGGGTGATGGTCAGGGTGCGGGTCGCGCCGCCCAGGATGACGCTGCTGTTACTGAAGGCCTTGCTGATGGAAGGTCGGGTCAGCGCCAGCACGTTCAGGCTCTGGCTCACCGTCCCCACGTTGGCCACCGGCGCGCCGTCGTTGCCGGTGACCGCGCCGCTGGCGATGGTGTAGGCGTAGGTGGCAGCGTTGCCGGTGGAGGTGCCGGCGGTAACCGGGATCTGGATGGTGCAGGTGCCGTCGGTGTTGTTGGCGCGGGCGGGGATCACCCCCCCGCTCAGGCTGATGGCCTGGGTGCCCGGGTTGGCGGTGAGGGTGCCGCTGCCCGCCACGGTGGTCGGCCCGGCCGGGTCGGTGCAGGTATAGGTGGCCGCCCCCGCCACCTTGAGGCCGTTGGGCAGCGCGCCCGGCAGGCTGTTGGCGAAGGCCACGCCGGTGATGTCGGCGGCGGTGTTGCTGTTGGAGAGGGTGATCTCCAGGCGGGTGCTCTGGCCCGGATAGATATCGGTGGGGTCGCCGGAAACCAGGGTCACCGAGGCGCCCAGGGCGGCCAGAACCTGGGGCGCATGCAGCAAGGCGAGGAAGATGCCGGCACCGGCGATTCTCCTGGACCAGCGACGAACTTGTGGTGCTTGTGCTGCAATACCGTACGGCATTTTCGTTCCCTTGCAACGCCTCAGCGAAAAACACCGCGCGACTCTAGCGACATCCCACATCGACATCCGTGATCCCCTTCACTTACCGGACTACATGCATGACCCAAACCCTGCTCCTCGTGGACGGCTCGTCCTACCTCTACCGCGCCTTCCACGCCCTGCCCGACCTGCGCAGCGCCGACGGCTTTCCCACCGGCGCCATGCGCGGCGTCATCGCCATGCTGAAGAAGCTGCGCAAGGATTACCCGAGCGCCTTTGCCGCCTGCGTATTCGACCCGAAAGGGAAAACCTTTAGGGAAGCATGGTATCCCGACTACAAGGCCCACCGCCCGCCCATGCCGGAGGACCTGGCCAAACAGATCCCGCCCCTGCACGAAACGGTACGCGCCCTGGGCTGGCCCCTGCTGATGGTGGAAGGGGTGGAGGCGGACGACGTCATCGGCACCCTCGCGCGCCAGGCGGAAGCGGCCGGCATGCAGACGGTGGTCTCCACCGGCGACAAGGATCTCGCCCAGCTCGTCACCCCCCGCGTGCGCCTCATCAACACCATGAGCAACGAAGTGCTGGACGAGGCCGGCGTGCTCGCCAAGTTCGGCGTGCCGCCGGCGCGCATCGTGGACTACCTCACCCTCATGGGCGACGCGGTGGACAACGTGCCCGGGGTGGAGAAGGTGGGACCGAAGACCGCGGCGAAATGGATCAACGAGTACGGCGACTTGGACACCCTCATCGCGCGCGCCGGCGAGGTGAAGGGGGTGGCCGGCGAGAACCTGCGGAAAGCCCTGGACTGGCTGCCCATGGGGCGCAGGCTGGTGACGGTGAAGACGGACGTGGCGCTGGACGTGCGGCCCGCGGATCTTGCATGGCGGGACGAGGATACGGCGGCCTTGCGCGACCTCTTCACCCATTACGGCTTCCGCACCTGGCTGCGCGAACTGTCCCCGGCCAAGGGGGCGGACCGCGCCGCCGGCATGTCCGATCCCGGATCGGCCGATACGCATCCCGCCCCGCCGCCGGACGATCCGCCCGCGGCGCCGGCGCAGCCGCGCCGCTACGAGACCCTGCTCGACTGGCCCGGCTTCGAACGCTGGCTCGCCAAACTGCAAACCGCCGACCTGGTCTGCCTGGACACGGAAACCACCAGCCTGGATCCGATGCAGGCCCGACTGGTGGGCCTGTCTTTCAGCATCGCAGCCGGGGAGGCCGCCTACCTGCCCCTGGCCCACCATTACGCCGGGGCGCCCGCGCAATTGCCCGCAGATGAGGCGCTCGCCCGCCTGAAGCCCTGGCTGGAGGATGCCGCCCGCGCAAAACTTGGCCAGAACCTGAAGTACGACTGGCACGTGCTGATGAACCACGGCATCCGGCTCGCCGGCATCGCCCACGACACTCTGCTCCAGTCCTACGTACTCGAAGCCCACGAGCGCCACGACATGGACAGCCTGGCCGCCCGCCACCTGGGGGAAACCACCATCAAATATGAAGAGGTGTGCGGCAAGGGCGCTTCCCAGATCGGCTTCGACCAGGTGGACGTGGAACGCGCCACCGCCTACGCCGCCGAGGACGCGGACATCACCCTGCGCCTGCACCGGACCCTGCATCCCGCCCTGCTCGCCACACCCCGGCTGGAAAGCGTGTACCGGGACATGGAGATGCCCCTGCTGTCCATCCTGGCGCGCATGGAGCGCACCGGGGTCAAGCTGGACGCGGACCTGCTGCGCCGGCATTCCGGTTTCCTGGCCGGGGAGATGCTGGCCCTGGAGGCCCGCGCCCACCAGGCCGCCGGCCAGCCCTTCAACCTCAACTCCCCCAAGCAACTGGGGGAAATCCTATTCGGCCAGCTGGGCCTGAAGCCGAAGAAGAAGACGCCGGGGGGCGCCCCCTCCACCAACGAGGACGCCCTCCAGGAACTCGCCCTGGACCATCCCTTGCCCAGGCTGATCCTGGATTACCGGGCGCTTGCCAAGCTGAAATCCACCTACACCGACAAGCTGCCGGCCATGGTGAATCCCGCCACCGGCCGGGTCCACACCACCTATTCCCAGGCGGTGGCGGTCACCGGGCGCCTGTCCAGCAACGACCCCAACCTGCAGAACATCCCGGTGCGCACCCTGGAGGGCCGCAAGATCCGCGAAGCCTTCGTCGCCGAGCCGGGTCACCTGATCGTCTCCGCCGACTATTCCCAGATCGAGCTCAGGATCATGGCCCACCTGTCCAACGATGCGGGCCTGCTGAAAGCCTTCCGCGAGGATGCCGACATCCACCGCGCCACCGCCGCCGAGGTCCAAGGCGTGGCCCCCGAGCAGGTCACCGCCGAGATGCGGCGAATGGCCAAGGCGGTGAACTTCGGCCTCATCTACGGCATGTCGGAATTCGGCCTCGCCCAGCAGCTCAATGTGGAGCGCACGGTGGCCCGGGCCTACATGGACCGCTACTTCGCCCGCTACCCCGGCGTGCTCGACTACATGAACCGCACCCGGGAACAGGCCCGCGCCCAGGGCTACGTGGAAACCCTGTTCGGCCGCCGCCTCTACCTGCCGGAACTCTCGGCGGGCACCCCGGCCCGCCGCCAGGGCGCCGAGCGTGCGGCCATCAACGCGCCCATGCAGGGCACCGCCGCCGACCTCATCAAGCTCGCCATGATCGCCGTGCAGGGCTGGCTGGATGCGGGCGGCTTCCAGTCACGCCTGATCATGCAGGTGCACGACGAGTTGGTGCTGGAGGTGCCGCAGGCGGAGGTGGAGGCCATCCGCGCCGGCCTGCCGGAGAAGATGTGCGGCGTGGCCAGCCTGGCGGTGCCGCTCAAGGCGGAGGTGGGGGTGGGGGCGAACTGGGAGGCGGCGCACTGAAAGCCCGGGCGCTCAGCCGTTTGATCCGGACATGGTTTTGTCCTACTTTTTCCAATATGCGGGAGACGACACCGGAAGCATCCGGTGCTCACAAGTACTCGTGTAAGCGCTTTTCCCATCTGCGATGGAGGAGGATCCCGCCATGAAACAGTCCCATCTCGTTCTCGCCGCCCTCGGCCTGTCCGCCCTGGCCGGCAGCGCCCACGCCTACAGCTTCCAGCTCGATACCTTCGCCGTCTGGAAAAACGCGGATTTCTCCCAGATCCACTCCCCGGCGGACCTGCTCAACACCCTTCCCATTTTCTATGACAGCTTCGCCGATGGCGCCGCGCCTCCCTTGGCTCCCAATTTCACCGCAGGCGGCCCGGCCAGCTATGCGGTGTTCGGCAGCGTGGGCCCGGAGGGCGTGGTGAATGGCCAGGGCATCCTGACCTTGGACAGCTCCGGCACCCTCCCCAACGATTTCGGCACCCCCGTGCAACAGGCCATCCTGAATACCAATACCGACCCGAACTCCCTGGCCGGGCTCAAGCAGGGCAGCAGCAATTTCGCCGTGGGCGGCATCTTCAACCTCATCAACCCGGGCAATGCCAACGGCGCCTACGGCGTGCGCTTCACCGACATCGGCCTGGGCAACGGCAACGACATCGTCTCCCTGGCGGTGCGCGGTCGGGTGGATGGCAAGGCCGTGGTGAATTTCTCCCACTACGACAACACCACGGGCATCAGCACCCTCATCAGCAGTGCGGTGCTGGACACCACCCATCAGCAGATCGGTCTGGGCCTGGCCTATATGGACCCGGACGGCAATGGGCCCGAGGCCAAGGCCGTCTATGCCGCGTATTTTTATCTGGACAACGATGTGCCCTCGGCGTTCTACGACATGGCGGGCAGCGCGAGTCTGTTCAACGGAGAAAACTTCACCCGGGCCGCGTTTTATGCCGCCGACGTCAGTCCCGTGCCCGAGCCGGCGGAATACGCGCTGCTGATGGCCGGGCTGGGTTTGCTGGGCTGGCGGACCCGCCGCGAGCGGGGCTCTCAAGAAGCTCGCCGGGCCGCCCCAGGTGTTTCCTAGCCCCCACGGGGGGCGGCTCGGGCGCTTTTCCCGAGCCGGGGGCACAGCTAACACGCATCAGAACAGCAGGGCGAGGACGAAGACGCCCAGCATCACGCAGGCGATCACCACCTTGGCCAGCAGGCCGGCGATGAGGCCCAGCCAGGTGGCCACACCCACTTTCAGGGCGTGGCGCTCACTGCCACGGGCCAGGTATTCCCCCACCATGGCCCCCACGAGGGGGAGCAACAGCACGCCGACGAAGCCCATGAACACCCCGGCCAGGGTGCCCAGGGCGGCGCCGAGCAGGGCCTGGCGGCTGGCGCCGGCGCTCCGGGCGCCAAGCAGGGCGGCGCCGTAGTCCAGGACCCAGGCGAGCGCCATGAGCGCGGCGAGGATGCCGACGGTGAGGCCGGAGACCTTCTGATAGTCGTCGATCCAGGCGCCCAGCCAGAGACCGAGAAACACCAGCACCACCCCGGGCAGGGCCGGCAGCACCGTGCCCAGGAGGCCCAGGGCAACGAGCGCCAGGCTGGCCAGCCAAAGCAGTAGATCTGCGCTCACGGGGCGGGGGGCGTGTGCCAGCGGGCCGCCGCCCGGTCGTCCGACTCCCGGGCATCCACCCATTTCTCCCCTGCCGGAGTCGCCTCCTTCTTCCAGAAGGGCGCCCGGGTCTTGAGGAAGTCCATGATGAACTCGCAGGCGGCGAAGGCGTCGCCCCGGTGGGCGGAGGCGACGGCCACCAGGACGATGGGGTCGGTGGGTTTCAGGGGTCCGACCCGGTGGATGACGCAGGCGTCCAGGACTTCCCAGCGCGCCCGGGCCTGCTCGACGATGTCGGCGAGGGCTTTCTCGGTCATGCCGGGATAGTGTTCGAGGGTCATCGCCGACACCGTTTCGCCCTCGTTGACGTCCCGCACCAGGCCGAGAAAGCTGGCGACGGCGCCCACCTTGGGGTTGCTTCGATAGAGGGCATGGACTTCGGCCTGGAAATCGAACGGTTCGGCTTGCACCGCAATCTTCATGGTCAGGTTTCCCGGTTCAAATCTTGTCCATCAGATAGCCCAGGCCTCGCAGGGTTCGGATGGTGACGCCGGCGGGCTCCAGTTTCCTGCGCAGGCGGTGGACGTAGACCTCGATGGCGTTGGCGCTGACCTCCTCGCCATAGCCGCACAGGCTCTCGATGAGCTGGTCCTTGCTCACCACCTTGCCCAGACGGAACAGCAGGGCTTCCAGCACGGAGACCTCCCGTTGGGACAATTCCAGCGCCTCGCCGCCGACGCTGGCCCGGCGGCCCACGCTGTCGTAGTCCAGGGTGCCGCAGGTGAGGTGGGGATTGCCGCCCTGGCCCCGGCGCAGCAGGGCCCGGGCCCGGGCCTCCAGTTCGGCCAGGTTGAAGGGTTTGCTGAGGTAGTCGTCGGCGCCCAGATCCAGTCCTTTGACCCGATCTTCCACGCCGTCCCGGGCGGTGAGGATGAGCACCGGGGTCAGGTTGCCCGCCGCCCGGTGCCGGCTAAGCACTTGCAAGCCATCCAGCTTGGGCAGTCCCAGATCCAGAATGACCAGATCGAAGCCGCCAGCCTTGAGCAAAGCCAGGGCCGACTCCCCGTCCGCCGCGTGGTCGGTGGCATAGCCGGCGGCGCGCATGGCGCGGGTCAGGCTGTCCTGGAGAATGGGGTCGTCTTCGACGATGAGTACTCGCACGTTGGATTCCGGCGGATCGCTGTAAGGGTGGCGTAAGGGCGCGCGATTAGGATACCCCAACCCAACTTTCGTTGGCCCGGTCCTCCCCCGTCCGTTGCTTCGGCAACGGGCACCGCCCCCCGGCTCGTCCGGGGGGTTTTCATTTCCACACCTCCATATCCGCTTTGTAAGGGGCACGTAAGTCCCCGCGCGTAGCATGCCGCCATGGTCCGCGTGGTTTGCCGGACCTTTCCCGTTGCTCTTACGGAGTCCTGCCATGTCCCAAGCTGAAATGAACTGGGCGGCCATCGACGCCGACCCGCGCTTCCAGGCCCTGCACAAGAAGAAGACCACCTTCCTCTGGGGTCTGATGATCTTCTCCGTGATCTATTACTTCCTGCTGCCCATCGGCGCGGCCTACTACCAGGATCTGTTCAGGATCCAGGTCTGGGGCCCGGTGAACGTGGGCATCCTCTTCGCCCTGTCGGAATTCATCGTGGCCTGGACCATCGCCGGTGTGTATGCCAAGCGCGCGAACAAAGTGTTCGACACCATGGCCGCCGAGATCATCCGAGACGCCCGCAACATCAAGTGAGGACTAGGAGATGAACCTGAAACTGATTGGCGCCGCCGCCGCTCTCGCCGCCGCGAGCTCGCTGGCCTTCGCCGGCACCGGGGCCGTGGCCGACGAGTTCAAGTGGATGACCTTCGCCGTGTTCGGCGCGATCATCGCCCTGACCATGTACGTGACCTACTGGGCCGCCCGGCAGACCCACTCCACCTCGGAGTTCTATGCCGCCGGCCGTTCCGTCACCGGCGTCCAGAACGGCTGGGCCATCGCCGGCGACTACCTGTCCGCTGCATCCTTCCTGGGCATCGCCGGCCTGATCTCCCTATATGGCTATGACGGCTTCATGTACTCGGTGGGCTGGCTGGTGGCCTACATCACCGTGCTGCTGGTGATCGCCGAGCCCTGCCGCAATATCGGCAAGTACACCCTGGGGGACATCCTGGCCTTCCGCAACGACCCCAAGGCCGCCAAGACCGTGGCGGCCCTGTCCACCATCACCGTGTCCACCTTCTATCTGACCGCCCAGATGGTGGGCGGTGGCGTGCTGATCAAGACCCTGATCGGCATCGACTACCACGTCTCCGTGATCGGCGTGGGCGTGCTGATGCTGACCTACGTGGTGTTCGGCGGCATGAAGGCCACCACCTGGGTGCAGATCATCAAGGCCGTCCTTCTGGTGACCGCCTCCATCCTGCTGGTCATGTTCACCTGGGGCCAGTATGGCTTCAGCCTGCCCGGCTTCCTCCAGGCCGTGGTGGACAACCCCGGCGTGCAGAAGCAGGTGGCCAAGCTGGTGGGCGATGCCGCCACCAACATGACCGCCCAGGAACTCGGCCAGCGTTTCCTGGAGCCCGGCCTGTTCCTGAAGAACCCCATCGACCAGGTCTCCCTGGGCATGGCCCTGGTGCTGGGCACCGCTGGCATGCCCCACATCCTGATGCGCTTCTTCACCGTGCCCACCGCCCAGGACGCCCGCAAGTCCGTGATCTGGGCCATGGCCATCATCGGCGGCTTCTACGTCCTGACCCTGTTCCTGGGCATGGGTGCGGCCATCAACGTGGGCTCCGCCAACATCATCGCCCTGGACAAGGGGGGCAACATGGCCGCGCCACTGCTGGCCCAGTTCGTGGGCGGCGGGGCTCAGTCCATGCTCGGCAACCTGTTCCTGGCCTTCGTCGCGGCCGTGGCCTTCGCCACCATCGTGGCGGTGGTGGCCGGCCTGGTGCTGGCCGCCGCCTCTGCCATGGCCCACGACATCTACGTGGGCGTCATCAAGGGTGACCATGCCTCTCCCCAGGAGCAGGTGATCGCCGCCCGGGTGTCTTCCATCATCGTCGGCATCCTGGCCATCTACGTGGGCATCGCCGCCGAGGGCCAGAACGTGGCCCATCTGGTGGCCCTGGCCTTCGCCGTGGCCGCGTCCTCCAACCTGCCCGCCGTGTTTCTGACCCTGTATTGGAAGCGGACCAACACTTACGGCATCGTCGCCGGCATGGTCGTGGGCTCCATCACCGCCATCGGGCTGGTGATGGTCTCCCCGAACATGACCTATCCCCTGGCCGAGATCAAGGCCGCCAGGAAGGTTCTGGAAGGCGAGCCCGCCCAGCCCGCCAGGGAAGCCAAGCCTGCCGTGGCCGCTTCCAGCTTCATGTGCGAACTGTTCGCCCTGGAGGGCTGCGTGAAGTCCGAGCCCGCCAAGGCCGCCTCTCCCGAGAAGCCCGCCAAGCCAGGCGCCGCCGAGAAGCTGGGCAAGCTGCGCGATCAACTGGCCACCCTGACCGACGCCAGGGAAATCGAAGCGGTGAAGAAGGACATCGCGGCCATCGAGAAAGCCAAGGCCAAGGCGGAAGGCGATCTGAAGAAGTTCGAGGGCCAGACCACCAGCATGATGGGTCTGGAAAAGCCCTTCTTCCTGCTGAAGAACCCGGGCCTCATCTCCATTCCCCTGGGTTTCCTCTGTGTGATCGTCTTCTCGCTGCTGTTCCGCGACAGGCGTTCCGAGGCAATGTGGGACGAACTCTACGTTCGCCAGAACACCGGCATCCACGCGGAAGGCGCCACCGCCCACTGAGACCCCGCCGCTCCGCCTCCGCCCGCTTCTGATAGAGGCGGGCCCCCATTCCCCCGGCCCATCCGGGGGGGCATTTATCCCGTTTTCCCGTCAGGGCGCCGCAAGGCTCGAAGCCTGTGCCCGAGTCCGGTTGCGCACGGCCGTGACCCAGCGCTTGCGAACCCCAGGAACGGTTAGCCGCGGTTTTCAGGAGTGTCTTAGGGTTCGCGCCTTGCGGCGCAGCCCCTGCCTGCCCACCCAATTCCGTGCGAACTGCTGGGCCACCCGGCCGGAGCGGCCGCCGCGCTGGATAGCCCATTGCAGCGCCTCGGTGCGCATGGCCTCATCCGCCTGACCGCCCAGAGCCGCCACCCAGCCGGCGACAATGGCCAGGTAGTCGTCCTGGTTGAAGGGATAGAAGGTGAGCACCAGGCCGAAGCGGTCCGACAGGCTGATCTTCTCTTCGGTGCTTTCGCCGGGCCGCACTTCCCCGCCCAGATGCTGTGTGGCCTCGTTCTCGGCGAAGAACTCGGGCATGAGGTGGCGCCGGTTGGAAGTGGCGCAGATGATCACGTTGTCCGGCAGGCCCGCCACGGAGCCGTCCAGGGCTGCCTTCAGGGGCTTGTAAGCGGCCTCATTGGGCTCGAAGGAAAGATCGTCGCAGAACAGGATGAACTTGCCCGGCTGGCCCGCGAGCCGGTCGGTGATGTCCGGCAGGTCCATGAGATCGTCCCGGTCCACCTCCACCAGGCGCAGGCCCTTCTTCGCGTAGCGGGGTAACAGGGCCTTGATGAGGGAGGACTTGCCGCAGCCCCGGCTGCCGGCCAGCAGCACGTTGTTGGCGGGCAGCCCCTGGAGGAACTGGCGGATGTTGCGGTCCAGGGCCGCCTTCTGTTCGTCGATGCCGGTCAGGGCCCCCCAGGGTGGACAGTTGAGGGTAGCCACCGGGGCCAGCATGCCCCGCCCCATGGGCTTGCGCCAGCGGCAGGCCAGGGTGACGCGCCAGTCTACCCGGGGCGGGGCCGGCGGCAGCCAGGCATCCAGCCGGATCAGCAGGTCGTTGGCCCGGGCGATGAGCAGGGCGAGTTCCGGGTCGATCCGGTAGGCGGGGAGATCGTCTTCGTCGTTCATGATGGGGACCGGGTGGGAGATGCCGGATTCTATGCCCGCGCCGGCCAGGACAGGGGCGCCCGCCCGGCGGCATACGCCATGCAGCCACCCCGGAGACCCTCTTCCCGTCCGCCAGCGACTCGCCCGGGCCCCAGCCCCCATGTCGCACGGCCAGGAGGCGGTGCTGGCACTGGCTGGTGAAGCAGTGCATCCAGGAAGTGAACATGTCCCCGCCGAAACAGGGTAAGGTCGAGGGCATGCGCTTCGCGCCCCTGGAGAAGGTCTGCGGCTTCCGGGACTTTCAGCCGGGGGATCTGCGGGTCTACGCTCCGGTGGACCAAGCGCCGGATGCCGACAACCCGGGAGTGCCCCCATGAACAAGCCCCTCGCCATGCTGATCCTGACCACGCCGCTGTTTTGCGGATGCACCACCGAGATGGCCTACCGCAGCGCCCAGAGCGCGGCGGAACAGCAATGCCTGCGCCAGCCGCCCCCGGAAGTGGCGCGCTGCCAGGAACGCATCTACCGGGGAGACTATCCGACCTACGAGAAAAACCGGCCGAAGGATTAGCCGCCGGCCAGGATCAGGTGCGGTACTCCGCGTTGATCTTCACGTAATCGTAGGAGAAGTCGCAGGTCCACACCGTGGCCACCGCGTTGCCCCGGGCCAGGTCCACGCGCACGGCGATTTCCGGCGCGGCCATGACCCGGGCGCCGTCGGCTTCCTGATAGGTCGGGGCGCGCCCGCCCTTCTCGGCCACCAGCACGTTGCCCAGCCAGAGGCGGATGCGGTCCACGTCCAGGTCGGCGATGCCGGCGTAGCCCACGGCCGCCAGGATGCGGCCCAGGTTGGGGTCCGAGGCGAAGAAGGCGGTCTTCACCAGGGGGGATTTGGCGATGGCGTAGGCCACCTGCTTGCACTCGGCCTCGTCCCTGCCGCCTTCGACGCGCACTTCCATGAACTTGGTGGCGCCTTCGCCGTCCCGCACGATGGCTTGGGCCAGCTGGATCATGAGCTCGGTGACGGCGTCCCGCAGGGCGGGGAAGCGGGGGTCGCCGTCGTCCATGATGACCGGTGCCTGGGTAGCGCCGGTGGCCACCAGGATGCAGGAATCGTTGGTGGAGGTATCGCCGTCCACGGTGATGCAGTTGAAGGACTTGTTCACGGCAAAGCGCAGGATGGCCTCCAGGGCCTCGCAGGACACGGGGGCGTCCGTGGCCACGAAGGACAGCATGGTGGCCATGTTGGGGTGGATCATGCCCGAGCCCTTGGCGATGCCGGTGACCACGAAATCCGTGCCGTTCAGCGCCACCTTGCGGCTGGCCGCCTTGGGCACGATGTCGGTGGTCATGATGGCCTGGGCGGCGTCGGCCCAGTTGGCGGGTTTCAGGTCGGCCACGGCGGCGGGCAGGGCGGCCACGAGTTTGTCCACGGGCAGGGGCTCCAGGAGGACGCCGGTGGAGAAGGGCAGCACCTGCTCGGGCTGGATGCCCAAGGTTTCCGCCAGGGCGGCGCAGGTCCGGCGGGCCCGGGCCAGGCCGTCCTCGCCGGTGCCGGCATTGGCGTTGCCGGTGTTCACCACCAAGGCGCGGATGCCCTTATCGCCGTGGAGATGTTCTTTGCAGACCGTGACCGGCGCGGCGCAGAAGCGGTTCTGGGTGAACACGCCCACCACCTCGGAATCGTGGGCGATGCGCATGACCAGCACGTCCTTGCGACCGGGTTTCTTGATGCCGGCGCTACTGATGCCCAGCTCGACGCCGGGAACGGGAAGCAGGGAAGCGGGGTCGGGGGCGGCGAGATTGACGGGCATGATGGCTCTCGATGAAGGAACTAGACGATTTTATCGGAGGCGGCCGCCGGGTTCCCGGCGGCTTCCTCGGTGGGAATGGTGAAGCAGAAGCGGGCGGGCCTGGCCTGTTCCAGCCATAGCCGGCCGCCGTGGGCCTCGACGAGGGTGCGGCTGATGGCCAGCCCCAGGCCCATGCCATCGGGCTTGCTGGTGGCGAAGGAGTCGAACAGCCGGTTCTCCATCTCCGGGGCGACGCCGTGGCCGCTGTCGCCGACGCACACCCGCAGGAAGCCGGGTTCGGGAGCGGCGGTGGCGGTGATCTCGATGTCGCGCCAGAGGCTGGGGCTGTCGGTGAGGGATTCCACCGCGTTGGAAAGCAGGTTGTGCAGCACCGTGCCCATCTGCACCCGGTCGGCGTATACCCGGGGCAAGTGCTCGGCCAGGCGGGTTTCGATGGCCACGCCCAGGCGCTCCGCCCGGCGGCGCACGTGGGCCAGGCTTTCCTCCACCAGTTCCTGGACGGTGAAGCTCTCAGGGCGCAGGCCACCGCCCCGGAAGAATTCCCGCAGCCGGCGCATGACCTGGCCGGCCCGGTTGGCCTCCCGGTCGATCTTGTCCAGGGTGTCACCCAGCAGGGCGCCGTGGCGGGCCGGATCTTCCAGCATGGCCCGCCCGGCCCGGGCGTAGTTGGCCAGCGCCGCCAGCGGCTGGTTGAGCTCGTGGGCGATGGCCTGGGCCATCTCGCCAGCGGCGGCCAGGCGCATGGCCTGGTTGAGTTCCGTCTCCCGCTGGTGCAGGCGCTCTTCGGCGGCCCGGCGGGTGGTGACGGTCATGCCCAGGAACAGGCAGGTGACCGCCAGGCCCAGCATGAGCATCTGGAACTCCACCACGGTGATGGCGTGCAGGCCCCGCCATTGCAGGATGGCGTTGATGCCCACATGGCTCGCCGCCAGCGCCACGGTGGCGCCATGAATGCCGTAGCGCATGGCGATCCAGATCATGGGCAGGAAGAGCAGGTAGAAGAACTTGAATTCATCGGTGTACTTGAGGCCGAAGATCACCCACAGGGCGATGGCGATGGCGATGCCCTGGAGCACCATCTCCTTTTCCAGATGGGAGGCTTGCCAATCCCGCCGGGCGTGGACCAGAACCAGGGGGGTGATGATGAGCAGGCGGATGAGGGCGCCCACCCAGTAATTCACCAGGTCGGCAAGCCAGGCCCATACGTCTGGCGCCGCCTCGGGGCTGCGGGAGAACACATGGACGCCGGCATCCAGCCAGGCCCCCAGCACCGCCACCACCAGGAACCAGGACAGGTCCCGCTGGGTGGAAAGCTCCGGGTCGATCTTCAGTCCCCTGAGCAGCCAGGCTGCCAGGGCCATGAGGCCCAGCATCAGCAAGGTGGCCGCCCACAGGGCCGGCAGCCAGTCGGGGGGATGGCCGTAGAGGGGCATGCCCACCAGGAAGGTAACCAGGATGAACAGGGGTGCGTAATGCAGCCCGTAAAGCAGCAGGAAGGCCAGGCTCAGGCCCAGGGGCGGTGTCCAGGGCGCCAGGGCCAGGGGCAGCACTGCCTGGGGATTGCTGACCCCATCCAGGGCCAGACTGCCGATGCCGTAGGCGAGCAGGACCTTCCAGGAAACGGGATACTGCCCCCCCCCGAAAACCTCGCTCCGCTCGGTTCTCCCCCCGGGGGGCGAGGAAACTCTTGGGGAGGCCCGGCGCGTTTCCGGCGTGGATTCCGGCGTGGACCCCGGCGCCGCGCCCTGGTCAGCAGGCGAGTCCATGCATTCCGCACAGATGGCGCTTGGCGAAGGCCAGCACGATCCACAGCCAGAACAGCAGGAAGAAGGCCACCAAGGGTACGTGGGCATCGAGGATGAAGCGTGGGGTGATGATGCGCACCGCCTTCACCACCGGATTGGTGATGGTCTGGAGAATCTTGTAAAAGAGGTTGTCCTGGCGCTGTTTTCCCGCCAGAAGCGCCAGAACGCCCTGGCCCAGCAGGGCATAGCCGGCGACCTCGACGAGGACGCGCAGAAGGGAAACCAGCAACAGGTCGATGGGCATGGAGGTCGATGCGGAAGGTCCTGAAAGGACTTGGATTTTAGCTTGCCGGGCCCTTTCCACACCGGGAAAATCCGCGCTTCCCCACCCGGACCGCCCCCATGAACTTCGACCATTTCCGCTACACCCTGCGCGCCGTCCTGTTCGAATGGCTGCGCCAGCCGGAGAAGGCCCTGGAAGCCTACGCCGAGAGCTTCCGCGCCGATCCCGGGGATGCCCGGGCCGCCCGCAGCGTGGCCTGGATCCATGCCCAGAAGAAACGCTGGAGCGCGGCGGCGGACTGGTTCGAGAAGGCCATCTCCCTGGAGCCGGAGCACGCCGACACCTGGTTCAACCTGGGCTTCGCCCGGGAGCAGGCCGGCAACCGGCAGGGTGGCATGGAGGCCTTCCGCCGCGCCGCCGAGTTGAATCCCAAGCATGACCGGGCCTGGTACGGCCTGGGGCTCATCCTCGCCCACCAGGGCGATCATGCCGCCGCCGCCGAGGCCCTGGAGAGGTCCGCCCAGCTCCAGCCCATGAACGGCGCCGCCTGGTACGCCCTGGGCATGGCCCGTCACCACAACAATGAGCCCGGGAAAGTGGAGGCTGTCATTCGCCATCTGGTGGACCACGAGCCCCAGACGGCGAAGCGGCTCATCCAGGATGCCCAGCGGGCCGACCTGGCCCAACTGGTGGCTCACCTGCCGGGTCGGTGATCCAGCCTTTCTCCATCCCCCCATCCACCGGTCCCTGGCCAGGCAGGCGGCTTCGGCATGCCCCCAAAGACAAGGCCCGCTTTCGCGGGCCTTGTCTTTGGAACCGCCCCGGCGCGCCGGGGCGGTAACACGGCGGCAATCAGGCCGCGTTGGTGTTGATGTCGCCTTCCAGGCTGGGGTAGCGGCAGTGGTCCACCAGTTCCTGGATCTCCTTCTTGGGAGCGGGAGAGATCAGAGAACCGATGATCACGCCCAGGAAGCCGGCGGGCAGGCCGAACACGCCACCGGCGATGGGCTTGATGCCGAACCACTGGTTGGCGTCCACGCCACCGAAGAAGTCGTAGGTGGTGAGCATGTAGTACATGCACACCCCCAGACCGGCGATCATGCCGATGACGGCCCCCAGGTAGTTGGCCCGCTTCCAGAACACCCCCAATACCAGGGCGGGGAAGAAGGCCGAAGCCGCCAGGGAGAACGCAGCCCCCACCAGGAACAGGATGTCGCCCGGCTTCAGCGAGGCCGTGTAGGCCGCGACGAGGGCCACCATCAGGAGCAGCGCCTTGGAGATGGACAGGCGGCGCATGGTGGAGGCGTTGGGGTCGATCATCTTGTAGTACACGTCGTGGGACAGGGCGTTGGCGATGGTCAGCAGCAGACCGTCCGCAGTGGACAGGGCCGCCGCCAGACCGCCGGCAGCCACCAGGCCCGAGATCACGTAGGGCAGGCCGGCGATTTCCGGGGTGGCCAGCACGATGAGGTCGCCACCGATGGTGATTTCCGCCAACTGAATGATGCCGTCCTTGTT
The DNA here is from genome assembly GCA_964646585.1 of uncultured Thiobacillus sp. Lineage (GTDB taxonomy): Bacteria > Pseudomonadota > Gammaproteobacteria > Burkholderiales > Thiobacillaceae > PFJX01. The sequence goes on along the minus strand of CAZYEY010000040.1, from coordinate 19,335 downwards.
CATGTCCACGATCTTCATCAGGGTCGCGTCCACCGCCGACCAGTTGCTGACCCAGGCGGGCAGGCTGGCGAAGGAGGAGCCGACCAGGTCGTGGTAGACCGTGTACTTGGCCAGCACCGCCAGGGCCGGAGCGGTGAAGTAGAGCAGGAAGATGAAGAACAGGGACCAGAACACCGAAACGCGGGCCTCACGCACCGAGGGGGTGGTGTAGTAGCGCATCAGGATGTGGGGCAGAGAGGCGGTGCCCACCATCAGACACAGCACCAGGGCCAGGAAGTTGAGGCGCTTGGTGTCGGAAGCCTTCTCGTCCTCGGCGCGGGCCTTGGCGATCTCTTCCGGCGTCGGCTCGATGCCTTTCTCCTTGGCCGCCTTCATCAGCTTCTTCTCCTCACCCTTGCCGGAGAAGGCCTGGGCGTGGGCAGGCACGTTGCCGGCCTTGCCCTTGGCGCCGGTCTCGGCGGCTTTCCACTTGGCCTTCAACTTTTCGATGTTGGCGGGGAAGTCCTTGAGATCCTTCTCGGCAGCGGCGATGGCCTTGGCATCCGGGGTGGGATTGGCCTTCAGGTCGGCCAGCTTCTGCTCGGCCTTGGCCTTCTGCTCAGCGTAGAAGGCGGCGCCATTGCCAGCCTTCACCGCCTCGTCCAGGGCCTTGATCTTCTCGCTCCACTCGGCAGCCTTTTCCTTGTGGATCGCGCGCACCGTAGCCTCGGCGGCACCCAGGGTAGTGGTGGGGTCGTTCAACTCTTTTTCCTTGGCCGTCACCTGGGCCAGGGCCTGGCCGTAGGCGATCTGGGGGATGGGGTTGCCGGTGATCTTCACCGACAGCCACACCACCGGGATCATGTAGGCGATGATGAGGATGATGTACTGGGCCACCTGGGTCCAGGTCACCGCCCGCATGCCGCCCAGGAAGGAGCACACCAGGATGCCCGCCAGACCCACGTACACCCCGACGGCGAACTCCAGGCCAGTGAAGCGGGAGGTGATGAGACCCACGCCATAGATCTGCGCCACCACATAAACGAAGGAACAGAGTATGGCCGCCAGCACCCCGATGGTCCGGGGCAGGTGGCCGCCGTAACGGGCGCCCAGGAAGTCGGGGATGGTGAACTGGCCGAATTTGCGCAGGTAGGGCGCCAGGAACAGGGCCACCAGCACGTAGCCGCCGGTCCAGCCCATGACGAATGCCAGACCGTCATAGCCGGACAGGTACAGGGTGCCCGCCATGCCGATGAAGGAGGCGGCCGACATCCAGTCGGCGCCCGTGGCCATGCCGTTGAACAGGGCGGGCACGCGGCGGCCGGCCACGTAATACTCCGACACGTCGGCGGTCTTGGACATGATGCCGATGCCGGCATACAGACCGATGGTGGCCGCCAGGAAGATGTAGCCGAGCACCTTGGGGGTGACGCCCATCTGTTCCAGGATGGCCAGGATGATGACGAAGGCGATGAAGCCGCCGGTATAGAAGCCGTAATAACGCTTCAACTGATTGAAGAATTGGGCCTGGGAAGTCGCGGTGGTCATGTCAGTCCTCCCCCTCGTGGACACCGTAGTCCTTGTCCATCTGGTTCATTTTGCGTGCGTAGACCCAGATGATCAGAACATAAACGATCAAGGCTCCCTGGGCGCCCATGTAGAAGGCGAAGGGAAAACCCGCGATGACGATTTCGTTGAGCTCTTTGGCGAACCAAATCACGACGAAAGTCACCACGAACCAGATGGCGAGCAGAACTGCGGTCAGCCGCAGGTTCTTGCTCCAATACTCACGGTGCTTGTCCGTCAGTTGCATTGCGCTCCTCCATTGGAAACAAGGTGGCACTGTCTGGGAAGTCCGCATAGCGAACCCTCCTCCCCCAGACCCGCGCGCAGACAGCCACGCCACGGCGGGTGGAGTATCCCGAATGAATATGCGAAGCGCAACGGAATCAACGGGTTAATCACCGTTTCCTAATGTTGCACAGCAACATTGAAGCTTTCACCAGGCTTACACGCAGCAGTCGATCTCCGCACAGGCCAGAGCAGGCCTGAGTTTGGTGGCAGGCCCGGGAAGAGGAAATTTATGTGCGCTGCAACATAGGCAAGGAATTTTTTTCTTCGCCTTCCCGCTTTGTGTCCGCCGAAAAGGGGGCTTTTCCGGCGGGATGCCAGCCCTGCCCATCGTTCCGCCGCCCAAGCGGCCGGTCTGGCTTGCGGCCCGCCAAGTCAGAGAGCCGCTCAAACCGACGCGGCCCGGCCTCCTGGGGCGCCCCGCTGGACTCAACCCGCCCAGCTCACCCAGCGTTGGGCCTTTTCCAGGTCCTGGAGATTGCGGTAGCAGGTCGCGTGCCTGCTGGTGGCCAAGGGAAGGGCGCAGAGGAACAACTGGGCCGTGGCCAGGGCGTCGGCCAGGGCGCTGTGGCGGGCAAAGTTGCCGATCCGGAAATGGCCGGACCAGTCGTCCAGGGCACGGTAGCGGCGGGCATACTCGGGCATCAGGCCGGGCATGACATAGGCCAGGTCGAGCCAGGGGTGCTTGAACTCGAAGCCCAGGTATTCCTTCACCGCCTTCCTGATCATGGTCTGGTCGAAGGTGACGTGGAAAGCCACCAGGGGAGATTTGCCCAGGAAATCCAGGAAGCGCACCAAGGACTCGGCGGGGTCCACGCCCTCGCGCTGGGCCTCGCCGCCGATGCCGTGGACGAGGATGTTGTCTTTGGCGCTGATCCTGTCCTGGCGCAGCACGATCTCGAAGCTGTCGGCCATGACCACCCGGCCATTCTCCACGGCACAGGCGCCGATGGCGATGAGGCGGTCCCGGGCCAGGTCCAGGCCCGTGGTCTCCACGTCCACCACCACGTAGCGGGCGGCATCGAAGTCGTCGGAAAGATTTTGATCGGGCAACCGGCGCCAGCTTTCCAGGCGGCCCGCCAATTCCGGGTCCAGCCTGACCCGGGAGCCGAAGAGGCGATCCAGGATGCCCATGGCTTACACCTTGTAGTCCAGGGCCAGTCGGGCCTGGACCTTGCGGGCCTGGCGGAAGGACTCCTTGAGAATGCGGCGGTCCAGGTCGTTGAGCTCGTCTGGATTGACCCGATTGTCCATGGCCCGGCCTTCCTGCATCTCTTGGTGCTGGCCGTGCAGGCGCAGCATCTGGATGAAAAAGAAGGCGGACAGCCAGGCTTCAACCTCGGTTTCGGGGATGTTCAGCCTGGGCCCGGCGCCCCGCAGCCGGGCAGCGGTGCCCGTAGCGCCCACGCCAGTGGCCAGGGCGAACACCCGGGCGGCATCCACGAAAGGGGTGGCGCCATTGAGCTTGAGGTCCAGGGTATTGGCCTGGTCGCCCTCGCCGTCCACCACGAAGTCCCGGACCAGGCCCAGGGGCGGCCGGTTGCGCAGCGCATTGGCGGCCATCTGATGCAGGAAGCGGGGATTGGCCATGGTCCTCGACAGCAGCCAGGTCCGCAGCTCCTCCGCCAGTTGCTCCTTGCCCAGCAGCGGCCGGAAGTCGAAGAAGATGCTGGCGTTGAGGAGGGATTCCGGATCTCCGGAATCGATCCAGCGGGCGAAGGTGGCCTTCCATTCTTCCAGGGACAGGCACCACTTGGGATTCATGGCCATGATCTCCCCCTTGCACAGGGGGAAGCCGCAGGCGTCCAGGGCCCGGTTGATGCGCTCGGCCAGAGGGAGGAGGCAAGCCCGGGCCTGATCCGCTGTCTCCCCCTCCGGCACGGTGAAGATGATGCCGTTGTCCTGGTCCGTGGACAGGGTCTGCTCCAGCCGGCCCTCGGAGCCGAAGGCCAGCCAGCAGAAGCCGTAGCGGCAGTCCTTGGTGGCGGAGCACTCCAGCTCGATGACCCGTTGGGTGAGCAGGTCGTTGAGGGTGGAAAGGATCTGGGTGAGCTGCTCGGCGGCCACGCCCTGGGCCATCATGTTGTGGCCCAGCTGGCGGATGTCCCCGGCGGCTGCGACCAGGGTGTCCAGGTCCATGGCGCCCCGGATGGTGGCGGAAATCTGGGTGACCCCCACCCGTTGAAGGGAGAACAGGTCTTTCTCGGAGATCACCCCGGTCAGGCGGCCGCCGTCCGCCACCAGCACGTGGCGGAAACCATGCCTGGCCATGAGCATGGCGGCCTCGAAGGCGTGGGCGGTGGGAGCCAGGGAAACCGGGTTGGGGGTCATCACCTCGCGCATGGGGGCATCCAGGGGGGTGCCGGGCAGAATGACGCGGCCGATGAGGTCGCGCACCGAAAACACCCCGACCGGACGATCCCCTTCTTCCACCACGACGATGGCGCTGATGCCGCCTTCCTGGATGATTTCCAGGGCCTTTCGTAGGGGCGTGTCCGGGCCGCAGGTAATAGGCTTGCGCCGCGCGATGCTGGACAGCGGACTCCTCAGGGACTGCTGTTCCGCCGTGGTGGTGGCGTAGCGGGCCTGGACGCTGCGCTGGGAACGCTCCAGCAGGGTGGCGATGCGCCGGGTGGAGAAATCCTGGAAGGCATGGGACCGCCTGAAGAGTTCGTGAAAGTCCTCGGCGGCGAGTTCATAGGTGAACACGTCGGTGAGGGCCTTGAAGGTGGAGATGGCCACCCGCCCTGCCAGCAGGGCGCCCAAGGGGAAGGACTCCCCCTCGTGCAACTCCAGCCAGGCGCCGCCGGTGCCGCTCTGCTCCACCTGCACCGTGCCCTGCTTGATGATGTAGAAGCGCTTCACGTCGCCGCTGTCCGGGGACAGGATGGTTTCCGTCTTGCCGTAGTAAGCCAGCTTCAACCGCTGTGCGAGCCAGAGCAGGTGTTCCTTCGCCATGCTGTCGAAAGGAGCGAAGCGGGCGAGGTGTTCGGCAGTGGCGAGGATCAAAGAGTTGGGCTTGGCCATGAGGGGGGTGGGGTCGGGAAAATTCGAAGCTTAGAGCCTATTTCGGCAGGAATCATGCCCCCGATGAGTCCGGCAACGGAGGGATGCAAGGCCCGACGCCGAAACGCCGGGGATGAAATCCCGCGTTCAGTCCAGGGGCAGCAGGATTTCCACCCGCAAGCCACCACCGGAAGCCTCACCCAGACCCACGCTGCCGCCATGCTGCTCCACCACCTGCTTGACGATGGCAAGGCCCAGTCCGCTGCCCCGGACCTCGGCCCCCGCCAGGCGCTGGAAGCGTTCAAAGACCCGCTCCCGGTCGGCGGCGGGGATGCCCGGGCCGGTGTCGCTCACGCTCAATTCCGCCCACCCGCCGGTCTCCCGTAATTCCACGTCCACACGTCCGCCCTCAGGGGTGTAGCGCAAGGCGTTGTCGATCAGATTCTCCAGCATGACACGCAGGTTCCCGGCTTGACCGGACACGGCCAGGGGCGCGCACTCCCCCAAGCCCAGGTCGATGCCACGGGCATCCGCCAGGACGGAGAACTTGCCCACCTCCTGTTTGATGAGCGCGTCCAAAGCCACGGGCGTGAATTCGACCTGGCGGGCTTCCGGCTCCAGCCGGGCCATGTCCAGCAACTGGTCCACCAGGTGGGCGGCCCGGTCCACCCCCTCAGCCAGCTGGGCCAGGGCCGTTTCCCGCTCCTCCGCCGTCTGGGCCCGCCGGACGATTTGGGCCTGGAGCTTGACGGCGGTCAGCGGGGTGCGCAGCTCGTGGGCGGCATCGGCGATGAAGCGGCGCTGCCCCAGCATGGCCCGGTCCAGCCGGCCCAGCAGGTCGTTGAGGGCGCCCACCAGGGGGGCCACCTCCGCCGGCAAGCCCCGGTTGTCCAGGGCATGGAGGTGGAGGACCCCACGTTGGCCGATCTCGCTGCGCACCTGCTCGAGGGGGGCCAGGGCGCGGCCCACTGCGGCCCGGATCAGCAAGCCCAGGATCACCACCAGCGCCCCCAGGGGCACCAGCAGCCAGGGCGCGATGGCGGCGAACTTGCGGGCCCGGTTGGCGGAGGTGGTGGCCACCTGGATGGTCAGCCCACCCTCCCGGATGGAATAGACCCGCCACTCGGTATCCTTCCACTGCACGATGTGCAGTCCCGGTTGCTGGGGCGGCGGTCCCGCGTCATCCAGGGAAGAATAGAGCAGGCTGCCGTCGGCGGCCCAGATCTGGCTGACGAACTGCCCCCGGTCGTTGCGGACCTCCTCGTCGTTGTCGTACTCGACCCCGTGGCGGACGACGGAATAGGCGATCTGTTCCAAGCCGTAGTCGCGGATGCGGTTGAAGGCATCCCAGGCCAGCAGGTAGGTGAGGACGCTGGCCAGGAAGCCGGTCACCAGCAGGGCGCTGATCTGCCAGATCAGCAGACGCTTGCGGATGGAGTCCAACTCAGGCTTCCCCGGTCTCGGGCGGCGGCTCCACGATCTTGTAGCCGACGCCCCGCACGTTGCGGATCCAGGCGGCGCCCAGCTTGCGGCGGAGGTTGTGGAGATGCACCTCCACGGCGTTGCTGGCGACCTCCTCGTCCCAGCCGTAGAGGCGGTCTTCCAGCTGCTCCCGGGAGAGCACCGCGCCGGGCTGTTCCAGGAGCGCCGCCAACAGGGAGAACTCCCGCTGGGACAGATTCAGCGGCTTGCCGGCCAGGGTGGCTTCCCGGCGTTGGGGATTGAGCCGCAACTCGCCCAGGCCCATGTCGGGCTGGCGCCTTCCCGCCTGCCGCCGCAGCAGGGCATGGATGCGGGCGACGAGTTCATCCAGGTCGAAGGGTTTCGCCAGGTAATCATCGGCACCCAGATTGAGTCCGGAAATCTTGTCGGCGACGCTGTCCCGGGCCGTCACCACCAGAACCGGGATCGGGTGGTTCTCCCGCCGCAGTTCCTTGAGCAGGGACAGGCCATCGAGTTGGGGAAGGCCGAGGTCCAGCAACAGCAGTCCATAGTCGCCCGTATCCAGGGCCATACGGGCGGAACGGCCATCCCGCACCCAATCCACGGCGAAATTGGCGAGCTTGAGCCCACGCACGACGCTCGCGCCGATCATGGGATCGTCTTCGGCCAGCAGCAGTTTCATGGGCAAATTATGGCAACGACTTGCGCCTCCGGAAAAAAGAAAAGCGGGGTTGCCCCCGCTTTTCCGTCCTACCGGAACGCCGGATTACTTCTTGGCGTCGGCGGCGTGGCCAGCGTCTTCCTTCTTGGCCTTCTTGGCCTTCTTGGCGGGCTTGGCGGCGTCGGCGGGCTTGGCGGCCTCAGCAGCAGGCTTGTCGGCGGGCTTGGCGGCGTCGGTGGCCTGGGCGGAACCGAAAGCGAAAACGGAAGCGGCGGCCAGCAGGGCGATCAGGGTCTTGCTCATGTCGAAATCTCCTATGGGGTTGAGGTTAGGCCTCACGATGTCGTTCGGCTTGGAGATGATTCTGCATGGCCAGACTTAAACGACACTTAACCCCGATAATCCAGCGGGCCATGCTTCGTGCCCGGGTGGGTATTCCAAGGATTGGCCGGATTCACATGACCGTGTCCCACAAAGCATTCCCTGGTAAACCACCGTTGAGCGCCCCCCAGGGCGGGCGCGTGGCGGCCTAGCCAGAGTGGGCACCCCGAAGCGGGGGCAGTACCCTGGCAGGCTTCATGCCGCCACGATGCCCGAGGGAGAATCGACCGCGGAGATTGGCTTGCCCCCCGATGTCCACACCAGGAATCCATGCCTTCAGTCGACGGATGCCGTGTCCATCGGATCAATATCCAACCCGCTTGGGATAAACTGCTTGCTTCATTGTGGAGCCCAGTCATGCAGCCCAAAGCCGTGCGCATCCTCATGATCACGCTCGCCATCCTGGTTCTGCTCGCCCTTGCCTGGACCTGGCTCACCCTGACTTGGAGCTATTCGGAAGGCGACCGGGCAGGCTACGTGCAGAAGTTTTCCAAGAAGGGCTGGCTGTGCAAGACCTGGGAGGGGGAGATCGCCATGGTGACCATGCCCGGGGCGATACCGGAGAAGTTCGCCTTTACCGTGCGGGACGATGCCATGGCGGACAGGATCAACGCCCTGGCGGGCAAGCGGGTGGTGCTGCATTACCGGCAGCACAAATTCATTCCCTCGTCCTGCTTCGGCGAGACCGAATACTTCGTGGTGGGCGTGCGGGAGATGCTGGAGACCCCGGCGGCGCCCGCCTTCCCGCCGGCCCCGGCGATGCATCCGGGAATCCTGCCGGCACCGCGCCAGCCCTAGCCTAAGACCGGCCGGGGGAGGATTTGCGGCCGGTTTCCCTGCCGGCTTTGGCGTCCTTCGCCAGAGCGTCGGAATCCCGCTGCAGGGCTTCCAGTTCCTTATCCAGTTCGGCCTTGCGCCGGGCCCGCTGCTCGGCGGGTGCCTTGCTCTTTTCCAGTTCGGCCAGGTCTTCTTTCAGCCTGCCTTTGCGTTCCTCCAGTTCGCCGATGCGCTCAAGCAAACCGGCATCCAGCTTCTGGGCGCCCTCCCGCAGCTTCACGTAGGCAGCGCCCAGCTTGTCCAGGGCGGCATCGTACTTGCCGGCGTCGAACTTCTCCTTTTCCGACTTGGCGAGTTCGCCCACGGAGACGGCCACCTCCTTCATCTGGCCAAAGGTCTTGGCGGACTGGGCCTTTTCCTCTGCGCTGCCGAAGAAGTAGTTGTAGGCCAGTACGCCGACGACCAGGACGATGGCGAGTTTGACGAGGAAGCCGATCATGTTCCTGGCGGGCTTCAGTTTGTGCCGCCCACGGTCAGACCGTCGATCCTGAGCGTGGGCTGGCCCACGCCCACGGGCACGCTCTGGCCTTCCTTGCCGCAGGTGCCAACACCCGGGTCCAGCTTCATGTCGTTGCCGATCATGGACACCCGGGTGAGCACGTCGGGGCCGTTGCCAATGAGGGTGGCGCCCTTCACCGGGTAGGTGATCCGGCCGTCCTCGATCATGTAGGCCTCGGCGGCGGAGAACACGAACTTGCCACTGGTGATGTCCACCTGGCCGCCGCCGAAATTCACCGCGTACAGGCCCTTTTTCACCGAGGCGATGATCTCGCCGGGATCGTGGCCGCCGGCCAGCATGCAGGTGTTGGTCATGCGCGGCATGGGCAGGTGGGCGAAGGACTCGCGCCGGGCATTGCCGGTGGGGGCCATGCCCATCAGGCGGGCGTTCATCGCATCCTGCATGTAGCCCCGCAGGATGCCGTTTTCGATGAGCACCGTGCGCTGGCTGGGGGTGCCCTCGTCGTCCACGTTGAGGGAGCCGCGCCGGTCGGGAATGGTGCCGTCGTCCACCACGGTGACGCCGTCGGCGGCCACCCGCTGGCCGATGCGGCCGGAGAAGGCGGAGGAGCCCTTGCGGTTGAAGTCGCCCTCCAGGCCGTGGCCGATGGCTTCGTGGAGCAGGATGCCGGGCCAGCCCGGGCCCAGCACCACGGTCATGGTGCCGGCGGGGGCGGGGCGGGCATCCAGGTTGGTCAAGGCCTGGTCCACTGCCAGCTGGGCGTATTCCTTGAGGCGGGCATCGCTGAACCAGGCATAGTCGAAGCGGCCGCCGCCCCCGGCGCTGCCCTGCTCCCGGCGGCCGTCCTGCTCGACGATGACCTGGAGCGAAACCCGCACCAGGGGCCGCACGTCGGCGGCGCTGCGGCCGTCCAGCCGGGTGACGAACACCACTTCGTATTCCCCCGCCAGGCTGGCGATGACCTGGGTGACCCGGCGGTCAGCCTTGCGGGCGTGGTCCTCCAGCCGGTGCAACAGGGCCACCTTGTCGGCTTCGCTGAGGCTGGCCAGGGGGTCGATGGGGGCGTAAAGGCCGCGCCCCTCCGTCCGGCTCCCCACCCGGGCGATGGCGGACTGGCCGGCGGCGGCGATGGCGCGGACGGTGTTCGCCGCCTCCCGGATGGCCGGCAGGCGGATGTCGTCGGAATAGGCGAAGGCGGTCTTGTCGCCCACCACGGCACGCACGCCCACGCCTTGGTCGATGTTGAAGCTGCCCGACTTCACCTGGCCCTCCTCCAGGCTCCAGGCCTCGGAGCGGGTGTACTGGAAGTAGAGATCGGCATCGTCCACCTGATGGGCGGCCAGTTGGCCGAACACACCGTCCAGCTGGGCAGGGTCCACCTCGTTGGGGGCGAGGAGGGTGGCGTCGGCGGCGGTGAAGGCTTGGGCAGAGGTCATGGAATCCGGATGGGGAATTGAAAAAAGAGAAAAAAGACCGGGCGGCGCGCCCCTGGTTCCTCAGACCGCCTTGATCACGTCCACCGGCATGCCGGCGGCGCAATCCAGGGTGCGGTGCTTCAGGGCGGGCAGGCTCTTGCGCAGGCTTTCCTGGTAGGCCCGGTTGACTCCGGCCACCACTACGCCGGAACCCCGCGGCAGGCGGTCCAGGATGTTGCCCCAGGGGTCTACGATCATGGAGTCGCCGTGGGTCTCCCGGCCCGAGATGTGGTAGCCCCCCTGGGCCGGGGCGATGACGTAGGCCAGATTTTCGATGGCCCGGGCGCGGATGAGGGTCTCGAAATGGGCCTTGCCGGTAGTGGCGGTGAAGGCGGCCGGCACCACGATGAGGTCCACGTTGCTCATGGCCCGGTACAGCTCGGGGAAGCGCAGGTCGTAGCAGACCGACAGGCCCAGGCGGCCGAAGGGCGTCTCCACCACCACCACCCGGTCGCCAGGTTCGATGGTGGTCTGTTCCTTGTAGTGCTCGTTGCCCAGGTCCAGGCCGAACAGGTGGATCTTGTCGTAGCGGGCCACGAGCCTGCCCTTGTCGTCATAGACCAGGCAGGAATTGCGCACTTTCTTGGGATTGTCGCAGGCCATGGGCACGGAGCCGCCCACCAGCCAGATACCGAGCTTCTTCGCCTGGGCGGCGAGGAATTTCTGGATGGGCCCCTTGCCCTCGGTCTCCCGCACGGCGACCTTGTCCGTGTCCTTCATGCCCATGATGGCGAAGAACTCGGGCAGGGCCACCAGCCTGGCGCCCGCCGCCGCCGCCATCTCGATGAGCCGTTCCGCCTCGGCCAGGTTGGCCGCCACATTGGGTCCGGAGGCCATCTGCACCGCCGCGACGCGAATGATGCCGCCGGCATCGGGCGCCGCCTTGGGTACTGCTCGGGTGCGGGTCTTGGCGAAGGAGGAGGGTTTGGCGCGGGTCACTGGGCGCTCCCGGAGGGCGGTTGCAGGGTGGGTGGTTCCAGGGTACACAAGGTGTTCATGGCGTCGCAATAGCACGATGGGAGCACGATCCTGGCCATACCTCCCGGCTCAGGGGGGATCTTCATGTTTCATCTCCTCGGGCGCTGCCCGGGGAATCTTGGCCACCTTGGGATCGGCCCAGCTCCCGGTCACCGCATATTCGAAGGTGACGGCCTGGCCGATGGGATTTTTCAGCACCTTGTTGGCGATGAGGGTGCCCAGGCCCACCGCCGGGCCACCGATGAGGGCGCCGGCCACGGCCACGGTATCCTCCAGGCGGGGCTGGATGTGCAGGCGCAGGTTCTGGGTCTCCCGAACCAGATCGAGCACGCCGCTCATCCGGATCTTGGCGGCGGGGCCGTTCATGCGCAGATCCTTGGCGTAGGCGGAGCCCCGTTCCAGGTGCACGTTGCCGGCGATCTCGTCGAAGGCGAAGCCCTCGGAGAAGACATCGCGGAAATCCAGGGCGATCCGCCGGGGCAGGGCTTGCAGGCTCAGGATGCCCAGGAGCTTGGCCGCGCCGGGGTCCACCTTGAGGAACTGGCCCTGTTTCACGTTCACGTCCAGGTTGCCGCCCAGGGTGGCGAGGTCGAAATCCTCCAGGCCCCCCATCCAGCTCAGGCTGCCGGTGACCCGGGTGGCGCCGTTGCGCAGGCGGCCTGGGCTGCCCAGCTGGGCCAGCAATTTGCCCAGGTTGTCGGAACTCAAGGTGACGTCCAGGCGGGTGGGCCGGCGGGGATGGTCCGAGAGCACGCCCTTGCCCTCCACACGGCTGTCCGCGTTGGCGAGCCGGAAGCCGTCCACGCTCATTCCCTGTTTCGCGGAGGAGAGGCGCAACCGCAGTTCCCCCAGTTCCATCCCCCTCCAGGTCAGGCTGGCGGCCGTGAGGTCCAGGGCGCGCAGGCCGCCGGACACCGCCGGGGCTTCCGCCGGGGCTGCGGCCTCGGGCTCCGGCAGGATCAGACGTTTCAGGTTGGCCAGCACGCGATGGCCGCCGGCCTCGGGCACCGTGGCAATCTCGCCGCTCACCTCCCGGCCGGCCAGGGTCACGTTCCAACCGCTGCCGGCGGGCCGCAGACGGATATGGGTGTCATGGAGGCGGCGGTTGAAGACCTTGAACTCATTCAAGGTGATGGCCGCCTCCCGCAGGGCCGGACCGTCGTGCCCTTCGCCCGGGCTCAGGGCCTGCCAGGCATCCAGATCCAGGAACCGCAGGTTGCCGGCGATCCACAGGCCCGGGTCGGCGGGCAGCATCGCCTCTCCAGCGCCCAGGCGCACGCCGATCCAGGCCGGCCCCTGATCGGGCAGCAGGGCACGCAAGGACAGGTTGTCCCCATAGCGAACGGCCAGGCTGTCGGGGTTGGCGCCTCCGGGTTGCCGGGAGACGGTCAACGGCACGGCCAGGGGGGCGGTCTTGCCCAGGGGCGCGGGCAGATCCAAGGCCAGGCCGGTCAGATCGGAGCTGACGGTCAATTCGGTCTTGCGATTGGCGTTGACCCCGATGTCCGCGCGCCAATCGGTGCCGCCGCTGAGGCGGCCGGCGAGGAAGGCGGGCAGGTGAGGCTTCAGCCCCTCGGCGGACATCCTGCCGGCCAGCCGCACCCGCAATTGGCCGCCGGGAGCGCTGACGATGTCCAGGCTGGCGGGCTGCCCCAGCACCCGGACGCGCACGCCCTTGGCCTGGAGTCCCCGGTCGGTGAAGCTCAGCACCCCGCCCAGTTCCTCCAGCACGGGCAGGTCGCCGCCAGGTTCGAGACGGTTGTCCTGGAAGGCGAAATTGCCGCTGACCGTGCTGGCCGCAATGTTGCGCACCGGCAGGCGCAGGCTGATGGCCAGCTCGCCGTTGCCCGATGCACGGAAGGGCTCGGTGAAGCGGGAAGTGTGTTCGTTCACGGGGGATTGCCGGATGAAATCCAGGAAGGCCTGGGTCTCACCCTGGGCGCGGCCATCCACGAACACGGTTTCGTCATAGCTGTGATGCAGGTCGGGGATGAACGCCTTCACCGGGCCGATGCGGGTGGCCAGGATGTTGCCCGACTCGGCCTCCAGGGTCATGGCCTTGTCATGGAAGACCAGCGTGCCGCGAACGTTGGCCACCCTTGGCCAGCCCGGGGCGTAGTCCAGCACCCCGTCCACCATGCGCACCGTCACCTTGAACTCGCCGCCGCCCCGGTCGAAGGGGAAGCGGTCCAAGGGGCCCTTGAGGGTGAGGCGCACGTCGTCGGCATGGCCGCCCACCAGGCCGCGCCGGAGCCACTGGTAGGCATCCTCGGCCACCTTGTGGGGCAGGTAGCGGTACACCGCGTTGGCCTGGCCCCGGCTCAGGTGGGCGCGAAGGTCGATCCGGGGCGCGCCGGACCTGGGCAGGTCCAGGCGGCCCTGGGCGCTGCCATCCAGGTCGGCGTTGGCCAGCCGGTCCACGTCGAATTCCACCTGGAGTCCTTCGGGCCGGTGCTTCCAGGTAGCGCCAGCATCCACCCGGGCGAAGGACAGGGTGTGACGGAATACCCGGGGACAATCCAGTTCCGGGCCGCCGCCCAACGCCGCCTCCCCCCCCTCCTGGTCGGCCAGGATGCGGGCCGAAATGCCGGCGATGCCCGGGAAATCGGCATAAGCGCGGACACCAGCCTCCCGCACCCGGAGCTTCAGGGCGTAGTCCCCCGCTCCCGCCCAGTGGCCTTCCGCGCTTTCCACCAGCCCCCGGGGATTGAGGGCTTCCCACAGATCGTGGCCTTTGCGCGGCAGGGGCAGGGCGCTGGCCAGGGCGGTAAAGGCCTCCAGGCGCAGGTTGCTGGCGGTGGCGCCCACCCGCTTGAAGCCACCGGCCCCGTCCGGCATCAGGGTGACCCGCAGGGAGGCGGGCTCGGCGGGCGCGGCGTCGGGGCGCTTGAAACGCAGGCGCTCCACGAAGAAGCTGTGGCCATCCTTGTCCCGGGACCAGCCGATGTGGCCGGACAGGCTGTCGAAGGCCATGTCCGGCAGCCCCTTTTGCAGATTGATGGCCACTCGCTCCAGATGGGCGTCGCCGGCCAGGGCGGAAATGGCGCCCTCCTTCAGGGTGAGCCAGAAACGCAGGCTGCCCAGCCCATCCTTCACCGATTCCTGGGCCCAGGGCACCCAGGCGCCCCAACTGCCCAGGCGGGCATCGTCCACCCGGGCGTAGACCTCGCCGGACCAGCTTTTCCAGGCGCGGACGCTGCCGCCCTTGAGGTCGCCCCGCAGTTCCAGGCGGCGGGCGGCAGCGGCGCTGGGGGAGGCGATGCCGGCGAAGCGGTGGTGGCCGAAACCGTTCTCCAGCAGCAGGCGCGCCTGGGCGAAGCGCAGCTCGGGAGCGTCCAGCATTTCGTCCAGCCAGACGATGTCCGCGTCCTTGACGATGATGCGGGGCTGTTTGAGCAGCCAATCGGGGAAGGGACTGGGGGCGCTGGGGATGTTCACCGGAATGCCGGCCACCTGGATGATGCCGGCCGCATCCCGGCGGGCGGTCAGGCGGGGCCGCTCCAGGGTCAGGCTGGCAAGGCGGAAGTCCAGCAGGGGCAGGGAAAGCCAGGACACCACCGCGTCGACGCGGGGCAACACCAGGGGGGCGCCGCTGGCGGGGGTCATCCGCACCTGACGCAGGGTGACGCGGGGATTGAGCCCATGCCAGTCGGCTTCCAGGGCGCCAATATCCACCGGCTGGCCCAACGCCCTGGTGGCCTCGTCCTCCAGCATCCCCGTGTAGTCCGCGATGCGGGGGATCACCCAGAATTTGAAGGTCAGGGCCACCACGCAGACCACGATGACTGCCCCGCCGGCGGCGTAGACGGCGTAGTGATAGAGGCGGCGAAGGATCTTGTCGAGGAGATGACGCATCAGGCAGTCAACAATGCCACGGCGCAAGGGCCCTTGAAAGCGGCCTCATGCCTCAGCGAGCCGACCCAGAGCCCGTTCAAGGGCGGCATGGTCCAAGCCGAGATAATCCTCCCGGCAGGCCACCGGAAAGACGCCGGCCACCTCGCTCCAGGCAAAGCCCGCGCTCCAGGGCTCGGGGGGAACCCGATCCTGGCGGGCGCGGTGGAGAACCAGCAGGCCGTCGGAGTCATAGATCAGGTTGTAGACCCGGCCCTGGGCATGCAGTTCATCCAGGTGGAACCAGGCCGCTTGCGCATCCCTGAAACGCCGGCGCGCCAGGGGATGATCGGCGGCGATGGCGGCAGGCAGCGGCTGCTCCCGGACAAAGGTCTGGAAATGCAGATGGTTCACCGAGGCATAGGCGCCGTAGCTGTTGTAGGCAAGACCGAAGCCGGGGATGGCGCGGCCTGCGGCCGACGCCACGTCCCAGGCCCAGCCATGGAGTTCGGGACTCAGGAACTGGGGCAGTTCCCGCGCCGGCTCGGGCACCAGCAGGCCATGCAGGGGCGCGAAGGGAAACTTGTTGTAGAGCAGGCGGGCCGGCTTGCCGGCCAGTTCCCCTTCCCACATCACCTCCTTGGCCAGGAAGGGCTTGTTGAAATGGAAACCCTGGGGATCGAAAGGACGCATGACGCCCTCCACCCGGGCCTGGCTCATGCGCGCCGGACGCAGGGCGCGGATGGGGTTGAACTGGAGTTCCCAGGCGATGCCGCCGCCGGAGAGGATGCGCTGTTCCACGGTGGCGAGATGCTCGAAGCCCATGGCCAGCAACTTGAGGAACACCAGAAGGTCGTCCTCGGGCTCGGCGATGCGTCCCCCGGCCCGCAGGGTCGTGGCGATACGGTCTCCGAGGGCGGCGTGGCGGGCAGCCAGGGCAGGTTGCAACGCACGCCACAGGCGTGGGTCCTGGGCGGCATTGGCCAGCACCAGGATATAGACCCCCAGGCCGGCATGACGCTCCAGCATGTCGGCCAGCCCCCCTGCGAACCGGCTTTCCAGTTCGAAGGGCGCGGAAAAGGGCGATGGGGTCATCGGGCCGCTTTTTTCCGCGCCGGAAGGATCGCGGCCCGGCGCCACAGGGGCAGGGCCCAGTCGGCCAGATCGCAGAGGGCATCCAGCACGTCCAGCCGTCGCACCCAGTCCTGGGGCAGGGACTCGATGCCGTGCAGGGCGCCGAACAACTGGCCGGCGACGCTGGCAGCGGCGTCGGAATCGCCGTCATGGTTGACGGCAATGGCCAGGACTTCACGGAAATCCCGGCTGCGGCTGACGGCATAGAAGCCGATGGCGAGGGCCTCCATGCCATCCCGCTCGCCGCCCGCCAGCCCTGGCGGCAGACGGCCCGCATGGGGCAGGACGCTGGCGTCGATGGCGGCATTCAAGCGCTTGAGCACATTCTCGTGGCCGGGCATGGCCCGGGCCTGGCCGCCGGCGTGGATCATGGCGGTCTGCAGGGGCTTGCCTTCCAGGATCCCGAACACAGCCGCCGCCAGGATGCCTGCGGGCAGGTAGCCAGCGGGGTGGCCGTGGGTCAGGGCGGCGGCCCGGGCTCCGATGCGGAAGGCACGCTCCAGGTTCATCTCGGGCATCAAGGCCACGGGGGCCACGCGCATGACGCCGCCCGTCTCCCGGCTGTCGTTGAGAGGCTTTTCCGGCGAGCCGGCGCCCCCCGCCCGCAGGGCCTGGATGCAGGTTCTGCTGGGCGCCCGCTGGGTATGCAGGGCAGCATGCTTGAACAGGCGGCTGGCGTGGCCGCCACCTTTGCCGTTGCCAAAGCCCTGGCATTCCAGCCAATCCCGGTAGGACAGGCGGATCTGGGCCAGGAGGTCGTGCTCGCTCTGGTTGGGCACCTGCATGGCCCGGGTGAGCCCCTCCAGGGTGAAGAGGGTCAGCTGGGTTTCGTCGGACGCCCTCAAGCGGTCGCGGCGAAACTCGGGCTCCCGCAGGCCCTGGGGCCCATGGCGTTCCACGATGGCCTCCAGACTGTCATAGGCCACGGGATAGCCGAAGGCATCGCCCAGGGCGCCGCCCAGCAGGCTGGCAAGCCGGCGGGACACCGACTCGTCCTGGCTGGGGGAAACCGGCCGGCTGGCGCACACGTGGCGTTCCTGGTCCACGGTCTGGATGGCACCCGGGCGCGCCTGGCGCACCTGGGAGACTGCCTCGCTGGCAGGCACCCCCAGTTCCACCAGCAGCCGCGCCGCGATGGTCCCGGCCCGGCCCAGGCCGGCCCGGCAATGCACCACCACCTTGCCGCCCCGGCGCAGGAGCCGGCGCAGGCGGGGGCCGGAATACACCCAACGCCGCTCGAACTGCCAGCCCGGCACATCCATGTCGGGAATGGGCAGATGGTGCCATTCAAGGCCGGCGGACTCGGCCATGCCACCCAGTTCGGCAACGTGCAGCAGATCGAACTCGTGATCTTCCAGGAGGCTGACCAGGGCCTGGGCCCCCCAGGCCCGCAGGGACCCCAGGTCCATGGGCAGGTCCCTTGCCCAAGGCCCGTTGTGGGCGTGGATGTCGCACTTGCCCGGACAGAAGGTGATGCCGATGACGCCACCCTCGGGCAGGGCCAGGCTGGCGATTTTCAGAGGATGGGTGGCGCTGGTCTTGGCGCTGGTCATGGCCGGATCAGGCCTCATAGCCCAGATTGGGGGCCAGCCATTTCTCCGCGGTGGATACGTCCCAGCCCTTGCGCCGGGCGTAGTCGGCCACCTGATCCCGGTCGATCTTCGCCACGGCGAAATAGCGGGCGTCGGGATGACTGAGGTAGAAGCCGGAGACCGAGGCGGCCGGCCACATGGCGTAGGTCTCGGTGAGCTTCACGCCAATCTGGTCCTGGACATCCAGAAGGTCGAACAGGGCGCCCTTCTCCGAGTGCTCGGGGCAGGCCGGATAGCCGGGGGCCGGGCGGATGCCCCGGTATTCCTCCCGGATGAGCTGGTCGTTGGACAGGTTCTCGTCTGCCCCGTAGCCCCAGAATTCCTTGCGCACCCGCTGGTGCAGGCGCTCGGCGAAGGCTTCCGCCAGGCGGTCGCAGAGGGCCTTGAAGAGGATGGCGGAATAGTCGTCGTGGGCGGCTTCGAAGGCCCTGGCCCGGTCGTCCTCGTGGATGCCCGCCGTCACCACGAAGGCGCCAACATAATCCCGGACCCCGGCGGGGCCGACGAAGTCGGCCAGGCACCAGTTGGGCTGCGAGTTGTTGCCACTGAGGGGCTTGGCCATCTGCTGGCGCAGGTTGTGCCAGATCATGAGGGGGGCGGCGCGGGCCTCGTCGGCGTAGAGGGCGATGTCATCGTCCACCCGGTTGGCCGGGAACAGGCCGAACACGGCCCGGGCCTCGATCCATTGCTCGTCGATCATGCGCCGGAGCATGGCCTGGGCGTCGGCGAAGAGCTTGCGGGCCTCCTCGCCCACCGTGGCGTCGTCCAGGATCTTCGGATAGCGGCCATGCAGTTCCCAGGCCTGGAAGAAGGGGGTCCAGTCGATGTATTCGGCCAGCTCGGCCAGAGAATATTCGCGAAAGACCTTGACCCCCAGAAACCTGGGCTTGGGCGGGACGTAAGCGTTCCAGTCGGTCCGGAAGGCATTGGCCCTGGCCTCCGCCAGGCTCAGCTTGCGGCCCTCCTGCTTCTGGGCCAGGTGGCGCTGGCGGACCTGGGCGTATTCCGCCTTGAGCCTGGCCACATACTCGTGGCGCAAGTCCTCGGACAGGAGCTGGGTGCACACGCCCACGGCCCGGGAAGCGTCCTTCACGTAGACCACCGGCCCGGCGTAGTTGGGATCGATCTTCACCGCCGTGTGGGCGAGACTCGTGGTGGCGCCACCGATGAGCAGGGGCACGCTGAAGCTCTGGCGCTGCATCTCGGCGGCCAGGTGGCTCATCTCCTCCAGGCTGGGCGTGATGAGGCCGGACAGGCCGATGATGTCTGCGCCGGTCTCCCGGGCGGCGTTGAGGATTTTGTCGGCGGGCACCATGACGCCCAGGTCGATGACCTCGTAGGCATTGCAGCCCAGCACCACGCCGACGATGTTCTTGCCGATGTCGTGCACGTCGCCCTTCACCGTGGCCAGGAGGATCCGGCCCTTGGCCTTGGTCTCGGCGGTCTTCTCCGCTTCGATGAAGGGCACCAGGTAGGCCACCGCCTGCTTCATGACCCGGGCCGACTTCACCACCTGGGGCAGGAACATCTTGCCGGCGCCGAACAGGTCGCCCACGTGGTTCATGCCGTCCATGAGAGGGCCTTCGATGACCTTCACCGGGTGGCCCAGGGCCACCCGGGCAGCTTCCGTGTCCTCGGTGATGTAGGTGGTGATGCCCTTCACCAGGGCGTGGGCCAGGCGCTCCTCCACCGGCAGCTCGCGCCAGG
>CAZYEY010000039.1:0-4090 GCA_964646585.1 uncultured Thiobacillus sp. | reverse complement strand
AAGAAAGTCTTGGGGAGTTTGCTGGCGGGTTTGCTGTTCAGCGCATCCGTCTGGGCCGCAGTGGACATCAACACGGCGACCCAGTCTGAACTGGAGGCGGTCAAGGGAATCGGGCCCGCGAAGGCCAAGGCCATCGTGGAGCACCGCCAGAAGAACGGGCCATTCAAGAGCCTTGAGGGTTTGGCCGAGGTCAAGGGCTTCGGCAAGGCCAGTGTGGCAAAGCTGAAAAATGAGCTTGCGGTTGCTGGGGATGGGGCCAAGGTCACGGCCAAGAAATAACGTCCACCACGACCGGTTCAAGGCGCCTGAGGCGCCTTTTTTATTGATATATCGGGGGGCTGCCCAGTAGAATCCGTGCGCGCATCTTGGAGGGTGATATGAGCTTGTTCAGCAAAACCAACCTGCCCATGACCGTGGTGATCGTGATGATCGCCTGGGCGTGGTTCAGCCTGTTTTCTGTTGTTTTGGGGTCATTGTTCTAGCCGTTTCCTGTCGTCGATCCCGGCTGGGGGCACTTGTCGAGGCAAGGTTCCGTCTTGCCGAACCAAGCTGGAATGCCCGTCAGGACTGCTGACGGGCATTGCTTTTTCAGGTGCTCTCGATTCTGCAACCAAACCTCGAGTCCAGTGCGCTTCAGCTAGGGAGCGCTTGGGCGAAGCGGGACGGGCCGATAAAATCTCATTTCTTTTTCGTGGAACGCGTGATGTCAGGCTGATAGCCCGGCTACTCGAGAGTTCCAGAGCCAAGCCCGTATTGACTGGTCCCATGCCAAAGCCCTCAAAACCCGCTCCCGTCACCCAGGAACTGTTCCCAACAGACGCCGATCAGCCCAAGGATTTCGAAAGCGCGATCCAGGAGTTGGAAAAGCTGGTGGCGGACCTGGAGGCCGGCAAGCTGAGCCTGGAGGAATCCCTGGTCGCCTACAAGCGCGGTGTGGCCTTGTCGGCCTATTGCCAGCGCACGCTGGATGACGCGGAGATGCAGGTGCGCGTTCTGGAGAACGGTGTGTTGAAGGATTTCAAACCGGAAGGGCGCAACGGCGATGCCTGATTTCGCCGCTTGGTCCCGCGCCATCCAGACGCGCATGGAAATCGCGCTAGCCGGCGTTGTCCCCGCCGAGACCCTGGCGCCCGAGCGGCTGCATGCCGCCATGCGCTACGTTACTCTAGGAGGTGGCAAGCGGGTGCGGCCCATGTTGGCCTTCGCCGCCGGCGAGGCGGTGGGCGCCGACCCCGACCGCGTGGAGCAGGCGGCCTGCGCGGTGGAACTGATCCACGTCTATTCCCTCACCCACGACGATCTGCCCTGCATGGACGACGACGACCTGCGCCGGGGCAAGCCCACCTGCCACGTCCAGTTCGACGAGGCCACCGCCCTGCTGGTGGGCGACGCCCTGCAAAGCCTGGCCTTCGAGGTGCTGGCCCGGCCGCTGGCCGGACTGGACGGCGCGGTGCAGGCCGAGATGCTGGCCTTGCTGGCCCGGGCGTCCGGTTCCCGGGGCATGGCCGGCGGCCAGGCGGTGGATCTTTACAGCACCGGAAAAAGCCTGGACTTGGCCGAGTTGGAGTTCATGCACATCCACAAGACCGGCGCCCTGATCCAGGCCGCCGTGCTGCTGGGGGCCCTGGCCGGCGGCGCCCTGGCGCCCGGGCGGCGCGCCGGCCTGGAGCGCTACGCCCGCTGCGTGGGCCTGGCCTTCCAGGTCATGGACGACGTGCTGGACGCCGAGACCGACACCGCCACCCTGGGAAAGACCGCAGGCAAGGATGCCGCCCAGGGCAAAGCCACTTACCTGACCCTCATGTCGGCCAGGGAGGCCCGCGCCTATGCCGCCGACCTGGTCGCCGACGCCGAAGCGGCCATCGCCGGGTTCGGGCCATCCGGACGCCGCTTGGCCGAGATCGCCCGCTTCATCGTCGAGCGCCGCTACTGATTTCGAAGCCCGCCCCATGAGCCTGCTGGAAACCGTCCATACCCCCGCCGACCTGAAGGCGATGAACCGGCTTGATTTGAAAACCCTGGCCGGAGAATTGCGCGCCTTCATCATCGACAGCGTCTCCAGGACCGGTGGCCACCTGGCCTCCAACCTGGGCGTGGTGGAACTCACCGTGGCCCTGCACCATGTCTTCGATACGCCTGCCGACCGCATCGTCTGGGACGTGGGCCACCAGACTTATGCGCACAAGTGCCTGACCGGCCGCCGCGAGCGCATGCACACCCTGCGCCAGACCGATGGCCTCTCCGGCTTTCCCAAGCGGGAGGAGAGCGAATACGACGCCTTCGTCGCAGGGCACTCCAGCACCTCCATCTCCGCTGCTTTGGGCATGGCCGTGGCCGCCAAGCTGAAAGGAGAGGAGCGTCGGGTCATCGCGGTCATCGGCGACGGCGCCATGAGCGCCGGCATGGCCTTCGAGGCCCTCAACAATGCCGGGGCCATGGACGCCAACCTGCTGGTGATCCTGAACGACAACGACATGTCCATCAGCAACAACGTGGGGGCCCTCAATTCCTACCTCACCAGGCTCTTGTCCGGCCGGCTCTACAACAACCTGCGCAGCAAGGGCGAGCGCCTGCTCTCCAACCTGCCACCCATCCACGAACTGGCCCGCCGCGCCGAGGAACACCTGAAGGGCATGGTTACGCCCAGCACCTTGTTCGAGGAGTTCGGCTTCAACTACCTGGGCCCCATCGACGGTCACGACCTGGATGCCCTCATCCCCACGCTGCTCAACCTCCGCCAGCTCAAGGGGCCCCAGTTCCTGCACGTGGTGACCCAGAAGGGCCGCGGCTACGACCCCGCCGAGGCCAATCCCTGCCTGTACCACGGGGTGGGCAAGTTCAAGATCGAAGTGGGCGTGGAAGCCAAGGCCGGCAAGACCCCCAGCTATACCGAGGTGTTCGGCCAATGGCTGTCCGACATGGGGGCCGCCGACGCGCGTCTGGTGGGCATCACCCCGGCCATGTGCGAGGGCTCGGGTCTCAATGCCTTCGCCCGGCGTTTCCCCGAGCGCTACTTCGACGTGGGCATCGCCGAGCAGCACGCCCTCACCTTCGCCGCCGGCCTGGCCTGCGAGGGTAGGAAACCGGTGGTGGCCATCTACTCCACCTTTCTGCAACGGGCTTACGACCAACTCATCCACGACATCGCCCTGCAACACCTGCCGGTACTGCTGGCCATCGACCGGGCCGGCCTGGTGGGCGCCGACGGTCCCACCCACGCGGGGGCCTTTGACCTCTCCTTCCTGCGCTGCGTGCCCAACATGCTCATCGCCGCGCCTTCCGACGAGGACGAGTGCCGCAAGCTCCTCACCACCGCCTTCCACCACGACGGTCCCAGCGCGGTGCGCTATCCCCGTGGCACCGGACCGGGCGCCGCCATCGCGCCGGAATTGGAAGGCGTGCCTATCGGCCGGGGCATCCTTCGCCGGGAAGGGCAGGACATTGCCATCCTGGCCTTCGGCAGCCTGGTCGCGCCGGCCATGACCGTGGCCGAGACCTTGAACGCGACGGTGGCCGACATGCGTTTCGTCAAACCCATCGACCGGGAACTCATCCGCTGTCTGGCCGAGTCCCACGCCCGGCTGGTGACGGTGGAGGAGAACGTGGTCATGGGCGGTGCCGGCACTGCCGTGGCCGAGGTGCTGGCGGAACTGGGCATCGTCAAGCCCATCCTGCACCTGGGCCTGCCCGACCGCTTCGTCGAGCACGGCGACCCCGCCGTATTGCTGGCTCGCTGCGGTCTGGATGGCGCCGGCCTGGAACGGTCCATCCGCGCTTTCGCGGGGGATATTGTTGACTGATTTACTCAACAATGGCGACTGTTTATACTTCGTCCAACGCCATTTAGGACTTTGCCATGAGCACCTGCGATTCGGTCTGCGAGACCGCCTCTCCCTGCCCCATTCCGGCCATCGCTGATGTCCAGAACTATCCCGACTCCCGCCAGATCGCCATTGACAAGGTGGGCATCAAGGCCATCCGCCACCCGGTGAAGGTGCTGGACAAGACCGGCGGCGCCCAGCACACCATCGCCAGCTTCGGCATGTACGTTTACCTGCCCCACCACTTCAAGGGCACCCACATGTCCCGC
>CAZYEY010000038.1:0-4976 GCA_964646585.1 uncultured Thiobacillus sp. | reverse complement strand
CCCGCCTGGTGGCCCCCGCCTCCCAGTTCGGCGAAGTCCGCCGCCGGGTGGTGGCCCTGCTGCCGGAGGGCGGCGAACCCGGAGAGGCGGTGGACCAGACCCTCCTCTGCCCGCCCGAGCGGCTGGGCGATCTGTTCGCAGCCCTGGCCGCGCGTCTGGCCGGCCGCCGCCTGGACGTGACGGCGGTGGCCGGCATCCCCATTGCCCGGCTGGATGCCCTGCTGGCGGAGATGCGGGCCGCCCGCTACGGCGTGCTGGCGTGGCACGCGGCGGAACTGGACTTCCCCGGCGCCGAGCTGGTGGTGCGGGCCATGGCCGACCTGGTGGCGGCGCTGAACCAGTCCACCCGCTGGGCGGGCCTGCCCCTGGGGGGTAGCGACGGCGTCGCCTCCGCCGCCCAGACCTGCGCCTGGCGGACCGGCTATCCCTCCCGGGTGGCCTTCGAGGCCGCCGGCCCCCGCTACGAACCCACCCGCTTCGCCGGCGAACGCCTGCTGGCCGCCGGCGAGGCGGATGCCCTGGTGTGGATCTCCGCCTTCGACCCGGCGCGGACGCCACCTCCGGCGGACTGTCCCGTCATCGTGCTGGGCCGGGCCGACATGGCTTTCACGACCCTGCCTGACGTATTCATCCCGGTGGCCGTCCCCGGCGTCCAGCGGTCCGGTTTCCTGCACCGGATGGATGGGGTGGTGGCCCTGCCCCTGGGCGCGCCGGCGCCGGGCGGGTCGCCTGGCGTCGCCGAGGCCATCGCCTGGATCATGAAGGAATTGGACCATGCTGCGGCTTAAGGGTGGTCGCCTTTACGACCCGGCCCGCGGCATCGACGGCGTGGCGGGGGATCTCTTCGTGGAGGACGGCCGCGTCGTCGCCGATCCCGGACCCGACGCCGTCATCGACGCCGAGATCGACCTCTCCGGCAAGGTGGTGATGGCCGGCGCCATCGATCTGCACACCCACATCGGGGGCGGCAAGATGAACATCGCCCGCATGCTGCTGCCCGAGGACCACCGGGGCGACCCGGCGCCGGCCCGGGACCTGGGGGACGGCGGTTTCATGCACGCCGGCTGCGGCCACGCCGCGCCGTCCACCTGGACCACCGGCTACCGCTACGCGGAGATGGGCTACACCGCCTGCTTCGAGCCGGCCATGCTGCCCGCCAACGCCCGCCACGCCCACCTGGAGATGGGCGACATTCCCATGGTGGACAAGGGCGCCTACGCCATGCTGGGCAGCGACGACTTCTTCCTGCGTCTGCTGGCCTCCGGCGCCGACCAGCGCCTCGTCAACGACTACGTGGGCTGGACCCTGGACGCCAGCCAGGCCATGGCCATCAAGGTGGTGAACCCGGGGGGCATCTCCGCCTTCAAGTTCAACGCCCGCCACCTGGACCTGGACGAGGCCCACCCCCACTACGGCGTCACCCCCCGCCAGGTGCTCCGGGCCCTGGCCCGGGCCGTCCATGACCTGGGGGTGGCCCACCCCCTCCACGTGCACGCCAGCAACCTGGGCATTCCCGGCAACGCCGACACCACCCTGGCCACCATGGCCGCCGCCGAGGGCCTACCCATCCACCTGACCCACATCCAGTTCCACAGCTACGGCACCGAGGGGGAACGCAAATTCTCCTCCGAAGCGGAGCGCATCGCCGACGCCCTCAACCGCATGGGCAACGTGTCGGCGGACGTGGGCCAGATCCTGTTCGGCCAGACCGTGACCGCCTCCGGCGACACCATGGGCCAGCACCGCAACCACCGCCACGCCAACCCGGACAAGTGGGTGGTCATGGACATCGAGTGCGACGCCGGCTGCGGCGTGGTGCCCTTCAAGTACAAGGACAAGAATTTCGTCAACGCCCTGCAATGGGCCATCGGCCTGGAGCTGTTCCTGCGGGTCACGGACCCGTGGCGCATCTTCCTCACCACGGACCACCCCAACGGCGCTCCCTTCACCAGCTATCCCCACCTGATCCGCCTGCTCATGGACCGGGACTTCCGCAACCGCAAGCTGGAGGGGATCAATGCCGAGGCCGCCGCCCACAGCCAGCTGAAGAACCTGGAGCGGGAATACAGTCTGTACGAGATCGCCATCATGACCCGGGCGGCGCCGGCCCGCTCCCTGGGCCTGGCGGACCGGGGCCACCTGGGGCCGGGGGCCGCCGCCGACATCGTGGTCTACCGGGACGACCCGGACCGGGAGGCCATGTTCGCCAGGCCCGAATACGTGTTCAAGGACGGCGAGCTCATCGTGCGGGACGGCCGGGTGGTGAAGGTGGTCAACGGCGCCCTGCACGCGGTGAAGCCCGAGTACGACAAGGGCATCGAGAAACCCCTCGGGGAATATTTCGACCGTTACATGACGGTGAAGATGGAACACATGAAGATCGGCGACGACGAGGTCTGCGCCTGCGGAGCCAACAAGCTGATTCCCCACCGGTGCGGGAGGAAGGCATGATCCGCAACGGCGTCCTCATCGACGACACCTATGCCGAGGCCTTCGGCATGAAGGCCACCCGCATCCTCATCACCGCCGATTCCCTGGCCTGGGCGAAGCACGCGGCCCGCGCGGCCTTCGGCTTCGCCACCTCGGTCATCGCCTGCGGCTGCGAGGCGGGCATCGAGCGGGAACTCGCCCCCGACGAGACCCCGGACGGCCGCCCCGGCGTGGCCGGCCTGCTGTTCGCCGTGTCCACCAAGGAGCTGGCCAAGCAATTGGAGCGCCGGGTGGGCCAGTGCGTGCTCACCTGTCCCACCACCGCCGTGTTCGCGGGCTGCGAGGGGGGGGAGACCCTGCCCCTGGGCAAGAACCTGCGCTACTTCGGCGACGGCTGGCAGATGTCCAAGGTGATCGCCGGCCAGCGCTACTGGCGCATCCCGGTCATGGACGGGGAGTTCCTGGCCCAGGAATCCACCGGCCTGCTGCGCTCGGTGGGCGGCGGCAACTTCCTGGTGCTGGCCCGTTCCCGGGCCCAGGCCCTGGCGGCTTGCGAGGCGGCGGTGGAAGCCATCGACAAGGTGCCCGGCGCCATCACCCCCTTCCCCGGCGGCGTGGTGCGTTCCGGCTCCAAGGTGGGCTCCAAGTACAAGGCCCTGCCCGCCTCCACCAACGACGCCTTCTGCCCCACCCTGCGGGGCGTGGCCCCCAGCGAATTGACCGGGGAAGTGGAGGCGGTGCTGGAGATCGTCATCGACGCCGTCACCGACGCCGACATGCGCGTGGCCATGAAGGCGGGCCTGGAGGCGGTCTGCGCCATCGGCTCGGCGGGGGGCGTCCTGCGCCTGTCGGCGGGCAACTACGGCGGCAAGCTGGGGCAGTTCCACTACCGCCTGCGGGAGATATTGGCATGACCACCCTGACCCTGCGCCCTGGCATTCCCGGCCGCGTGGATGTGGCCGGCATTCTTCCC
The DNA here is from genome assembly GCA_964646585.1 of uncultured Thiobacillus sp. Classification (GTDB taxonomy): domain Bacteria; phylum Pseudomonadota; class Gammaproteobacteria; order Burkholderiales; family Thiobacillaceae; genus PFJX01. The sequence continues at coordinate 1,573 of CAZYEY010000038.1, read as the reverse complement.
GAACGCCTCGCCGGCCTGTCCCCGGCGGCGATGGCCGCCCTGCCCGTGCGCCATGACGGCCGCCCGGCGGCCCTGGGGGAACTGTTCCAGGTCCGGCCCGGCGATTCCCAATCCCTGGTCGTGGCTTGCGAGCGGGCCTGCCTGGACAACCTGGGCGCGGGCCTGGCGGGCGGGCGGCTGATCGTCGAGGGCCCGGCCGGCGATTTCGCCGGCCGGGGCATGAGCGGCGGCGAACTGGTGCTGGGGGGCGGCGCCGGCGACTTCGCTGCCTCCGGCATGAAGGGTGGTCTGCTCCGCATCCAGGGTCGCGCCGGCGACTGGCTGGGCGCGGCGCCTGTCGGCGAGCGGGCCGGCATGGCCGGCGGCGTGGTGGCGGTTGCCGGCAGCGTCGGCGCCCGGGTGGGAGACCGCATGCGCCGGGGCCTGATCCTGATCCGGGGAGACGCCGGTGATTACTGCGGCGCGCGGGTGCTGGCCGGCACCATCGCCGTGGCCGGCGCCTGTGGCGGAATGGTGGGCTTCGGCCTGCGCCGGGGCACCCTGTTGCTGGGCCAGAGGCCGGCCGAGTTGCCCGCCACCTTCAATGACGCTGGGGTGGCGGACCTGACCTGGCTGGGCCTGCTGGGCCGTCATGCCGGCACCTTCCTGCCCGGCGTGGTGGCGGCCAGTACCCGGGTCCGCCGCCACATGGGCGACCTGGCCTTCGGCGGCAAGGGCGAGATCCTGGTGCAGGCATGAAGCTGATCTTCCTGCGCCACGGGGAATCCGAATGCAACCTGAGCGGCCTGTGCAACGCCGATCCCGCCGTGCCGGTGGCGCTGACCCCGGCGGGCCGTCGCCAGGCCGAGGCCGCCGCAGAACGTCTGCGCCAGGTCCCCATCCGGCGCGTGTATGTCTCGCGTTTGCAACGCGCCCGGGAGACCGCCGCCATCGTCAACGCATGCCATGCCGCCGAGATCCATGTGGACGTCCGCCTGGACGACCGCAACAGCGGCTTTGAGGGCTTGCCGGTGGCCCACTACCTGGAGGCCATGGGGGCCGCCCCGGATCCCTTCGCCTGGAAGGCGCCGGGAGGCGAGTCCTACCAAGAGCTGGTGGCCCGGGTGCACGCCTTCCTGGCCGAGCTTCGCACCCTCGATCTGCCCGCCGTCCTGGTGGTGAGCCACCACGAGGTGTTGCAGGCCGTCGCCGGCCACTTCCAGGGGCTGGACCTGGCGAGCATGTGGCGGGTGTGGGTAGGCAACGGCGAGATCATGGAGTTCGAGGCCTGAGCATGCTGCGCTGCGGCGGGTGCTGCCGGTGCTGGAGGGCCTACGCGATTGCGGCGCGGCCCTGTCGGGGGACACCATGAAGCCCCAGGAGATGGGCGCAGCCCTGGCCGCCGGCGCCGACATGAACAACGATGTCAACGCTCTGGGCGCCCCCGGCGCCCGTGTCGCGGAGGCCGCCGACAACCGCGGCGTCGGCCCAAGGCACACGCGTGGGACAACAGTAACCAGTGAGGGAGATCACGGCAAGGCCGGGCGGGGTGATGAAGTGGCGGGGTGTAGGGGTGACGGACAGGGTGCAGTAG
>CAZYEY010000037.1:0-12092 GCA_964646585.1 uncultured Thiobacillus sp. | reverse complement strand
ATCGTGGAGCTCGACCACGACGACAGGCTCGACCGCATCGCCGTGTTTCGCACCGTCACCGACGCTGTCCATGCCGTGCGCGACAAGTGCCCCCACCGGGGCGGCCCCCTGTCCCAGGGCATCGTCCACGGCGGCCTGGTCACCTGCCCTCTGCACAGTTGGAAGATCGATCTGGCCACCGGCGAGGCGGTGCTCCCGGACAAGGGCTGCGCCCGCACCTTCGCCACCAGGGTGGAAGACGGCCAGGTGTTTTTGAAGTTGGCGTGAATGCTCCGTAGCCCTGTAGGTCGGGTCTGGCGCGGTTCTCGCGCCTGACCCGGGACCGGAAGCCATGTTGGGTTGCGCCGGCAAAACGTGGTCGGCTCAACCAACCTGTGGCCTGATGAAAGGAACGAATCATGCTGTTCGGACGTAGCAGGAAGAACCCCATCAAGATGGCCGACAAGGGCGTGGTGGAATGGCGTTACGCCGCCTGCGGCTACTGCTCCACCGGCTGTTCCATCGAAGTCGGCGTGAACGCGGATGGCCGGCCCGTGGCCTCCCGGGGCGTGGCCGATGCCGACGTGAACCGGGGCAAGCTTTGCCTGAAAGGCATCTTCGAACACGAGTTGTTCACCTCGTCCGGCCGGGGCTTGTTTCCCAAGATGCGTGAGCACTGGCACGGGGAATGGCAGCGCACCGACTGGGACACGGCCCTGGACAGGCTCCACGACGAGATCCGCCGCATCCAGGCGAAATATGGTCCGGACAGCTTCGCCATCATCTCCACCGGGCAGATGCTGACCGAGGAGTTCTACACCCTGGGCAAGCTGACCCGCGGACTCATTGGCACCAACAACTACGACGGCAACACCACCCTGTGCATGTCGTCCGCCGTGTCCGGCTACAAGCGCAGCTTCGGCTCCGACGGCCCGCCCGGCTGCTACGAGGACTTCGAGCACACCGACTGCCTCATCGCCTGGGGCTCCAACCTGCCGGAACAGCACCCCATCATCTACTGGCGCATGAAGGAGGCCCAGGAGAAGCGCGGCTTCCCCCTCATCGTGGTGGACCCCCGGGTCACCATGCTGGCCCAGAACGCCCACATCCATCTGCCCATCACCCCAGGCACCGATGTGGTGCTGCAAAACGCCCTGATGCACGTGATCTTCAAGGAGAATCTCCACGATCAGCGCTACATCGACGCCAACACCGTGGGCGTCGAAGCCTTGCGCGCCGAGGTGGAAAAGTGGGACCCGGTGACCGCCTCCAAGGTTTGCGGCATCGACGAGGACACCATCCGCGTGGTGGCCCGCACCTTCGCCAAGGCCAAGGCCGCCATGCAGATCTGGACCATGGGCATCAACCAGTCCACCCACGGCTCCGACGGCGTGGTGGGCATCAACAACCTGGCGCTGATCACCGGCAACATCGGCAAGCCCGGTGGCACTTCGCTGTCCATCACCGGGCAATGCAACGCCATGGGCACCCGGGAGTGGTCCTCCTGCTCCGGCCTGCCCAACTTCCGCTACCTGGAGGTGCCCGAGCACCGGGAGGAGATCGCCAAATTCTGGAACGTGGACCCGGAGTTCTTCCCCAAGAAGCGCGGCATGTTCCAGACCGACATCTACCAGGCCATGGAAGCGGGGCAGATCAAGGGCCTGTGGCTCATCGCCACCAATCCCATGAGCTCGCTGCCCAACACGGCCCGCATCCGCCGCGCCATGGAGCAACTGGAGTTCTGCTGCGTGCAGGACTGCTACGAGGACACCGAGAGCGCCCAGTATGCCCACGTCTATCTGCCCGCCGGCACCTGGGCGGAAAAGGACGGGGTGATGACCAACACCGAGCGGCGCATCAACCGGGTCAAGCCCGTCACCGCCTGCCCCGGCGAAGCCAAGCCCGACCTGTGGATCTTCAACCGGGTGGCGGAGCGCTTCAACAAGGAAGGCCGCCTCAGTTTTCCGGAAAAGGCCGCCGACATCTTCCTGGAGATGGGCCGCATTTCCAGAGGCCGCCTGGCCGACATCTCCGGCATGGACCATGAGCTGCTGGAGGCGAACCGGGGCGTGCAGTGGCCCTACACCGCCGAACAACGGGAACGGGGCGAAGCGCCCCCCAAGGGCGGCAAGCGGCTGTACACCCAGGACGGCAGCTTCAGCTACCCGGATGGCCGGGCCCGGCTGATCCCCCTGCCCTTCATCGACAACAACGAGCGGCCCGACGAGTTGTTCCCCATCTGGCTCAACACCGGGCGTCTCATCGAGCACTGGCACGGCCGCACCAAGACCGGAAAGATCGCCAACAACAACAAGTTCAGCCCCATCCCCTTCATCGAGATCAACCCGGACCTGGCGGCGGAATTGGGCATCCGGCGCGGCGAGTATGTGCGCATGGTGTCCCGCCGGGGGGATGCCATCGCCATGGCCCAGCCCACGCAAAGGGTGCCCAAGAACATGGTGTTCCTGCCCTTCCACTTCCACGACTGCGCCAACCGCCTGACCCTGGGCCTGCTGGACCCCCACTCCCGCCAACCCGCCTACAAGCAGTCCGCCATCCGCATCGAGCGGATCGCGGATCAGGCGGCTGCGGCCCGGCTGTCCATGGAAATGCGCAGGTTCTGAGGAGCGACGAGAAATGTTCAAGAACATGACCGCCATGCCTGGCGTGGCCTACAAGCAAGACGGGAAATGCGGCTCGGGCCCCTGCGGCTGCCAGGGCGGCACGAAGCCGGAACCGGAAGATGGCCGGGCCGGCATCTATCCCTACCTGCGGCCCGACGAACCCGACTACGCCCGCCTGCACGACCCGGCCAGCCAGGCCGTGAACCGCTACGGCACGCCCATCGAGACCGTGCCCGAGGGCCATGCCTTGCGCGGCCAGAGCCTCAACATCAACGGCAACCCGGCCATCGGCGCCAATCCCAACCGCTACAAGCAGCACGGCTTCTTCTTCAACGCCGACAACTGCATCGCCTGCCACGCCTGCGAGGCAGCCTGCTCGGAGAAGAACGACAACCCGGCCCACATCGCCTTCCGTTCCGTGGGTTTCGTGGAAGGGGGTGTGTATCCCAACGTGCAGCGTCTCAACATCTCCATGGCCTGCAACCACTGCGACAATCCGGTGTGCCTGAAGGGCTGCCCCACCCGGGCCTACACCAAGTTCGCGGAATACGGCGCGGTGCTGCAAGACCCGGACATCTGCTTCGGCTGCGGCTACTGCACCTGGGTATGCCCCTACAACGCCCCCCAGCTGGACCCCATCAAAGGTCAGGTGTCCAAGTGCAACATGTGCGTGGACCGCCTGGAAGTGGGCCTGAAACCCGCTTGCGTGGCCGCCTGCCTGGGCAAGGCCCTGGACTTCGGCGTCATCGAGAACATCCCGGAAGGCCGCACCCAGGCCAGGACCGAGATCCCCGGCTTTCCGACGCCAGAGATCACCCATCCCAACATCCGCTTCCAGCAGACCCGGGTGACCCAGCGGGACATGCTGCGGCTGGACAGCGCGCCCCTGAAGTATCACAAGGACGACGGCACCGGCGCCTTCCGGCCCCAGCTGGACCCCAAGCACGGCTTTGGGCGCCACTGGAACCTCAAGAAGCTCCTGGGTTCCCACGAGAACGCCCACATTGCCTTCACCCTGTCGGTCCAGTCGGTCATGGGAGCCTTCCTGGCGCTGTTGCTGCCCGGTGTGGCGGCGCTGAGCACCCCGCCGACGCTGCTCGTCATGGTGGCCTTGATGTGCTTCGGCCTGTTCAAGCTCACCATGCATTTGGGCAAGCCCCATCGCTTCTACCGGGGTTTCAACAACTGGCGGCTGTCGCCGGTGAGCCGGGAGATCGCGGGGGTGTCCCTGTTCTTCGGTGGTCTGGCGGGGACGGCGTTCTTCACCCTCTTTCCCGGCTTCCCCTTCGCGAGCCTGCTCAAGCCCGTCGCCATGACGGCGGGCCTGGTGGGCATCGCCTTCGGCGGCTACTACATGTACCGGCTCTACCGCATCAAGGCCCGGCCCTTCTGGGACCATTGGCAGACCGGCTCCAGCTTCGTCGGTACCGGCCTGGCCCTGGGCGGCCTGCTGCTGGGGCTGCTGGGCCTGGCGCAAGGCGCGCTGACCAGCGGGACGGCCAGCCTGCTGGGTACCCTCATGGCCCTGGGCTTCGCCCTGGAGGGCCTGGGCCTTGTCTTCCACGCCTGGGACATGCAGGCCCGGGGCGACGAGGGGGCCGCCTCCCACTACGAACAGACCACCCGCTACGGCCATGCCTACGGCCTGCGCAACGCCCTGCTGGCCCTGAGCTTCGCCCTGGCCCTGGGCATCGCCCTGCTGGGGGCGGCGAGCCCCGTCGCCTTCGCCTTGCTGGCCCTCATGGCCACGGCCGCCGCCATCCTGGGCCGGGCCCTGTTCTACGTGCTGGTCATCCCCACCACCCTGCCCGGGGCCTTCTTCTGGCGCAACCAGGGCTTCGTCGAGCACGCCCGGGAGGTGGGGCTGGCCCGGATGCCCCAGTTGGGGGTGGTGCCGGACAGCCACTGAGGCGGGTTCCGTGGGGCCGTTCACGGGCGGGCGCTGGTGGCGCGGGGGTGGACCGGGCTATTGTGTCCGCGTGATCGACGAACCCTTCCCGATGAACGCGCAATGACCGCCCCGCCCCCAGCCGAGACCGGCCCGGATGCGCTGAAAATCCTGGTGATCGGTCCCTCCCGTCGGCGCCTGGAGGAGCTCATGGAAGCTTTGGTCCAGGCCAATCCGGGCCACCATCTGGTGGGCCGCCTGGATCGGGCCATCGATCTGCCCCGTTGGGTGGAGGAGATCGAGCCCGATGCCATCATCATGGACACCGAATCCCCCAGCCGGGACACCCTTGAACAGGTGGTCGTGATGAGCGAACGGTCGCCCAGACCCATCGTCATGTTCAGCCAGGATGATTCCCGGGAGGCCATGCGTTCCGCCGTGTCTGCGGGAGTGGCCGCCTACGTGGTGGACGGCCTCAGGAGCGAGCGCCTGCAACCCATCCTGCAACTGGCCCGGGTCCAGTTCGAGGCCTGGCAGGCCCTGCGCGACGACATGCGGCGGGCGCGCCAGGAATTGCAGGAACACAAGCTCATCGAGCAGGCCAAGCGCCGCCTCATGAAGGCGCAGAGGCTTTCCGAGGAGGCCGCCTACCAGGCCCTGCGCCGGGAGGCCATGGTCCAGCGCAAGCGGCTGGCGGAAGTGGCCCGGATCGTCATGGAGGCCCTGCCGGGCTGAGCCCGGGTGTTGCGGGTTCGCCTCCATCCTCCAGGCCCGATGCCGGGAGGAGGTGGCATGGCCTATGCTGAAACCGGCCTGTGGGAGCATGGATTCCCACGGGCCGTTTCAGGAGCTGCCATGTCCCAACCGCTTCGATTCCTTTTCCTGCTGGCGCTGGTGCTCTGGGCCGGCCTCGCCCGGGCCGCGGAGCCGGAACCCATGATCCTGACCGTCACCGCCCAGGGCCGGACCATGGACCAGGCCATCGCCGCCCTGACCCAGGCGGTGGCCAGCCACAACTACACCTTCGTGCGTCAGCAGGCCATCGACAGCCGGCTGGTGCCCTATGCCCAGGAAGTCCGCTCGGTGCGGCTGTTTTATTTCTGCAACTTCGCCAAGATGGACCGGGCCCTGCGCCTGGATCCCCGGGCGGCCCAGCTCATGCCCTGCCGCATCACCCTGGTGGAGACTCCGGAGGGGGTGGATCTGATGGCGGTCAATCCGGTCTGGGCCACCCAGAACGTCGACAACCCGGCCCTTCACGAGGAGTGTCGGGAACTGAAACGGGACTACCTGGCCATCCTGGAGGAGGCGACGTTGTGAGATCCCTGGTCTTCCTACTCGCCTGCCTGCTGACCCTGGGCGCCCGCGCCGAGCCCGTCTCGGCGAGCAAGGCCGTGACCCTGCGTCAGGCGGTGGACGACCTGACCCTGGCGGCCGCCAACCACGATCTGGTGCTGGTGAAGGTCCAGCCCATCGACAGCGCCCTGGTGAAGCGGGGCTTCGAGGATCCCCACGTGCGCATCCTGTTCGTCGGCAGCGAGACGGCGGTGCGCTGGGCCGAAGCGGCGGATCCTCGCCTGCTCAACCTGTTGCCCCTGCGTCTTACCCTGATCGAGCGGGAGGGCCGGGTGAAGGTGCTCAGCGATGACTTCGAGCCTTGGCTGCGGGAATTTCCAGACGGCGAAGCCAACCTGTTCCTCATGGCCTGGCGCGCCGAACTGAGGTCCACCCTGGAGGATTTCATCCGCCAGTAGGGGCGTGATGCCCTGAAATGGAGACAGGCCGGGGGTTTTTGCCCAGCTTCTGTGCGTTTTTCCTGAACGTGGTGGGGGTCGGCCAAGGAATCATTGCAGAAATCCCTTTGAATTCAATGACTAATGCCGATTGATCCGGGTTGGCACGGCCATTGCTCTATGTCAATTGACCGGCGCAACGGCGCGTCGGCCATGTCGCTCCTTCGCAGATGTAACTTGGACAACGGCGTCCTTCCCCTCCCGGGGTCGGACGCCGCTTTTTTTTGGAGTTTCGCAATGGATACCCTTCCGCCTGGCAATGAACGAGCCGCCGTCAACGATGGAAAACGTGATTTCTTGAAGAAAGCCGCCAGCATGTCCGCCGCCGCCGCCCTCATGTCCCTCGTCCCACCCGGCGTGAGGAGTGCCGCCTGGGCCGCCGGCTCCGACGCCCCGGAGAAGCCGGAGGTGAAGATCGGCTTCATCCCCCTCACCGACTGCGCCAGCGTGGCCATCGCCGCCGAGAAGGGCTTCGACAAGAAGTACGGCCTCAAGATCGTGCCCAGCAAGGAAGCGTCCTGGGCCGGCGTGCGGGACAAGCTGGCGAACGGCGAACTGGACGCCTCCCACGTGCTCTACGGCCTCATCTACGGCCTGCAGCTGGGCGTGGGTGGACCGAAGAAGGACATGGCCGTGCTGATGACCCTGAATCACAACGGCCAGGCCATCACCCTCAATCACCAGATCAAGGCCAAGGGCGTCACCGACGGGCCGGGGCTGGCCAAGCTGGTGAAGGCGGAGCCCAAGGAGTGGACTTTCGCCCAGACCTTTCCCACCGGCACCCATGCCATGTGGCTGTATTACTGGATGGCCACCTACGGCATCGACCCTTTCAAGGACGTGAAGATCATTACCGTGCCGCCCCCCCAGATGGTGGCCAACATGCGGGTGGACAAGATGGACGGCTATTGCGTGGGCGAGCCCTGGAACGCCCGGGCCATCCACGACAAGATCGGCTTCACCGCCGCCACCACCCAGGACATCTGGCAGGACCACCCGGAGAAGGTGCTGGGCACCACCCTGGAGTTCGTGCAGAAGTACCCCAACACCGCCCGGGCCATGGTGGCGGCCATCCTGGATGCCTCCAAGTACATCGACACCATGGCCAACCGCGCCGAGGTGGCGAAGATCATCTCCGGCAAGGCCTACGTCAACACCGACTTCGACGTCATCGAGGACCGCATGCTGGGCCAGTACGACAACGGCATCGGCAGGAAGTGGCAGGACGCCAACTACATGAAGTTCTTCAGTGACGGCACGGTGAATTTCCCCTATCTGTCGGACGGCATGTGGTTCCTGACCCAGCACAAGCGCTGGGGCTTGCTGAAGGAGCATCCGGATTACCTGGCGGTGGCCAGGTCGGTGAACCAGATCACCCTCTACAAGGAGGCCGCCACCTTGGCCAAGGCGCCCGTGCCCAAGTCGGAGATGCGCACCTCCAAGCTCATCGACGGCGTGGTGTGGGACGGCAAGAACCCGAAGGCCTATGCCGACGGGTTCAAGGTGAAGGCGTGAGATAGGCCCTCCCCCGCAAGCGGGGGAGGGGTTGGGGAGAGGGAATCTTTCTCCGCCCACATCATCGGGCGTCCCTCATCCCCGGCCCCTCTCCCGCCCGCGGGAGAGGGGGGACAACCAAGGAGTCCGCCATGAGCGCAGTGACATTCAACGAAGGCAGTCTGAAGGACATCATGAACAAGCCCGATACGGTGCCCGCAGGTGCCGCTCCCGTGGAGGCCCTGGTCAAACCCAGGCCCACCCCCTTCTTCCAGACCGAGCGGGGCCAGGCCCTGCTGGAAAAGACCGGCAACTTCTTCCGCGCCGCCCTGCCCCCCGTCGTGGGCCTGGTCCTGTTCGTTCTGCTCTGGCAGATCGTCTCCAGCAGCGGCGGCGAGACCGGCCTGCCCGGCCCGGCCAAGACCTGGGAATCGGCCAAGGCTCTGTTCGCCGATCCGTTCTATGACAACGGCCCCAACGACAAGGGCATCGGCTGGAACATCCTCCATTCCCTCTACCGTGTCGGCGCCGGTTTCGGCCTGGCCGCCCTGGTGGGCATCCCCCTGGGCTTCATGATCGGCCGCTTCAAGTTCCTGGCCGGCATGACCGCCCCCATCATCAGCCTCTTGCGCCCGGTCTCGCCCCTGGCCTGGCTGCCCATCGGCCTCTATGTGTTCAAGGAGACCGAGCCCGCCTCCCTGTGGGTGATCTTCATCTCCAGCATCTGGCCCATCATCCTCAACACCGCCGCCGGCGTGTCCCGTGTGCCCCAGGACTATCTCAACGTGGCCCGGGTGCTGAACCTGTCCGAGTGGAAGATCTTCACCCGCATCCTGTTCCCCTCGGTGCTGCCCCACCTGATGACCGGCATCCGCCTGTCCATGGGCGTGGCCTGGCTGGTGATCGTGGCGGCGGAGATGCTCACCGGCGGCACCGGCCTGGGATTTTGGGTGTGGGACGAGTGGAACAACCTGAACGTGGAACACATCCTCATCGCCATCTTCATCGTCGGCTTCACTGGCCTGCTGCTGGAACAGGCCCTGATGCTCATCGCCAAGCGCTTCAACTACGAGTGAAACGGAAACGGCCATGCACAACTACCTGCACATCGAGAACGCCAAGATGGTGTTCGACACCAGGAAGGGCAAGTTCACGGCCCTGACCGACATCAACCTGACCGTGAAGCAGGGCGAGTTCATCGCCTTGATCGGCCACTCGGGCTGCGGCAAGTCCACCCTGCTGAACCTGGTCGCCGGCCTCACCACCCCCACCGACGGCGTCCTGCTCTTGTCCGAGCGGGAGATCGCCGGACCCGGTCCCGAGCGGGCCGTGGTGTTCCAGAACCACAGCCTGCTGCCCTGGCTCACCTGCTTCGGCAACGTTTACCTGGCGGTGGAGCGGGTGTTCGGCGCCAGGGAGAACAAGACGAAACTCAAGGCCCGCACCCAGGCCGCCTTGGAACTGGTGGGCCTGGCCCACGCCATGCACAAGCATCCCAACGAGATCTCCGGCGGCATGAAGCAACGGGTGGGCATCGCCCGGGCCCTGGCCATGGAGCCCAAGGTGCTGTTGCTGGACGAGCCCTTCGGCGCCCTGGACGCCCTGACCCGGGCCGGTCTCCAGGACGAGCTCATGCGCATCGTCCAGGAGACCCACGCCACCACACTGATGGTGACCCACGACGTGGACGAGGCCGTGTTGCTCTCCGACCGCATCGTCATGATGACCAACGGTCCGGCCGCCACCATCGGCGAGGTTCTCACCGTGGACCTGGAACGTCCCCGGGATCGGCTGAAGCTGGCGGAAAACCCCCACTATCATCACCTGCGCGGCCAGGTTCTGGAGTTCCTCTACCAGAAGCACATGAAGAAGGCGGCCTGACCGGGGCCCACTGGGGCGGAACGTGGCCTGGCGCGCCCGGCCGGGGCGCATTTCCGCAGGGCATGTCCGAAGGACCGTTCCTGCTTTTTCCGGCGGGGTGTTGCGTATAAAATATGCAGCTTTCCTTCGCCTGCCCTCTCGGGTTTTCTCATGCGCATCGGCCCCTTCCAGCTCAAGAACAACCTGATCGTGGCGCCCATGGCGGGCGTCACCGATCGGCCGTTCCGCCAGCTGTGCAAGAAGATGGGTGCCGGCATGGCGGTGTCCGAGATGGTCACCTCCAACTCCCTGCTCTACGGTTCCGCCAAGACCCGGCGCCGGGCCAACCACGAAGGCGAGGTGGAACCCGTCTCCGTGCAGATCGCGGGCAGCGACCCGGCCATGATGGCCGAAGCGGCCCGCTACAACGCAGGCGAAGGCGCCCAGATCATCGACATCAACATGGGTTGCCCGGCCAAGAAGGTGTGCAATGTCATGGCCGGCTCCGCCCTGCTCCAGGACGAGCCCTTGGTGGCCCGCATCCTGGAGGCGGTGGTCAAGGCCGTGCCGGACACCCCGGTGACCCTGAAGATCCGCACCGGCTGGGACCGGGAACACCGCAATGCCCTGAACATCCTGCGCATTGCCCAGGCGTCCGGCATCCAGGCCCTGGCCATCCATGGCCGCACCCGGGCCTGCGGTTACCACGGCGACGCGGAGTACGACACCATCAAGGCGGTGAAGGCCGAGGCGCGTATTCCCATCATCGCCAACGGCGACATCACCACCCCTGAAAAGGCCCGGCACGTGCTGGACTACACCGGCGCCGATGCCGTCATGATCGGCCGCGCCGCCCAGGGCCGGCCCTGGTTGTTCCGGGAAGTGGGCCATTTCCTGGAGACCGGCGAGAAGCTGCCGGCGCCCGAAGTGGAGGAGATCCATCGGGTGCTGCTGGCCCACCTGGACGACCTCTACCGCTTCTATGGCGAGGTGGCGGGCATGCGCATGGCCCGCAAGCACATCGCCTGGTATACCCGGGGACTGGCGGATTCCGCCCAGTTTCGCCACGCCATGAACCAGTTGGAAAGCACCCACGCCCAGCTGGAAGCGGTGAACGATTTTTTCTGGCGCACGCGGGAACGCACCAGCCGACTGATCTACCTGGATGCTCCGCCATCGCAACGCGAAGCAGCCTGAACAAAACAAGGTGTAAGGATGGAGACCCATTTCAACGAAAGCGAACTGGCTGCCTGCGTGCGCCGGGAGCTGGAGCAGTACTTCAAGGACCTGGATGGGGAACAGCCCGCCGGCATCTACGAGATGGTCCTGAACTGCGTGGAAAAACCCCTGCTGGAGGTCATCCTGGACCGGGCCGGCAGTAACCAGAGCCGGGCCGCCGAGTGGCTGGGCATCAACCGCAACACGCTGCGCAAGAAGATGCAGCAGCACGGAATCAAGTGACCTTCTCACACCATCATGATCAAACGCGCCCTCCTCTCCGTCTCCGACAAGACCGGTCTCATCGACTTCGCCCGCGCCCTGGCCGACCAGGGTGTGGAACTGCTCTCCACCGGCGGCACTGCCAAAGCCATCCGGGATGCCGGCATCCCGGTGAAGGACGTGTCCGAATTCACCGGCTTCCCCGAGATGCTGGACGGCCGGGTGAAGACCCTGCATCCCAGGGTCCACGCCGGCATCCTCTCGGTGCGGGACAACCCAACCCACGCGGCGACCATGAGCGAGCACGGCCTCCCCTACATCGATTTGGTGTGCGTGAACCTGTATCCCTTCGTCCAGACCGTGTCCAAGCCCCACACCCTGGAGGACGCCATCGAGAACATCGACATCGGCGGGCCGGCCATGGTGCGCTCCGCCGCCAAGAACCATAAGCACGTGGCCATCGTCACCGATCCGGCCGACTATGCGGCGCTCCTCGACGAGATGCGGGCCAACGGCGGCGCCCTGTCGGATGCCACCCGCTTCAACCTGGCGAAGAAGGCCTTCACCCATACTGCCCAGTACGACGGCCACATCAGCAACTACCTGACCTCTCTGGCCGCCGACGGCACGAGAGAACAGTTCGGCGAAAAGCTGACCCTGCAATTCAGCCGCGTCCAGACCTGCCGCTACGGCGAGAATCCCCACCAAAAGGGCGCCTTCTACGTGGAAGCCAATGCCCCCGCCGGCACCATCGCCAGCGCCCGGCAGATCCAGGGCAAGGAACTGTCCTACAACAACAACGCCGACACAGACGCAGCCCTGGAGTGCGTCAAGCAGTTCGACCAGGCCCCCGCCTGCGTCACCGTCAATCACGCCAACCCCTGCGCCGTGGCCTACGGCGCCAACCGGCGGGAAGCCAACGACCGCGCCCACGACACCGACCCCGAATCAGCCTTCGGCGGCATCATCGCGTTCAACCGCGAACTCGACGCCGCCACCGCCCGCGCCATCGTC
>CAZYEY010000036.1:0-16423 GCA_964646585.1 uncultured Thiobacillus sp. | reverse complement strand
ATTAACATGCCCCAGGGTGAGGCTGGTCGGCCCCGGTGTCAGGCCGGCCGCCACCTCGCCACGGGCTTCGGCCTCCGCCGCGCGAGCGTCGAGGGATCGCGCCTGGGGGAAGCGTAGCCAGGCTTGTTCCAGCGCGGCGGCGAGGGTGTCCGCATGCGCGGACAAGGCGGGCTCCAGGGAAAAAAGCAGGCCGGCAAGGAGCCAGCCAGCCGGCCTGCGCACCGTCATTTCGCTTTGCCCATCTGCTGCATCAGCATCTGCATCATGACCATGCGCGTTTCCATCATCTCCATGCGCTTGGCCATCATGTCATCGGCGCCGGCGGCGCTTTGGCCCATCATGCCGCCACCCATCATGCCCATGCCGCCCGGGCCACCCATCATGCCCATGCCGGACCCCATCATGCCGCCCTTGCCACCGGACATCATCGGACACGAGCCATCCTGCATCATGGCTTCCATGTCCTTCATCTGGGCTTCCATGAGTTGTTTGCGCTTCTCGGGATCCTTGCTCGCACGAATCTCCATCATGCGCGCCCGCATCGCCTGCATTTTGTCTTGCGTGGCGGCGGGGGCCGCTTGAGCCGGGATGGGTGCGGCGGCTGTTTGTCCGGGGTGGTGGCCACTGTGTTCGTCCTTGGTCGCGTCGGCGGCCATCAGGGGGACGGGCATGGCCAGCGCGGCGGCCAGGGCGAGCATCAGGGTATTGCGTTGCATCGATTTCATGAAAATCTCCTGTGGGTGGAAAAAACTGTTCCTTGAGACCGCATCAACGGCCAAGTTGCAGGGCGGTGACCGTCAACGCGCCGTCCTGGCGCTCGGCCACGAAGCGGATGCGGTCGCCGGGTTTGATCTGGCTGAGCCAGATGGGATCCTTGACCCGGAACACCATGGTCATGGCGGGCATATCCAGGTTGGCCAGGGGACCATGACTGATGGTGACCTTGCCGACATCGGCGTTGATCTTCTTTATGGTGCCGTCGGCCCAGGCGGTGTCCATGGCTTGTCCGGCGGGCATGGTGTGGCCATTGTGGTCGTGGTCGGCAGCCAGTGCCTGAAATTGGGGTGCCAGGAAAAGGCCCGCGATGAGGGTGAGTGTGGTGGATTTCATGCCATTCTCCTTTCAGTTCAATAACGGGCGTAGGTTTGGGTGCCGCCATCCCGCTTCACCAGCAGGACGTCGTAGGCATCCTTGCGGTTACCCTGTTCCATACCGGGCGAGCCGATGGGCATGGCTGGGACCACCAGGCCGCGGGCGCGTGGCTTTTCCTTGAGCAAGCGCCGGATTTCCTTTGCCGGCACGTGGCCTTCCACCAGATAGCCGTTCACCTCGGCGGTATGGCAGGAACCGTGGCCGGGGGGCACGCCCAGGCGGTACTTGTGGCTCACCACGTCGTCGGTGTCATGGGCGCGCACGGTAAAGCCATTGGCCTTGAGATGGTCGATCCACTTGTTGCAGCAACCGCAAGTCGGGCTCTTGTAGACATCGATCACGGGCGAGGCCGCCCAAGCGGGCTGGATCAGGACGAAAAGCAGCAGGGTATGGAGGATGGGGGGTTTCACATTGCACTCCTTGTCGAAGACGATTCCAGTATCCGGTTTTCATCCGCACGCCAAGCTGACGCGCGGATGACATTTCCGTCATGGATGCACACGAATCCGGCCGCGCATGCCCGCCTCGAAATGCCCCGGCACCAGACAGGCGAAATCGAAATTGCCGGTGCGGGTGAAAAGCCAGACCAGTTCGCCGGCCTTGCCTGGTTCAACCGTTACGGCGTTGGGATCGTCGTGCTCCATTTCCGGGAACTTGCGCATCAGGGCCGCGTGCGCTTTCAACTCGGCCAGGGTGCCCAGCACCATTTCGTGCTTCATCTGGCCGCCGTTGACCACTTTGAAGCGGATGGTCTGGCCGCGTTTGACCCGAATCTCGCTGGGCGAGAAACGCATGTCGTCGCTGGTGGCGATCTCGATGGTGCGGTCTATTTTGGCGTGGTCACCCGGTTTGCCCAGGGCCGAGGCAAGGCTCGGCGAGGCCTGGGCGGCGCTGGTGGAGAGGGCGATCACTGCGAACAGAATGAGAACGTGCTTGCGCATGGCGCTTCCTTTTGGGTCAATGGCTTTCGTGGCCAGTGGGTTTGCGGGCCTTCAGGGTGTGTTCGTCGGCGGCCGGGCCGGACTGGCGTTCGGCGCTCGGCGCGTCACAGCCCCATTCCCACGCCACCGTGCCTTGCGGATGCTTGAACCAGCCCGGATCGCGGTAGTCGCCGGGTTTCACGTCGTCGCGTACCTTCACTACCGTGAACATGCCGCCCATCTCCAGCGGCCCGAACGGCCCCCAGCCGGTCATCATGGGCAAGGTGTTGTCCGGCAGGGGCATTTCCATCTCGCCCATTTCCGCCATGCCCTTGCTGCCCATTTCCATGTAGTCGGGCACCAGCTTGCCGATGCGCTCGGTGATGTCGTGCTGGTCGACGCCGATCAGGGTGGGTACGTCGTGGCCCATGGCATTCATGGTGTGGTGAGACTTGTGGCAGTGGAAGGCCCAGTCGCCCGGTGCGTCTGCGATGAATTCGATGGCACGCATCTGGCCCACCGCCACGTCCGTGGTCACCTCCGGCCAGCGCGCCGATTTCGGCACCCAGCCTCCGTCGGTGCCGGTCACCTCGAAATCCACACCGTGCAAGTGCAGCGGGTGGTTGGTCATGGTCAGGTTGCCGGCGCGGATGCGCACCCGGTCGCCAGTGCGGCACACCAGCGGGTCAATGGCCGGGAACACCCGGCTGTTGAAACACCACAGATTGAAGTCCAGCATGGTGTTGACCTTGGGAGTGGCCGCGCCCGGTTCGATATCGAAGGCGTTGAGCAGGAACACGAAGTCCCGGTCCACGCGCATGAAGTCCGGGTCTTTCGGATGCACGACGATGAAGCCCATCATGCCCATGGCCATCTGCACCATCTCATCGGCGTGTGGGTGATACATGAAGGTGCCCGATTTTTTCATCTGGAATTCGTAGACGAAGGTCTTGCCCGGCTTGATCTGGGGCTGGGTCAGGCCGCCCACGCCGTCCATGCCGTTGGGCAGCAGGATGCCGTGCCAGTGCACGGCCGTATGCTCGGGCAGCTTGTTGGTGACAAAGATGCGGATGCGGTCGCCTTCCACGCATTCGATGGTGGGGCCGGGGCTGGAACCGTTGTAGCCCCACAGCCGGGCCTTCATGCCCGGCGCCAGCTCGCGTACGACCGGCTCTGCCACCAGGTGGAATTCCTTGACGCCATCCTTCATGCGCCAAGGCAGAGACCAGCCGTTGAGGGTGATTACGGGGTTATAGGGGCGGCCCTCCCTGGGCGCCAGCGGTGGCTGGGTGGCGGGGTCGGTGAATACGGGGGCTTCGGGCAACGAGGCCGCGCCGACGCGGGTAACCAACCCGGCACCCAAAACGGCGGCACCGGAGCGGCTGAGGAATTGGCGGCGATCCATGATTTTGTCCTTTCTCAGTGACCGCCGGCCGCTTCGGCCGCGGGCGTGCTTTTCGAGATTGTCATGGCGCCGGCGCCGCGACCGTTGAGGGTGATCTGGAGATTGCTCTCCGCTACCCAGAATTCCTTCTGGGCCTGGATGGCGGCATTGACGGCCGCCACTTGGGAGCGGGTGTCGGCGAGCAGATCCCAGACACCGATCAGCATGCCGTTGTAGCGCAGCAGTGCCTCTTCGGAGAGGCTTTTGCGCAGTGGCACGATCTCGTCCCGATAGCTCGCCGCCAGTTCATGGGCGGCGCGGTAGCCCGCATAGGCGTCGCGCACCTCCGATTCGGCGTTCACCGCCAGCTCGGCCACCCGGTGCATGGCCTGGGTGTACAGCGCCTCGGCCTTAATCGTGCGCGCCCCGCCCCAGTCGAAGATGGGCAGGGACAACTCGATTTCGTATCCCCGCGCATGGGGTTGCCCGGACACGTTGTTGTTCAAGTAGCTCACTTCCAGCACGTTGACGAAGCGGGTGGCCTTGACCAGGCCCAGGCTCTTCGCCAGTCCATCCAGTTCCCGCTTGGCCACGTCGAGATCGAGGCGACCGTCCATGGCCCGTTGCAGGACAGCTTTTTCCTCCATCAGGCTGGCGGGCAGGTCCGGCAGGCGGTCCGGCAGCGTGAAGCCGCGCTGCGCCCCGGAGAGCCCCAACACCCGCGCCAGACGTTCACGGGCGGCGCTTTCCGTCAGGCGGACGCGGGTCAGTTCGGCACGCGTTTCGGCCTGGAATAATTGTTCCCGCTGCTGGCGCTGGCGGCTGAAATTGCCCACGTCGGCCATGCGCTTGGCCAGCATCGCGCCGGCCTCGGCGGCGGCCAGCACGTCTTCCTGGTATCGCGCCGCCTGGCGAGCGGCCACGGCCTCGAACCATGCCTGGCGGGCGGCCTGGGCCAAGCGCATCACCTCTTCAGCAACCCGCAGCTGGGTGGCCTGGAAACGGCGCTGCTCGATTTCAGATCGCGTGGACAGGGTCAGCAGCCCCATCAGATCGAACAGAAACTTGCGTTCATATTCCCGCTCGTCGCCGCCTTCCAGACGGGCGAAAGTAAAGCCCGGATTGCGCAATCTTCCGGCCTGGACGAGATCGGCTTCCGCGATGCCCAGGTCAGCGAGGCTGGCTTGAAGACCGCGGTTGTTCAGGAGGGCAATCTTCACCGCGCGTTCCGCGTCGAGCTGCCCGTTCAGGAGCCGTTTCACTTCCGCTCCGGCATTTTCGCCGTCCTGTTCGGTCTTGATGGTTTGCGGGGCGATGCCCTGGCGCTCGCGTGTGATCGAGGCCACCTTGTCGAGTCCGCCGTCCTGGCTGAAGCTGGCGCAGCCAGCCAGCACGGTCGTTCCCAACAGCAACAGCGGCAGCCGGATTCGCATTCCTTTCTGACTTATGGATTGGGTCATGCCTGATCTCCATGGGTTATTCATCGGTGAGGCCATTGTTGATAAGGGCATCCGTCATGAACCTGACGGGTGGATTACAAAAATGTCAGGTTTGATTCGCCTCCCCATGTCTGTGGCAGGATGTCTCCATTGCGCAAGGAGGCATGTATGAAAATTCTGGTGGTCGAGGATGAACCCAAGACCGGTGATTACCTGAAACAAGGCCTCACCGAGGCCGGTTTCGTCACCGATCTGGCCCGCGACGGCTGGGATGGACTGGAGATGGCCAAGGCGAATCCCTACGACCTTTTGATCCTGGATGTGATGCTGCCCGGCCTCAACGGCTGGCAGGTCCTCGAAGGCTTACGTCGCGCCGGCCTGGACACGCCGGTGCTGTTCCTGACCGCGCGCGATCAGGTCGAAGATCGGGTCAAGGGCCTGGAATTGGGCGCAGACGATTATCTGGTCAAGCCCTTCGCCTTCGCCGAATTGCTCGCCCGCGTACGTACCCTGCTGCGCCGGGGGCGGGGCGGCCTGGAGCCGACCGTGCTCAAGGTCGCCGACCTGGAACTGGACCTGCTGCGCCGACGGGCGAATCGCGCCGGCAAGAAGATCGACCTGACGGCCAAGGAATTCGCCCTGCTGGAACTGCTGTTGCGCCGCCAGGGCGAGGTGTTGCCGAGATCGCTGATCGCCTCCCAGGTCTGGGACATGAACTTCGATTCGGATACCAACGTCATCGACGTAGCGGTTCGCCGTCTGCGCGCCAAGGTGGATGATGGATTCGAGCCCCGTCTGATCCATACCGTGCGCGGCATGGGCTACGTATTGGATGACAGCGAGCGTTAGCGCCGGATTGAACATCGAGAAGGATTTCATCACATGACGATCACAACGGACGAGAGCAACGAACTGTGTTTCGGTTGCGTTTACTACCCGCCCAATCTGCCTCGCCATGCCTATGAGCAGGCGGACTGGGACATGCTCCAGGCCCGCTCATGCTCGTTCGAACATGAACCGGGTGACGCGCATTGCGTGGCCACGCGCAAAACCAGTTGCACGCTTGTGGATCTGGTACCCAGGGCCTCCGCGCAATGAAGTCCCTGTCTCTGACCGCGCGGGTCAGCCTGTTATTTGGCTTGGTCGTCACCGTGGTTCTGTTCAGCCTGGGCTGGCTGGTGGCCTGGTCGGTGGATCGCCATTTCCAGGAAATGGATCGACACGAACTGGAGGGTAAACTGGCCCTGGTAACCAATCTGTTGGCCAAGGCGAACTCATCCGATGCCCTGGATGGCGTACCCAAGGAGCTGGACGACGCGCTGGTTGGCCATGATGGGCTTTCGGTCACGCTGGTCGATGCCCAGGGCAACAAATGGTTCGCCAGCCGCGACCTGGATTTCCCCTCCGAGCTTTTCCGGGCGCCATCAGACCATGGTCTGACCGTTTGGCGGGAAGGCGAGCAGGGCTTTCGCGGCCTGAAAGCGACCGTGACGACCGGCGACGGCCGCACCCTCACCGTCGCCATCGTGCTCGACATCAGCCACCACTTGCATTTCATCGACACCTTCAAGCGCGGCGTGGCCCTCGCCATGATTCTGGCTGCCCTGCTTACCGCCGGTCTGGGCTGGCTGGCCGTGCGGACCGGTTTGCTGCCCTTGCGGCAAATGATCGAACTGGCGACCGGCCTGTCGGCCAACCGCCTTGATCAGAGGCTGCCGGAATCAGGGCTGCCGCCTGAAATCCGCAGCCTGGCCGTCGCCTTCAACGCCATGCTGGAGCGTCTGGAGGACTCCTTTGTCCGACTGTCCGAGTTCTCATCCGACATTGCCCATGAACTGCGTACCCCGGTATCCAATCTGCTGACCCAGACCCAGGTCGCGCTTTCCCATCCCAGAACGGCCGCCGAGTATCGCGAAGTGCTGCAATCCAGTGCCGAGGAGTATGAGCGTCTGGCCCGGATGATCGGCGACATGCTGTTCCTGGCCAAGGCGGACAACAAGCTCCTGGCGCTTAACCATGAAAACGTGGATCTGGGCGAGGAAGCAGGAAAATTGGTCGAGTTCTACGGCATCCTGGCCGAAGAACAAGGTGTCAGGCTTGAGGTTGCCGGATCGGCCACCACGCGAGGCGACCGGCTCATGTTGCGGCGGGCCATGTCCAACCTGCTGTCGAATGCCATCCGGCACAGTCAGGCTGGCGGCACCGTGGCGATCAGACTAAGCGGAGATGCTACCCACGCCACACTGGTAGTGGAAAATCCCGGTTCAATTCCCCCCGAGCAGTTGCCTCGCCTGTTCGACCGTTTCTATACCGGAGACCCTTCCCGCCGCGCCGGTGGCGAGGGGGTCGGGCTTGGACTGGCGATTGTGCGTTCCATCATGAAGACACACGGGGGCTCAGTCGACGTCACGTCACAGCTGGGGCTTACTTGCTTTGTGCTGCGTTTGCCAGGTCAGGAAGACCAACAGTCAACCTGACGTGAAAGTCGCGGCAGCGGCTCTCGTTGCCTCCTTCAATGAGTGATCGAAGGGGCATATACCTGCCCCTCGTGGACCCAAGAGAGAAATCTTGCGATCAAGCAAAGATTCAAGGATGACCACTGGGAAGCACAATCTAATGCTCTGGATTACCCCCTAGCACGAATGCCACGTCCAGTCTGGGTCGCCCCAGCACCGCCAATTCCAAAAGGCCAGACGTTGCTCTCGCCTTTTTTACGTCTGCACACCGTGCTAGTGCTAGTGCTGGTGTTGGTTCCTGGATTCGTGCGAAGGGCGGCACCAACCCGAAAACCCTGGTTTCGGCGGCTTTCCTGCTCTCTGTGCTCTCCGTTCTCTGTGCCTTTCGTACGATCCCCAGTGTTTACGCGGGTTCCGGGCCGTGAGTCTGAACAATATATTGGGGGTCGAAGGCGACAAGATCCGTTTTGCCGATGTCCATCAAGGGTAAGCAACGTAGCCCGTTGCTCCTGACCTTGCGAGGTCGCTTGGCGTGTAAATCACGACCCAGTCTGTGTTGGGTCAACGGATGGGCTGCTCCAGCCTGCACACCCACTATTTGGTCGGCTTGGCCTCCTCCAGACGGAACGTTCTGCCATTCTGAGTCCGACACGAGCCCTTAACATCAGGTAGGTGGCTTACCCACTCGCAGTCCAGGCGATCGCCTTCCTTGGTCTTCAAGACAGCTTGACCTTCCCTGATATGCCGTCGATGGACTTTGGACATGGTGCGATAGGCACCACGGCATTCCGCGTCCAAACAACGCTCGCTATCCCATTCGCCTACATAGCGCTTGCCATCCAGCATCACTTCCATGGAATTTGGCTGCAGCCAAGTCAAAGTTAGCGTACCCACTGCCTGCGTGGTGTTTGAGTCGTCCTTGAGGGCCACGTTGGAAGAACAGCCAGCCATGGCAATCAGGGGCAGGATCAGCATCAATCGTTTCATTTCGATCTCCTTTCGATGGGTAGGTGTTGTCGGCATCAGCGCAGTACGAAGCGCACGGTCAGGGCGGGTTTGCCTGGCAGGTTCACGAGAGCCACCGCCTTGGCTCCGGTTACCTTGAACTGGCCCATGGCCTCAAGCTTGTCGCCAGCGGGCTTGAGCGCGACTTCCTGTTTCACGCCACCGGCCAGCAGGGTTAGCTTGGCGCTGGCCTTGGCGACATCGACCGGCTTGCCGTGGTCACGCACATGGAGGCGCAGGCTGTCCGGCTTGGCGACCAGTTCGAAGTCGATGTCCTTGGCCTCGGCCACCACGCCGCCGTGCAGGGCGGTGTGTTCGTGAGCATGATCGTGACCGCCGGCCGCGAAGGCGCCGTTGCTCAGTCCGAAGGCCAGGGCGGTAAGTAGATGGATAGGTTTCATGGTGTTTCCTTTCCTTGGGGGATGTGAACGAAGGTTGGCATCACAACGCCTCGGCATCGCGGTCGGCGAGCAGACGCTCGGCATCCCGGCGCCCGAACAGCCAGAACAGCGCGGGGGTGAGATATGTGTCGAGCAGGGTGGAGCTGATGAGTCCGGAGAAGATGACCACGGCCACCGGGTGGAGGATTTCCGTGCCGGGTCGTTCCGCCTCGAACAGCAGCGGGGCCAGGGCGAAGGCGGTAACCAGGGCGGTCATCAGCACCGGCGCCAAGCGCTCCAGCGAACCGCGCACGATCATCGTGTGATCGAAGTCCTCGCCTTCGCGGCGCATCAGGTTGATGTAGTGGCTGACCTTGAGGATGCCGTTGCGTACCGAGATGCCGGCCAGGGTGATGAAGCCGATAAGCGCCGCCACGGAAAGCGGCTGCCCGGATAGCCACAGCCCCAGCACCGCGCCCACCAGGGCCAGCGGGATGTTGGCCATGATCAACAACGACAGCCGCGCCGACTTGTAGCGGCTGTAAAGCACCACGAACATCAGCGTGAGCGACACGATGGACAACAGGCCGACCAGCTTCGAGGCCTCTTCCTGGGCCTGGAACTGGCCGCCCAGGGTGACGAAGTAGCCCTCGGGCAGTTTCGTGCCCCCGACCGCCTTGCGGATGTCGGCCACCACCTCGGACAGTGCCCGGCCCTGGGCGTTGGCCGAGAGGACGATGCGGCGCTTGCCGTCGTCGCGGCTGATCTGGTTGGGGCCGTCGCTATCCTCGATGGTGGCGATGCGCGACAGGGGCACGCTGCCGCTCGGAGTGCTGAACTGGATGCGACTTAAGCCCTCCACCGTGCGCGCCGATTCCGGCAGACGCATGACCAGGGCGAAACGCCGGCCGCCCTCGACGATCTGGGCGGATTTCTCGCCCTCCACCAGGCCTTGCAGCATGGCCAGGATTTGCGGCGTCGGCACGCCGTATTGCGCCGCTGCCGCATAGTCGATGCGCACCTTGATCTGGGGTGCGAGCACCTGCTTTTCGATTTGCAGGTCGGCCAGCCCGGGGATGCCGGCAAGCTTGCCGCGCAGCAGGTCGGCCTGGGCGCGCAGGGTATCCAGGTCATCGCCGTAGATCTTGATGGCGATCTGCGAGCGCACACCGGACAGCATGTGGTCGATGCGATGCGAAATGGGCTGGCCGATTTCGATGGCGGCGGGCAGGTTGATGAGGCGCCCGCGGATGTCGGCCTTGATGTCGTCCAGCGGTCGGGTCAATTCGGCGGCAGGCTTGATGCCCACGTCCAGTTCGCTGACATGCACCCCCTCGGCATGCTCGTCCAGTTCGGCGCGGCCACTGCGCCGTCCGACATGAACCACCTCCGGCACCTGGCGCACCAACACCTCGGCCTGCCGCGCCAGGGCGGACGATTCGGCCAGGGTCACCCCAGGATTCAGGCGCAGACCGATGAGCAGGGTGCCCTCGTTGAACGGCGGCAGGAAGGTGGTGGGGAAGAACGGCACCGCCACCGCCGCTACCAGCACCGCCGTAGCCCCCGCCGCCAAGGCTGCACGGGGTCGGTCCAGCACGGCTTGCAGGCTGCCGCGATACCTGGACTTGAGCCAGGCCAAGAGCCGCGTATCGCCGTGGTCGAGGGACTTCATTCGGGGAAGGAGGTAGAACGCCAGCACCGGGGTGATGGACACCGACACCACCAGGGAGGCCAGGGTCGAGACGATGAAGGCGATCCCGAGTGGCACGAACAGCCTGCCCTCCATGCCGGGCAGGGCGAACAGCGGCAGGAATACCAGCACGATGATGAGCGTGGCGTAAAGGATGGCGGAACGTACCTCCAGGGTGGCGTGGGCCACCAGCTCGATGGGATGCAGGCGATGATCAGGGTGCTTGGCCCGGTCTTCCTTAAGCCGTCGCAAGACGTTCTCGATGCCCACCACCGCATCGTCCACCAGGCCGCCGATGGCGATGGCGAGTCCCCCGAGGGTCATGGTGTTGATCGACATGCCGAAATACTTGAACACCAATGCGGTCATGAAGATCGACACCGGGATGGCGGTGAGTGCGATCACGGTCGGGCGCAAGGTGCCCAGGAAGAAGAACAGGATCACCGCGACGAACACCGAGGCGCCGATCAGCTTGCCCTTCAAGGTATCGATGGAGGCCTCGATGAAGCTGGCCTGGCGGAAGGTGACACGGGGCTCGGCCATGCCCGCTGGAAGTCCCTGCTTGAGCGAGCCCAGGGCGTCCTCGATGGAGCGGGTCAGCCCGATGGTGTCCGCCGTGGGCTGTTTCTGGATGCCCAGGATCACCGCCGGGCGGCCCTCGAATCCGGCGTCGCCGCGCTTGATGGCCGGGGCGAAGGTCACCTCGGCGATCTGGCGCAGCAGGATGGGTTGGCCGCTGCGCGCAGTCAGCGCCAGATTCTTCAGGTCTTCCAGGCGCGAGGTGCGGCCCAGATTGCGGATCAGATATTCCCGGCCGTTGAGTTCCAGGAAGCCCCCCGACGAGTTCGAGGAGAAGCCGCGCAGGGCGCCGTCGAGTTGGTCGTGATTGACACCCAGTTCCGCCATGCGCACGGTATCCGGCTGCACCTGGAACTGGCGCACCTCGCCGCCGATGGGGATGACCTGCGCGACGCCGGGGATCGCCATGAGGCGAGGCCGGAGTACCCAGTCGGCGTATTCGCGCACCTGCATGGGGGTGATCTTTCCCGTGTCGATGGGGATGGCGATCTGCATGATCTCGCCCATGATCGAGCTGATCGGCCCCATGCGCGGCGTCACCCCATCGGGCAGACCTTCTTCCATGGAGGTGAGGCGTTCCGAGACCATCTGCCGCGCCCGGAAGATGTCGGTGCGCCAGTCGAAGGTGACGTAGATGAAGGACAGTCCGGCGCTGGACACCGAACGCACGCTCTCCACCCCAGGCAGGCCGTTCATGGTGGTCTCCAGCGGGAAGGTGATGAGTTGCTCCACCTCCTCCGGGGCCATGCCGCCCGCCTCGGTCATCAGGGTGACGGTGGGCTTGTTGAGGTCGGGAAAGACGTCCACCGGCGTCTGCATCAGGGTGAATGCGCCGTAGGCCATCACCACCAGGCTGGCGATGATCACCAGCAGCCGGTTGGTCAGGCTGTTGTCGAGTAGCCACTTGAACATGATGGCGCCCCTACCTGACCTGATTGACCAGCGTCGCGCCACGCACCACCACCCGGTCGCCCGCCTTCAGGCCGGTGGTCACCGCCACGTTCGCACCGTCCAGGGGTTCCACCGTCACCGTGCGCGGTTCGAAGCGTTCCGGCGCGGTCTTGACCCAGACGATGGCCTGGTTGGCCGGGTTTTTCACCAACGCCGCCGCCGGCACGCGATAGCCCTGCACGGTGCTCCGGGTCAACGCGAAAACCTTGACCGGCTGGCCCAACGCCAGATTGGCCAAGGCATTGCCCTCGCCACGGAACATCAGGGGCAAGGCCTGTTCGCGCAGGCTGCGGGCAGCGCCGACGAAGGCCAGCGGCACCCGCGCATCGCCTACCGCCAGGCTGCCGGAAACCACGTCCAAGGCCTGTGCGGTGTCGTAGGCAAGCGCTTCGACGCGCGAGCGGTTGGGATCGACCACCTCGAACACCGCCTCGCGTGCCTCGACTACCTGCCCAGCCACGGCATTGCTCATGGCGACCACGCCTGTGACCGGCGCGACCAGGGCATCGCGGTTGGAAAGTCCGGCACCCAGGGCGGCGATGCGCCCGTTGAGGCTATCGACCTCGCTCTCAGCCGCCTCGATCTCCTTTCTCGGGATGGTGTCGGCCAGTTCCTTCAGGCGGGTCAGCCGCTTCTCGGCCAGACCCTTGGTGGCACGCAATTCCGCCAGTTGAGCGGACTGGTTGGAGCGCTCGATCATGCCGGCGGACGGCACTACCCAGGCCAGCACCTCGCCTTTGTTGACCCGTTGTCCGAGGCTGGGGAAGCCGCGCGGGCCGGGCTCCAGCCTGCCGGCGATGAGGGCCTGAACCTTGCCGCCGGCATTGGGGTCCATGACCACCTTGCCGGAGAGTTCGAAGGCACGGGGCAGCGCGCCTTCCTCCACTGGCTGGGTGCGCACACCAATCTGGCGTTGCGCTGGCTTGGGCATGAAGACGCCGCCATCGGGCAGCCGCTTGGGGCCGCTACTGTTGGCGGCCGGAGAGGCGTCGCCGTGGTCGTGGCCCTCACCGGCATGGGCACCGGACACCAAGGCCAGGCAGAAGATGGCTATAAGGGCGAGCGGTTTCATGCGGCACCTCCCAAGCGTTGGCTGCGAAGGCGACGGATCAGCGCGGCCAGGCCGGCCAGTGCCGCGCCAGCGATGGCGGCCCAGAGGGCGTATTCCTGCCAGCCATGGGTATGCGCGGCCTCGGCAGCTTCGGCTTCGGCGTGGATATCAAAATCGCCAGCCAGTAGGTCGGCCTCCTCACCGGCATACACGGTGGCGGCAACCGGGAATTCCCCCGGCGTGAGCGGCTTGGCCAGGATGGCCTCGAATTCCCCTTCACCGTGGACCTTCACTGGCACCTTGATGCCGCCGAGTTCCAGTTCGAGCTTGGCGTCCTTGACCGGGCTGTTGTCGGCGGCATGGTCGAGCCAGAGGGTCAGATGTTTGCCGTCGAGCACGCCGACCAGTTCGAAGAGATCGGACGTGGCGGCAAAGCGCGGCAACGTGGAGCCGGCAGTGGCGGCGGGGGCGTCGCCATGGTCGTGTCCATCACCGGCCCAGGCTGGCGAAGCGACGGCCAGGCTCAGGGCCGCCAGGATATGTTTGGGGTTCATGGGTGTTTCCTCCTGAATTATTCGGGTAGCAGGCCCAAGGCCTGGCGCAGGGCGGAGACCGATGCGGCCAGTTCGACGCGGGCACGGGCGGCCTCGCGTTCGGCCTCGGCCGCTTCGCCCTCGATGCGCAAACGGGTGGGCAGGTCGGTCTCGCCCAGGCGGAAGGATTTCTCGAAGAAGCCGCGCGACTCGTTCGCCAGCTGCGCCCGCTGCTCGGCGGCAGCCAGCCAGGCACGGGCCGCTTCTTCGCGCTGACGGGCGGCGTCGATCTCGGCGGCGATGCGTTCCTGTTCGACGGCCAGTTGAGCCTCCACCTCGGTTTCCTCGGCGGTCGCCGTGGCGACACGGACGCGCTGCCGGCTGTCGGAGCCGAAGGGGATGCGCACGCCCAGGGTGAGGGTGTTGGACCAGGCATCGCCCGCAGCCGCACGGTCGCGGGTTGCAGCCAGGCGTAGTTCCGGGTTGGCGCGGCTTTGCACACCGGCCAGGTTGCGAGCGGCGCGGGCCGTCTCGACACGGGCGGCCATATCCTTCAAGAGCGGATGTACGTCCCCCTCGTTGGCTTGGGATGGGGTGGGTTCGGTGGCAGCGGATACAGCACCATTCACCGTTACGCCCGTAAGGCTGCGCAGGCGCTTGGCCGCTTCGGCCAGTGCCCCGCGTGACCGCGCGACTTCGGCGACGGCCCCAGCCACGGCGGCGTCGGCCTGGTGCCCATCGGCCCGCGACAGGTCGCCCGCCTTGACCCGCCGGGCCACGTCGGCGGCCAGCCGTTCGGCGTTTTGCCGGCGGGCCTCGGCGGCCTCCAGATCGATACGCGCCAAGGCCAGGGACCACCAGGCCTCGCGTACTTCGCCCGCCGTACGCAGTTGTGCAGATTCCAACCGCCATTCCAGCGCGGCGCCTTCGACTTCGGCCAGGGCGCGTTGACCGGCCCGCTCGCCTGGCAACCAGAGCGGCATGGCGAGGCCGACCTCGTATTCCCGGCTGCCCTGGTCGTGATTGAGCTGGTCGGTTTTGTAGGAAACATCCAGGCTGGGCGGCTCCGCCAGCCAGCTGTCGGCCGTCTGCCGACGTGCGCCGACGGCATCGCGTCGCGCCCTGGCGGCACGCGCCTCCGGCTGACGTGCCCAGGCGGCCTTGAAGGCCTGTTTGAGAGTTGGAGACGTTTCCACAGCCTGGGCAGGGGGAATCAGTGCGGCAAATGGGATGGCCCATGCCAGCAGCCAGAGGGAAGCACTTCCCCTAAAGCGGAACACAATGTTCATTTGAAGCCTCGTCCTGATGCGGCCGCCCACGTCGAGGGCAGCCGGGAATAACGCAAATACTTACGTCAAATCCGGCGAGGTAATCGCGACAACGAGGGAATCGAGGGACGCGCCAACCTGCCGGAGCTTCAGGCGAGGTCGACTAGAGGGGGGCGAAACAGGGAGCTTGGCGGCGGGGTGGGCAGGAAGGCCCGGTAAGCCATGGCAGCACGGACTTGCGAAACCGGAAGCATGGGCGAATCGGCGTCGATGACGGCTTGCGCGAAATGCGCGTGGCAACTCGGGCAGTCGGCATCGAAATCGCTATTGCCGGAATCGCTGTCCGTTTGGGCAGCGCTGGCCTGATGTTCATGCGCGTGGTGGCCGATGTGCTGCTGGGCTGGACCATCCGTTTCGTGCAGGCAATAAGCTGCCACCGCCGCAGTGGTCCACTGCAGCGGCAGGATAAGCAGGAAAAGGATGGCTACAAGCTTGCGCATGTCGGGGAAGCTAACACAGCGCGCGCGTGCCGCACAACCGCAAGACCTGGGTGGCTATCAGGGTGGCGGGCATGGCCAGGGCGAACATCAGGGTATTGCGCTGCATCGATTTCATGTCCCCCGTGGGTAGGAAAAGTCGCTCATTGAGACTGCCTCAGCGGCCGGGTTGCAGCGCGGTAATCGTTAAGGCGCCATCCAGGCGTTCCACCACGAAACGGATGCGGTCGCCGGGTTTGACCTGGTCGAGCCAGGCGGGATCCGTAACCCGGAACATCAAGGCCAAGGCGGGCATGTCCGGATTGTCCGGATCCAGGTTGGCCAGTTGGGCCAGGCGCACATTGCTGACGGCGATCTTGCCGATATTGGAGTTGATTTTCTTCACGGTGCCGTCGGTCCAGACCCTGTCCTTGGCTTGTTCGGCATGCATGACGTGGCCGTTGTTGTCGGCGGCCAACACCGGAAGTTGGGGCGCCATGAAGAGGCCCGCAATAAGGGTGAGCGTGATGAATTTCATGCCGTTCTCCATTCAGTTCAATCATAAGTTTGGGCATTACCATGGTCCATGGCGGAGAAATTTCCGCCCTATTGGAAGCGGGGGTTACCCCCGCTTCGCTGTGCATTTGCTGACCCGGAAACTGGGGGTTAATGCAGAGGAACAGCCAGAACCAACTCGGCACGCGCGTGCCGCACAACCGTGACCGAGGCCGTCAAGGCCAGAGTCGCCATCACGCCCGCCACCAGCAGATCGGGCCAGGCCGAGCCGGTGCCGAATACGCCTAGGGCGGCGAGGGCCACCGCCACGTTGCCGATGGCGTCGTTGCGGCTGCACAGCCAGACGGAACGCATGTTGGCGTCACCGTTGCGCCAAGCGTAAAGCATGATCGCCACGCCGACATTGACCGCCAGGGCCAGCAGGGCCACCAATCCCATGGTCATTGGCTCGGGCGGGATGCCCAGTGAGGCGGCCCAGGCGGTCTTAGCCAATACCAGGATGCCGTAGACGCCCATAGTGACGCCCTTGACCCAGGCTGCACGTGCCCGCCAGGCCAGTCCCATGGACAGTACCGCCAATGAGAGGCCGTAGTTGGCGGCGTCCCCCGCGAAATCGACTGCAT
>CAZYEY010000035.1:0-5704 GCA_964646585.1 uncultured Thiobacillus sp. | reverse complement strand
GCCCCAGCAGCAGAGCCCGGAGGTCCTGGCCCGGCTCAAGTCCCTGGCCGGCGGCTTCACCGGCGGCAACGCGGAACCCGAGTTCCTGCCCCCTGAAGAGGCTTTCAAGCTGGCCGTGGCGCCCGGAGCGGATGGCACCCTGCAAGCCCGCTTCACCGTCGCCAAGGACTATTACCTCTATCGCGACAAGATCCGTTTCACCGTCACCGAGCCTGCCGGTGCCACCGTCACCGGCCTGGACCTGCCTCCCGCCGAGGAAAAGGACGATCCCAACTTTGGCAAAATGTTCGTCTACCACCAGGATTTCAATGTGACCGTGCGCCTGGCCGGCGTGCCGCCGGGCACGACCCGCCTCAAGCTGGATGCCACCCACCAGGGGTGCAGCGTGAAGGGCATCTGCTACCCGCCCCAGGACCAGAGCCTGGAGGTGGACCTGAGCGCCACCCCCGCGCCAGTTCCAGCCACCCAGGCCGCCACCCCGCCCACGCCCCAGGCCGACACCTCCGATACCGGCCGCGTCACCGCCATCCTGCAAGGGGGTAACTATTGGCTGGTGGTGGCCAGTTTCTTCGGTTTCGGCCTGCTGCTGTCCCTGACGCCCTGCGTCTTCCCCATGATCCCCATCCTCTCCGGCATCATCGTCGGCCAGGGCCAGCACATCACCAAGCGCAAGGGCTTCCTGCTCTCCCTGGCCTACGTGCTGGGCATGTCCATGACCTATGCCCTGGCCGGCGTCGCGGCGGGCCTCTCGGGCACCCTCATCTCCAACGCCCTGCAGAATCCCTGGGCCCTGGGCTTCGGCGCCGCCATCTTCGTGGCCCTGGCCATGTCCATGTTCGGCTTCTATGAACTGCAGATGCCCAGCTTCCTGCAAAGCCGCTTCACCGAAGCCAGCAACCGCATCCAGGGTGGCCGCTTCGCCAGCGTCTTCGTCATGGGCGCCATCTCCGCCCTCATCGTCGGCCCCTGCGTTGCCGCGCCCCTGGCCGGCGCCCTGCTATACATCAGCCAGACCGGCGACGTGGTGCTGGGCGGCGTCTCCCTGTTCTCCCTGGCCTTGGGGATGGGCGTGCCGCTGCTGCTGGTCGGGCTGTCCGCCGGTGCGCTGCTGCCAAGAGCCGGCGCCTGGATGGATGCGGTGAAGCGCTTCTTCGGCGTCGCCCTGCTGGCGGTGGCCATCTGGCTGGTGTCGCCACTGCTGTCGGAAATCACCCAGATGTTGATGTGGTCCGCCCTGCTCATCATCTCCGCCATGTACCTGCACGCCCTGGAACCTTTGGCAGTCAATGCCCGGGGCTTCGCCCGCTTCTGGAAGGGTGTGGGCATCATGTCCCTGGTGGCCGGCATTGCCTTGCTGCTGGGCGCCCTGGGCGGCAGCCGGGACCTGCTGCAGCCCCTGTCCGTGTACAAGGGCGGCGTCGCCAACGCGGCGGCGGAAGGCGCCCACCTGCAATTCCAGCGGGTGAAGAACCTGGCCGAACTGGATGCCGCGGTGAAGGGGGCCGCCGGCCGCCACGTCATGCTGGACTTCTATGCCGACTGGTGCGTGTCCTGCAAGGAAATGGAGCGCTTCACCTTCGCCGACGCCAAGGTCCAGGCGCGGCTCAAGGACGTGCTGCTGCTCCAGGCCGACGTCACCGCCAACAGCGCCGACGACAAGGCCTTGCTGGCCCGCTTCAAGCTGTTTGGCCCGCCCGGCATCATCTTCTTCGACAAGGCCGGCAACGAGGTGGCCTACCGGGTCATCGGCTACGAGCCGCCGGAGAAATTCCTGGATAGCCTGGCCAAGGCCATTCCCTGACGGCGGGCCGGTGTGATCTCGCCCAAGGCCAAGCTCGTCCTGGTGGCGCTGGCCTTTGGTGTCGCCAGCTGGGCGGCCCAGCGTTTCGCATCGCCACCCGAACCCTTGGTGGAGGCCCCCAGCGAGGTGCGCCAGGCGGTGGTCTGGGACAGCCGCCTGCCCGACTTGGCTGGCCGTATCCAAAGCCTGAACCAGTGGCAGGGCAAGGTGCTGGTGCTCAACTTCTGGGCCCCCTGGTGTCCGCCCTGTCGCAAGGAGATTCCCGATTTCGTCCGCCTTCAGGAACGCCATGGCAAGGCCGGCCTGCAATTCGTCGGCGTGGCCTTGGATGATCCCGACAACGTGGCCGCCTTCGCCGACAAGACGGGCATCAACTACCCGATCCTGCTGCGGGGCGAGGACGGCACCACCCTCTCCATGGCCGCGGGGAACCGCCTGGGCGGCCTGCCCTACACGGTGGTGTTCGACCGGCGCGGCAAGGCCGTCGCCACCCTCACGGGCGGCGTGACCGAGGCCCGCCTGGAAGCCCTGGTGAAGCCGCTGTTATGAACGCTCCCGAGGTCCCCTCCACCGCCGTCCAGGCAGTGACCCCACCCCGCTCCCTGGTGAGCGCGGCCGGCCGGGCCATCGGCGACTATGCCATGATCCGGGAAGGCGACCGGATCCTGCTGGGCCTGTCCGGCGGCAAGGACAGCCTGTCCCTGCTGCACGTGCTGCTGCACCTCAAGCGGCGGGCGCCGGTGAAGTTCGAGCTGGCTGCCTGCACCGTGGACCCCCAGTCGCCGGAATACGATCCCAGTCCCCTCAAGGGCTACATGGCCGAACTGGGTGTCCCGTACTTCTACGAATCCCAGCCCATCGTCGAATCCGCCGGGCAGCACATGAAGGGGGATTCCTTTTGCGCCTACTGCTCCCGCCTGCGCCGGGGCATCCTCTACCGGGTGGCCCGGGAGCAGGGCCACAACGTGTTGGCCCTGGCCCAGCATCTGGACGACCTGGCGGAAAGCTTCCTGATGAGCGCTTTCTTCGGCGGCAAGTTGCGCACCATGCAGGCCCACTACCTCAACGACGCCGGCGACGTGCGGGTCATCCGCCCCCTGGTCTACGCCCGGGAGCGCCAGACCCGGGATTTCGCCACCAAGGCCGGTCTGCCGGTCATCTTCGAGAATTGCCCCGCCTGCTTCTCCATGCCCATGCAGCGCTACCAGATGAAGGGCCTGCTGGCGGAACAGGAGAAGCAACATCCCAAGCTGTTCGCCAGCCTGCTCACCGCCATGAAGCCCCTGATGGCGCTGCAAGGCCCGGAGGCAGAGGCTTGAGTACCTACGTCATCGGCGACATCCAGGGCTGCCACGGCGCCTTCCAGGAACTCCTGGACTCTCTGGCCTTCGATCCGGCCCGGGACCGGGTCTGGATCACCGGCGACCTGGTGAACCGGGGCGAGGATTCCCTGGCGGTGCTACGCTGGTGCCGGGCGCATGACCACTGCACGGTGGCGGTGCTGGGCAACCATGACCTGCATCTTCTCGCCGTGGCAGAGGGTTTCGTGCCGCCCCACCGCAAAGACACCCTGGATATGATCCTGGCGGCGCCGGACCGGGGCGATCTGCTCGCCTGGTTGCGCCATCGGCCCATGCTGCACCGGCGGGGGGGCTGGCTCATGGTCCACGCCGGCCTGCCGCCCCAATGGAACGCGGACCAGGCGGCCCTGCACGCGGCGGAACTGGAACGCGCCCTGCGGGGCCCCAAGTGGCGGCACTTCCTCAAGCACATGTACGGCAACGAGCCCCGGACCTGGCACTCCGGCCTGGAGGGCCAGGGACGCCTGCGCTACATCGCCAACGTGCTCACCCGTTGCCGCTACCTGCACCCGGACGGCAGCCTGGAGTTCCAGCACAAGCTGGGCCTGGACCATGCGCCGGCGGGACTCACGCCCTGGTTCGATTTCCCCGGCCGCCGGGCCACCGACGCCCGCGTCCTGTTCGGCCACTGGTCCACCCTGGGGCTGCTGATCCGGGAGGACGTGGTGGCTCTGGATACGGGCTGCCTGTGGGGCGGGGCGCTCACCGCCTTCAGGCTGGAAGACGAGCAGTGCTTCCAGGTGCGCTGTCAGGCCCGGCGCTCGCCCCACGGATAGCCGCCTCGGTGGCCCTGGCCAGTTCCCGCCGGGCCAGTCCCTTGCTCTCGATGGGTGGCAGGAACTGCACCTGTGCTTCGATGCCGCCGGCCCGGACTACCCGCCTGAAGGATTCCCCCAGACTCATGCCGCCGAAGTAGGCGGCCGCCTCGCAGTGTTCCCCTGCCGGGGTGAGATAACGGATGTACACCGGCCAAACCTGGGCCCGGGCGTCCACCGCCGGCTGGAACAGGGAGGGATAGAAGGGCAGCACTTCCCGGCCGTCGGTGGTGGTGCCTTCGGGAAACAGGGCCAGGCAGTCGCCCAGGCGCAGGTGCCCGGCCATGATTTCGTTCACCCGTCTGGCGTCGGATTTCTTCTCCCGCACCAGGAACACCGTGCCGGCAGCCTCCGCCAGCCAACCGATGAGGGGCCAGCCACGCACCTCGGCCTTGGAGACGAAGCGGGCTGGCAGCAGGCTGTGGAGCAGGTGGATGTCCAGCCAGGACACATGGTTCGCGGCCAGCAGGACGCCACCGGCGCGCACCCCTGGCGGCCGACCCAGCACCCGCACCCGCACGCCCACGATGGCCAGCAGCCTGGCTGCCCAGCGGGTCACCCGGCGGGCCCGCTCGGCCCGGTCCAGATGGGGAAACAGGAGGAGGACGGTGAGGGCGCCGGAGAGCAGGTGGGCGCCCACCCGCAGGGATGTCAGGGCGGGAGAAAACATGGGGGGCATTGTAGCCGCCAAGCCTCCCTGGGCCGGGCGTCAGGCCTGCTTCAGGAAGTGCTTGGCGTAGACCGGGTTCAGATTCCGGATGGGCAGCAGGATGGGCAGGTCGGCGGTGTTGAAGTCCGGGTCCCAGGCCGGCTCGCCGCAGACGTAGGCGCCCGCCCGCAGGTAGCCCTTCACCAGGGGCGGCAGCACCGGCGCGGCGGCGGAATCCAGAGAGTCCAAGGGCAGGGGGCAGCGGGGGAAGACCCGCCACTCGATGGGGGAGATGTGCTTTTCCTTGGTGGCGTGCCAGATGCCCGCCGCGTTGTGGCCGCCGTCAGCCATGCCGATGCTGGCGCAGCCGATCAAGTACTCGTGATTGCCCTTGAGCATGTACTCGGCCAGGCCGGCCCAGAGCAGGGTGATGACGCCGCCGCTGCGGTAGTCGGCATGGACGCAGGAGCGGCCCAGTTCCACCATGCGGCCGCGCAGGTGCTGGAGCCGGGTGAGGTCGAATTCGCTCTCCGAGTAGTAGCTGCCCAGACGCTTGGCGGCGGAGGGGCTGAGGATGCGATAGGTGCCCACCACCTCGGCGGTGTCCTCGTCCCGTACCAGCAGGTGCTCGCAATGGGCGTCGTACAGGTCGATGTCCAGGCCGGGTTCGGGGCTGGACAGGCGGGCGCCCATCTCTTCGGCGAAGATCTTCCAGCGCAGGCGCTGGGCTTCCTTCACCTCATCCTGGTGCCGGGCCAGACCGACCCGGAAATTCTTGCGTGCCCGCTGTTCCTGCCCGACGCGCTCCTGGAGCATGGGATGTCCTTTCCTTTGCGTTGATGTGGCAAAGGTAAGGAGGAGGCATTACGGGGGAGTGACGGGGGAATGAAGAAATGGTGAACGCCGGCAGGCGGGCCCGGCTCGAGCCCGGTGGGCCGGCCGATGGCCGATCCACCCTCAGGCATGTGAACGTGCCGGACCAATCAATGGGTGATCCGCGCCTGGCCGCCGGATTCCAACATGCGCACCCGCTCGCCAGGGACGAACTTCTCGCCGGTGTCCTCCTGGACCACGGCGA
>CAZYEY010000034.1:0-9505 GCA_964646585.1 uncultured Thiobacillus sp. | reverse complement strand
TTATCTTTTTTCAGTGTACCGCTGACCACAGCGGTATACACAGGGTAGTACGTCGGAAGCGCACGAGGTGTGTAAGAGCCAGGGCCCACGGGGACCTTGACGCCGGAATCCTTCAGGTTGTTGGCATGGGCGTGGCCCTGGGAACCGTAGCCGACGATGGCGACCTTCTTCTTTTTGTTCAGGGAGAGGTCGCAATCTTTTTCGTAGTCAACCTTCATGGGATGTCCTTTCAGGGTATCGCTCAAATTTTCATGATGCGGTCGCCACGGCCGATACCGGAGGCGCCGGTCCGTACGGTTTCCAGGATGGCGGTGGGATCGAGGGCGGCCAGGAAGGCATCCAGCTTGGTGCCCGGCCCGGTCAATTCGATGGTGTAGGTCTTGTCCGATACGTCCAGGATGCGGCCCCGGAAGATGTCGGCCATGCGCTTCATCTCCTCGCGCATCTCACCGGTGGCGCGCACCTTCACCAGCATGAGCTCCCGCTCGATATGGCTGCCGTCGGTCAGGTCCTGCACCTTGACGATATCGACGAGCTTGTTGAGCTGCTTGGTAATCTGTTCGATGACATCGTCGGAGCCCCGGGTAACGATGGTCATCCGGGACAGGGTGGCATCCTCGGTGGGCGCCACGGTGAGGGACTCGATGTTGTAGCCGCGGGCGGAGAACAGGCCGGCAACCCGGGACAGGGCGCCGGATTCGTTTTCCATCATCAGGGAAATAATGTGTCGCATCGCCTCGCCTTTACACCAGGATCATCTCGGACAGGCCCTTGCCGGCGGGAATCATGGGAAACACATTCTCGCGGGGGTCGGTGAGAAAATTCAGGAAAACCAGGCGGTCCTTGTATTTGCCAAAGGCTTCGCGCAGGGCAGGCTCCACGTCCTCGGGCTTTTCCACGGTGATGCCCACGTGACCGTAGGCCTCGGCCAGCTTCACGAAATCCGGCAGGGAGGACATGTAGGACTCGGCGTAGCGCTCCTCATAGAAGAACTCCTGCCACTGCCGCACCATGCCCAGATAGCCGTTGTTGAGCAGGATGATCTTGATGGGCAGATTGTGCTCCTTGCAGGTGGAGAGCTCCTGGATGTTCATCTGGATGCTGCCCTCGCCGGTAATACAGGCCACCGTCGCGTCAGGGTGGGCCATCTGCACGCCCATGGCGGCGGGCAGACCAAAGCCCATGGTGCCCAGGCCACCGGAATTGATCCAACGGCGGGGCTTGGCGAACTTGTAGTACTGGGCGGCCCACATCTGGTGCTGGCCCACGTCGGAGGTGACGAAGGCATCGCCGCCGGTGACCTCGTAGAGCTTCTCCACCACGAACTGGGGCTTGATGACAGAAGCGGCGCGATCAAATTTCAGGCAATCCTGGGAACGCCACAGCTCGATCTGGGCCCACCAGGCCTTGAGGGCCGGCTCGTCCGGCTTGGCCTTGCCAGCCTTGAGATGCTTGATGATCTCGTCCACAACCTGCCCCACTTCGCCGACGATAGGCACGTCCACCCGCACCCGCTTGGAAATGGAGGACGGATCCACGTCGATGTGGATGATTCTGTGGGCTTCCTTGGCAAAGTGCTTGGGATTCCCCACCACCCGGTCGTCGAAGCGGGCCCCCACGGCCAAGAGAACGTCACAGTGCTGCATGGCCATGTTCGCCTCGATGGTGCCATGCATGCCCAGCATGCCCAGAAACAGGGGATCAGGGGCAGGATAACCGCCCAGGCCCATGAGGGTGCTGGTAACCGGGAAGCCCAGTTGCCGCGCCAACTCGGTGACTTGCTCGGCGGCGTTGCCGAGCACCACGCCGCCCCCGGTGTAGATGACTGGCCGCTTGGCCTCCAGCAGCATCTGGACGGCCTTCTTGATCTGGCCCGCGTGGCCCTTGCTGGTGGGGTTGTAGGAGCGCATGGTCACGCTCTTCGGATACTCATACCCACACTTGTGCTGGGTGACATCCTTGGGAACATCCACCACCACGGGGCCGGGACGGCCGGTGGCGGCAATAAAAAAAGCCTTCTTGATGGTGGACGCCAGATCCTTCACGTCTTTCACCAGGAAGTTGTGCTTCACGCAGGGCCGGGTGATGCCCACCGTATCCACCTCCTGGAAAGCATCCTGGCCAATGGCGGCGGTGGGCACCTGGCCGGTGATCACCACCATGGGGATGGAGTCCATGTAGGCAGTGGCGATGCCGGTGACCGCATTGGTGGCGCCAGGTCCGGAAGTCACGATGGCCACACCCACCTGGCCGGTGGAACGGGCATAGGCGTCCGCCGCATGGACAGCGGCCTGTTCGTGGCGCACCAAAATGTGCTGAAAATCTTCCTGCTTGTAGATTTCGTCGTAGATGTTGAGTACTGCCCCGCCTGGGTACCCAAAGATGTGCTTGACGCCCTCGTCGCGCAGACAGCGGACGACGATTTCCGCACCGGTCAATTCCATGTCGGCCATGGCGTTAAGTTTCGAATATTCAGAAAGGGGTGAACACTAGCGACTGCGGCCCGCCCGGTCAAGCCGAGACCCCTTCGGAGGCGCCTGGGAAAAGAGGTCCGGCCATGACCAAACCCCTTGATTTTGGTGGGTTGTCACAGATTCGAACTGTGGACCTACGGATTAAGAGTCCGCTGCTCTACCAGCTGAGCTAACAACCCATTTGGTGGGTCGGGCGAGACTCGAACTCGCGACCAACGGATTAAAAGTCCGCTGCTCTACCGACTGAGCTACCGACCCGGAAAAGAAGCGAGATTATTTCAGAAAACCATCAAACCGGTCAAACCAATAACGTTCAGTACGTCACCGTCTTGGGCTTGCCGGCGGGAGGTGCCGGAGGTTTGCCCTTCGTCGCGGGGACAGCCTTGGTGGCATCCATCGGAGCGGGATCAGGCTTGCTGAAGGTGACCTCCTTGATGGGCGAGGCGGGCACGGGTGGTTCCGCCTTGCCAGCGGCAAGCTGGGTGTTCTTGGCCTTGTATTCGTCCATGAAGGCCAGCACCTTGTTCATGCGCACCTGGCCAGGGATGAACATGACGATCTCGCCATTGGGGTCGTATACGTAGGATGTCGGGTAGAAATCCACCGGCCCCACCTGGCGGAAGGGACTGTCCGGATTGCGGCGGGCGCCGCCGGCGACGATGGCGTAAAAATCGATGTTGTGGCGGTTGGCGGTCTCCTTGACCACGCCTGCATCGGGGCCGTAGTCCAGGCCAACCCCGATCACCACGAAATCCTTGCGCTTGTTCAGTTCGTTGAGGGTGGGCACTTCAACCCAGCAGAGAGGGCACCAGGGGGCCCAGAAATTGACCAAAACCCACTTGCCTTTGAAATCGGAAAGCTTGAACGACTTGCCGTTGACGTCGGTGAACTCGAAGTTGATGGCCTTGGTGGCATCGGCCCTGGCCAGGGAGGGGACCACAAAAAATGCCGCCAACCCCATCAGCAAGGCGCCCAGCAACTTATGCATTCACGTTCCTTTCCATCTCGCCGCGCGGTCCTGCCCGCGTTTGAATTATCGGCTCTGAAACCAGGCCGCTTAATAGGACATTCGAATCAGACTTCGCGCATCATCAGATAATACTGGATTTTCATCGTGATGGCCGCGCCAGAGACGATCCCAAAGAAAACGATGAAGGAACTGATGGATAAAGTCGACACGCCGGTGACCGCCTGGCCGATGGTGCAGCCCATGGCGGTGATTCCGCCAAAACCCATGAGGATGGCGCCGATGAGGTGGCGGAACATGTCCTGGGGGGAGTTGAAGTATTCCCAGCGAAAGCTGCGGTTGAAGACGGAATACAGGAAGGACCCCACGACGACGCCAAACACGCTGGCTACGCCGAAGGTGATGTGCTTGTCCCGCCAATAGGCCCACAGATCCATGGTGTAGGACAGGGGACCGACGAAGGTCATGGATTCAGCCAGCCGGGAATCAGTGCCCATGTAGGCGAGTTCCATGGTCTCCGGGTTCTCTCCGAACCCCAGGTGACCGGTGACATACCAGCCTGCAGCCACCACGAGCCCGACGACGATGCCAGCGAAGATGTTGTCGCGGCTTTCCCGGAAATCCTTGCTGGAGAACACGAAAGCCAGGATGGCCAAGGCAAGGACGATGCCCACCGCGAGCTGGGACACCTTGTCCGCCATGCCCAGGATGCTGGGCAGGGTTTGCAGGCCGTCCAGATGAATGGTGAAGGCCTCCGCCCGCAACACGCCATCCACGAAGACCCGCAGCACCCCATTCATGGTCACCAGGGCCGTGTAGCCCAGGAACATGAACACCACCACCGACTTGAGGTTACCTCCGCCCAGGCGCACCAGGGTGCGCTGGCCGCAGCCCCCGGCCAGGGTCATCCCGACACCGAAGGTCAGCCCTCCTACCAGGGCGGCGAACCAGTGCACCGTGCCTCGGGTGTAATAGGTCTGAGCCACGTCGAGATAGCCGAAGTAGACCAGCAGGTTGGTCCCCAGGATGGCAAGACCGATGCCCAGCAGCCAGGCCCGCATGCGCCCCCAATCCCCCATGTTGACCACATCGGAGACGGCCCCCATGGTGCAGAAACTGGTCTTGTTGGCCACATAGCCGAATACCAGCGCCAGGAAGAAGCCCAACCAAGCCACCACCAGGGCGGGATTTTGCACGTGGTCCATCGAGTCGTCTCCTATCGCGGGGTTGTTATGGTTGGGGGTGGATTATTCGTGCAGGGGCGGAGGCGCGCAATGCGTCATTTCCGGTAACGGGTGGGGTCGGCGATGCCCGCCTGCTCGAAGCCCTGGCGGCGCAGACGGCAGGAATCGCAGCGGCCGCAGGCCAGGCCCGCCGTGTCGGCCTGGTAGCAGGACACGGTGAGGCCGTAGTCCACACCCAGTTCCACGCCCCGGCGGATGATGTCCGCCTTGCCGAGGTGGATCAGGGGTGCCTCGATACGGATGGGGCGGCCGTTCACGGCCCGCTTGGTAGCCACGTCGGCGAGGGTCTGGAAGGCATCGACGAAGTCCGGACGACAATCGGGGTACCCGGAATAGTCCAGAGCGTTGACCCCGATGAAGATGGCGTCCGCGTCCAGCACCTCGGCCCAGCCCAGGGCCAGCGCCAGCATGATGGTGTTGCGGGCGGGCACATAGGTGACCGGGATGCCCGGCCCTGGCGACTCTGGCACGGCAACGCCGGGATCGGTCAGGGCGGAGCCGGCATAGGCCCCCATGTCCAGGCGCATGATCCGGTGCTCGGCGGCGCCGAGCCGGGCGGCCACGGCCCGGGCGGCCTCCAGTTCGGCGTGGTGGCGCTGGCCGTAATCCAGACTGAGGGCGTGACAGACCCAGCCTTCCTGGCAGGCGATGGCCAGGGTGGTGGCGGAATCGAGGCCGCCGGAAAGGAGCACCACCGCGCGCCGGCTCATCGTCCCTGTTCCTGTCCCCAAAGCAGTTTGTGCAGTTGCACTTGCACCCGCACCGCCAGGCCGTCCCGCAATACCCATTCCGCCAGCTTCGTAGCATCCAGGGAACCCCAGGCCGGGGAAAACAGCACCGGGCAGCGGGCTGGCAAGGCATGCTCGGCGAGACGATCCCGGGCCCACAGGTAGTCGGATTCGCCAGTGAGGACGAACTTCACCTCATCCCGGGGCGTGAGCCGGGTCAGGTTGGGCCAGTGATTTTTTTCCGCCTCCCCCGAGCCCGGCGTCTTCACGTCCACGATGCGGGCCACCCGGGCATCCACACCGGAAATATCCAGGGCGCCGCTGGTTTCCAGGGAAACATCCAGGCCCTGGTCGCACAGGGTGGAAAGCAGTTCCAGGCAGGCCCGCTGGGCCAAGGGTTCCCCCCCCGTGACGGTGACATGGCGGGTGGGATGGACCCGCACCCTGTCGAGGATGGCGTCAAGGCCCAGCCACTC
The DNA here is from genome assembly GCA_964646585.1 of uncultured Thiobacillus sp. Taxonomy (GTDB): domain Bacteria; phylum Pseudomonadota; class Gammaproteobacteria; order Burkholderiales; family Thiobacillaceae; genus PFJX01. The sequence goes on along the minus strand of CAZYEY010000034.1, from coordinate 3,616 downwards.
ACCGCCCTGGAAGGCATAGTCGGTGTCGCAATAGCCGCATCTCAAGGGGCAGCCGGTGAGCCGGACGAAGACCGTGGGCAGCCCCACCCGGCTGGCCTCCCCTTGCAGGGAAAAAAAAATCTCCGTGACGCGCAGGCGTGTGTCCGACGCAGCCATCTACTTCAGCGTTGCCAGCAGCTTCCTGCCATTTTCCGCCGCCTTGGTCTGGGGGTGCTTGGCGATGAGCTGCTCCAAGGCGGTCCTGGCGGCCTCGGTCTCGTTCAACTGGATCTGGGTGCGCGCCAGGGAGAGCAAGGCGTCCGGCGCCTTGGGACTGTTGGGGAAGTCTTTCAGCAAACGCAGGTAGGCGGCGGAAGCGGCCTTGAAATCAGACATGCCCACCTGGGAGAAGCCGGTCCAGTACCAGGCATTGGCGGCCAGAGGGCTGTTGGGATACTGCTTGATGAAGGACTGCAGGGCAGCCACGGCCTCTCTGTACTTGGCAGCCTTGACCAGCGCATGGGCGGACTCGTAGGCCTTGGCCTCGGCCTCGCTGTCTGCAGGCGCTGGCGCCGGAGCGGGATTTACCAGGGACTGGGCCACTTGCAGGCGGATGGCATCGGCGGGGGGCGCGGCGGGCCGGCTGGCCAGTTCCCGGATGCGGCCATCCAGATCGGTGTATAGATCCCTGGCGCGCCTGTCGGCGCTATCCAGACGGTGGGCCTGCTCCTCCTGGCCACCACGCAGGCGGGCCACCTCGGCCTTGAGGGACTCCACTTGGTTGAGCAGGTTCAACAGCCCTTGGTTTTGCAATTGGGCTTCCAGGCGGGCGATGCGTTCCTCCTGGGCAGCGGCGGTCTTGCGCAGCTCAGCGGTTTGGGCCAGGACGTCCTCGAGGGGGCCGGCCAGAACCTGTCCGGTCAGGCCCAAGCCCGCCAGGGCGAGAGAGAGATGTCGTTTCATTCGCCTTGATAGAGGATTTCGGTGCGACGGTTCTGCTTCCAGGCCTCCTCGTCATGGCCCTCGGCCACGGGCTTTTCCTCGCCCAGGGAGACCGCTTCCATCTGGGCATCGGGCACGCCCAGCAGGTTCAGTGCCTTGTAGACGCTTTCGGCACGACGCTGGCCCAGGGCCAGGTTGTACTCCCGGCTGCCGCGCTCGTCGGCGTGGCCCTGGAGGATGGCCCGGGCCGACTTCTCTTTCTTCAGGTATTGGGCGTGGGCTTCGAGCAGGCCACGATATTCGTCGCGGATGGCGGAACTGTCGTAGTCGAACAGGATGCGGCGCTGGGCCAGTAGGCTGGCGGGGTTCCTGGGATCCAGCACGGGTCCGGCCGTGGTGCCAGCTGCGCCATTCTGGCCGGCGCTGGGCTTGTCACTGGCACCCTTGGTCCCGCCATCCAGGGCCTTGACCTCGGTTTCCTGGGCTGCCAGGCCCCGGGTCTCCACCTTGCCCTGGGCCGGTGCTGCGGGTTTGCTGGTGATATCGGCGCCGGGTTGGGTGGCGGCCGCGCTCTTGTCGGCTTGGGTCGCAGCCGGATCGACAACCTGGGTGGCAGCCGCTTTCTTCGCGTCCTTGCTGGCGATGGCCCGGTCCTCGATGCTGGCGTCCTGGCTGGGCGTATCCGCGCAGCCCGCGAGGACGGCAGCCATCAGAACGATGTAGCTCGATGTTTTCATGAATGCTCCTAATGTTGTCGAGGAAATCAGGGGCCCCAGGCCGGTTCCCGCAAGTCGCCGCTTTGGGACAGGCGCTGCCGTATCCGGCCGTCTACGCTCACCGTGGCCAACACCCCGCGTCCATTCACCAGGGTGGCATACAGGATCAGGCGGCCGTTGGGGGCGAAACTGGGCGACTCGTCGAAGCTGGTATCGGTCAATACCTGGGTCTGTCCGCTGCGCAGATCCATGACCGCCACGTGGAAACGGCCCTCTCGTCGATGCACGAAGGCCAGGGTCTTGCCATCGGGTGACAGGGCCGGCGAAACATTGTAGCTACCCTCGAAGGTGACGCGGCTCACTTCGCCGCCAGCCAGCGAAGCCCTGTAGATCTGGGGCGTGCCGCCCCGGTCGGAGGTGAAATACAACCAGCGCCCATCCGGGCTGAACACCGGTTCGGTATCCAGGGCGCCACCCCGGGTGAAGCGGGTGAGGGAACCGCTTACCAGGTCCAGCAGGTAGATCTGGGAGGTCTCGTCCTTGGACAGGGTCACCGCCAGCCGGCTGCCGTCCGGCGACCAGGCTGGCGCCGAATTGGAGCCCCGGAAGCTGGCCACCGCGCGGCGGCCGCCGTCCGCCAGGTTCTGCACGTAGACCACCGGCTTCTTTTCCTCGAAGGACACGTAAGCCAGCTTCTGGCCGTCCGGCGACCAGGCGGGGGAAATCAGGGGCTCGGGCGAGGCGGCGATGGTGATGGCGTTCTGGCTGTCGGCATCCGCAACCTGGAGCTCATAGCGTCCAGCCTTCTTGAGGATGTAGGCGATGCGACCGGAATAGCTGCCCGGCTCACCCAGGAGCTTCTCATGCACTGCGTCGGCGATCTTGTGGGCCACGGCGCGCAGGCCGGCAGGGGTGGTGGTATAGGCCAGAGCCGTCAACTGGGTCTGGCGCACCGTGTCGAAAAGCCAGAAGCGAACCTCCACCCGGCCGTTGGCGACGGGAACCACCTGGCCCATGACCACCGCGTCCGCGCCCCGGCCTTTCCAGACCGGGAAGGGCAGGCTCTGGGGATCCAGGGGCGAGACCGCCCCCTGGGGGTCCACCAGCTTGAAGTAGCCGCTGCGGCCCAGGTCGCCCGCCACCACCTGGGCGGGGTTGAGGGTATCCGCCGGGACGCTGGCAAAGGGCAGAATCGCCACGGGAATCAGGTTGGCGGCGCCCCCCACGATCTCGATGGTCATGGCCGCCCGCGCGGGCAGACCGGCCAGCACGAGGAGGAATATGGCGAACAGGCGGGAAAGCATGGGTGGACGACGGGAAGGTTTGACGAAGTTTATCAGCAATGGCCTCTGTCCCATCGGTGGCGATCAAGTTCCCCCGGCACCCTCATCCAGGGGGCGGAACTTGAGGGTGAGGCCGTCGCGAAACACCGCTGCCGCCTCCTTGTCGGAGGGCAGTGGCAGGGGCGAGGCCTTGAGGATGGCCCGTTCCACCTCCAAGTCGTAGGCCGGCTGGCCGCTGCCCTTCACCAGGGTGACCCGGGATACTTCGCCATTGGGCAGCAGGGTGACCTGGAAGATCGCCTCCGGGTTGCCCGCGAGGGTCCCGGGCAAGCGCACATAGGATTGGATCTTGGCCTGGATGCGCTGCTTGAAATCCTGGATGAGCCGGGCCTGACGGCCGGCCTTGGCCCGCTCCTGAAAGGCGCGCAACTGGGCGGATTCCGCATCCAGCTCGGCTTGCATCTGGCGGGCCAGCTCCTGTTCCATCTGGCGGCGGGCCTGGTCGCGTTTTTCCTTGTCCAGGCGTTCCTGTTCCTGGCGCGCCTTCTCCAACCGGGCCTGCTCTTCCGCCTGGCGCTTGAGCTCCGCCTGCTTCTTCAGTTCCGCCTGGCGTTCGGCCTCCCTGCGCTGTTCCTCCTCCCGGCGGGCCAGTTCCTGCTTCTTCAGTTCGGCCTTTTTCAAGGCGATCTCCGCCTC
>CAZYEY010000033.1:0-25763 GCA_964646585.1 uncultured Thiobacillus sp. | reverse complement strand
CCCCCCGCCTGTCCCACGGCCGGCTTTGCACAGCCGGCCGGCGCAGGCGGAGAAGCAGTGCTTCGCGAAACCCCGCCTCCGCCCCTCGCGGGAGGGGAGACTGTTTGCGCGGCTTCGCCGCGATTGTTGACGGACGTCGGGCCACAAAGGCTGGCTCATTTTTTTGCTTTGTATTTCACGTTAAAAGTCGCCCCACAGCGCCTGCAGCGCCGCCAACAGCGCCATACCGGCGGTCTCGGTGCGCAATACCCGTGGCCCGAGCCGCAGCACGGTGAAACCAGCGGCGTGTGCAGCCGAACGCTCCGCATCCTCCCAGCCGCCTTCAGGCCCCACCATCACCACGACCGGCGCCGTTGGCCTGGCCAGCGAGCGGAGCGTGTCCTCGCCTTGTGGTTCGAGCAGCAGACGACAGGCATTTTGCGCCTGCGCTGTCCCCAGATATTGAGGCAGGTCAAGGACCGGCATGACCGCTGGCACGCGGTTGCGGCCACATTGTTCGCAGGCGGTGCGGGCGATCGCATTCCAGTGCGCAACACGGCGCGCCATGCGTTCCGGAGAGAGCCGCATCACGCTGCGCTTCGCGGCGAGCGGCTGGATCGCGGCGACACCGAGCTCGACGCATTTCTCGACGATCCAGTCCATCTTGTCGCCGGCAGGCAATGCTTGCGCCAGTGTGACCTGCAAGGGGGATTCGCGTTCGATCGCGTCGAATTCGCCCAACAGCGCTTGTGCCGTGCCGCCAGCGCCGAGTTTGAGCGTCGCGCGCCACTCGCCGCCGTTGCCATCGAAAAGGATGAGATGATCACCGCTTTTCATGCGCAGCACGCGCAGGGCATGATGGCCAACCGTCTCGGGCAGCTCGACGAGCGCACCGGGCGCCAGCGGAGCGGGGCAGTGGAAGCGCGGTATCATGACTGCATTATTCCACAACGACTGAACGGCTTAAGCGATGAAACTCTCGTGGTCCGTGTTGAAGAAGATCGCGCTTGCCCTAGGCGTTTTCGTCATCGTCACGCTGTTGTTCCTCTGGCAGGCGCTGCCGCGCCTCCTCCATTGGCAGGCCGAGAAATTCATCGCCGAAAAGACCGGCCATCGGCTCGTGATGGAGCCACCGGAGTTCAACCCCTTCGAGCTCAGCCTGCGTCTGGGCAAGCTGCAGCTCGTCGACCCGAGCGGACAACCGCTGCTGGCCTTCGACGGCCTGCTGGTCGATATTTCGGCGGCCAGCCTCACGCAGCGCGCGCTGGTGTTCGACGCGATCCGTCTCGACGCACCGGCGGCCACGCTCGTCGAACTTCCCGAAGGCAGGCTCAACTGGACGCCGTTGCTCGACGCGCTGAAGAGCAAGGAAGAAAGCCCCGAGGCAAAAAAGCGCCTGCCGCGGCTGTCGATTCGCAGCTTCGTGCTGGCCGCAGGTCGCCTCGACTATGCCGACCGTCGGCGCACCGCGGCGGGTTTCAGCACACGCATCGAACCGCTGGATCTGGAGCTGAAGGAGCTGTCGACATTGCCGGACCAGGAAGGCCAATATCGGCTCACGGCACGCACGGCGCTTGGTGCGCAGATAGAGTTGGCGGGCAAGATCGATCTCGATCCGCTGCGTGTCGCCGGCACCCTTTCGCTGGCCGATCTGCAGCTTGCCAAGCTGGCGCCCTATCTGCAGAACGCGCTGCCCGTGCCGCCGGAAGGGGTGCTGACATTGTCCGCCGAGGTAGTGGCGGGCAATGACGGCAAGCGTTTCGATGCGGCGGTCGACCATCTTCAGGCGAAAGTGACCGGGCTGCGCATCGCGCTCAAGGATGCCGCCGGTCCGGTGGCCAGCGTCGAAGCGATCGAGCTCGAGGACGGCCGCTTCCGCCTTGCCGACCAGCAGCTCGGCATCGCCGCGGTGAGCGTCGGCAACGGTCGGCTCGCGCTGCCGGGTATCGAACCGTCGCCCCGATTCGCAGCGCTGCACGCCGAGGACATCCAGGTCAGGCTGGCCGAGCGTAGGGCATCGGTCGGCGGAGTTCGGCTCGAAGGCGGACGCGTCGAATTGCAGCGTGACCGGGCAGGCCGCATCGAACTCGTCGAAGCGTTGAAGGCGCTGGGCGCCGGCAAGCGGCAGGAAGACAAGTCCGCCGCCTCGGTCAGCGAAGCAGCACCGCCCTGGCGCTATCAGGTGGGCAAGGTCGAGGTCGCCGATCTCGGTTTGCGCCTCGTCGATGCCAGCGTCCAGCCCGCGTTCGAGCTCGTGCTCGAGCATGTCGCGGCGGAAACCACAGGGTTGAGTGAAGACATGAGCGCGCCGCTGCCGGTGAAGTTGTCATTCGATTTCGCCAGCGGTGGTCGCTTCGAAGCGCAGGGCAGGGTCGTGCCAGCGGCTGCCGCCGCCGATGTCGAATTCAGGCTCGCCGAGCTGGCGCTCAAACCCGCCCAGCCTTTCCTCGCCGCGAAAACCACGTTGACCTTGGCCGATGGCAAGCTGTCGCTGCTCGGCCGGGCGCTCTACGACGACAAGGGCCCGAACGTGAAAGGCGAGTTCGCGCTCAAGGACCTGCGCCTGAGCGAACCGGGCAGCAGCAAGCCGCTGCTGGCCTGGAAGAGCCTGGCCACGCGGCGCTTTTCCTTTGCACCGAACCGGCTCGATCTCGGTGAGCTGACGCTCGCTGGCCTCGATACCCAGCTGCTGATCGACAAGGAAAAGAACATCAACGTGAAACGGGTGCTGAAAGCGCAAAGCGAAGAGAAGCCCGCCGCGGCGCAGAGCCCACCGAGTGCCGCTCCGCCAGCGCCGACTTTCACGGTGAATATCGACCGGCTGCGCTTCATCAAGGGCGAGATGGATTTCGCCGACGAATCGCTGATCCTGCCCTTCGCCACGCGCATCCATGACTTGCGGGGCAGCATTGCCGGCCTCTCGAACCGGCCCGGCGCGGTGGGGCAGATCGAGCTGGAAGGTGCCGTCGATGAATATGGCATGGCGCGCGCCGCGGGTCAGGTCGAGCTCGGCAACCCGACCAATGGCCTCGACATGCGCGTGCAGTTCCGCAACATCGAAATGACGCGGCTCACCCCCTACATGGCGACGTTCGCCGGGCGCAAGATCGATTCCGGCAAGCTCTCGCTCGACCTCGAATACAAGATCAAACAGCGTCAGCTCACCGGCGACAACCAGGTGATCATGGATCGGCTCACCCTCGGCGAACGCGTCGAGAGCCCGACGGCGAAGGACCTGCCGCTCGATCTGGCGATCGCCCTGCTGCAGGATGCCGATGGCCGCATCGATCTCGGCCTGCCGGTGTCCGGTAGTCTCGACGATCCGCAATTCAGCTATGGCGCGCTGATCTGGAAGGCGATCACCAACGTGATCACCAAGATCGTCACCGCGCCGTTCCGTGCGCTCGGCGCGCTGTTCGGCAGTGGCGAGCAGCTCGAGGAAATCGCTTTCGAGCCGGGTGCTTTGGAGCTAACGCCCCCCGAGCGTGAAAAGGCGATGAAACTGGCGACGGCGCTGGGCAAACGGCCGAAGCTCTCGCTCATGCTGACCGGCGTGTATGCCGATGCCGACCGTACCGCGTTGCAGGATATGCGCCTGCGTCGCACCGTGCTGGCGCGCTCCGGTCAGTCCGTGCCGGAGGCCGGCGATCCCGGTCCAATCTCGACCCAGCAGCCGAAAATCCGCGAGGCGCTCGAAGCGCTCTACAAGGAACGTTTCGGCGCCGCCGATCTCGCCGCGCTGAAGGAGGGTTTCCGCAAGGCCAATCCCGGCCAGCTCGAGGAGAGCGTCGCCGGCAAGTTCATCTCGCGCTTATCGGGCTTGATGCGCGAGAAGAAGACCCTGAGCGAGGATGAGATCGGACGCCTGAAAGGCGCCGATTTCTACGCCGTGCTGTTCGAGCGCCTGCGCGAGCGCGAGGAGATTCCGGATGCCCGCTTGCAGGCGCTCGCCCAACAACGCAGCAATACACTGCGCGCGCTGCTCGAATCCGCGGGTGTGCCGGCGTCGCGCCTCACCGTCGCCGCCGCGGAAAAGGCGAAGGCGGAAGAAGTCTCGGCACGCGGCATCGCCCTGCGCATGGCACTGGAAACAGCGAAAACCAACCACTGAAGGAGAGAAAAAATGGTCAGCACCCCAACCCCTGTCTGTGATTTCGGCTGGAAGGCCGTCGATTTCGACCTGCCCGGCGTCGATGGCCGGCGCTACACCCTCGATGCCGTGCGCGGGCCGAATGGGCTGCTGGTAATGTTCATCTGCAACCACTGCCCGTATGTGAAAGCAGTGATCGACCGTATCGTGCGCGACACGCAGGAGCTGAAGCACTACGGCATCGGTTCGATCGCCATCATGTCCAACGACCCCACCGACTACCCCGAGGATTCCTGGGACAACATGGTGAGGATCGCGCGCGAGAAACAGTTTCCTTTCCCCTATGTGCTCGATGAAACGCAGGCGGTCGCCAAGGCCTACGGCGCGGTGTGCACGCCCGACTTCTTCGGTTTCAATGCGAATCTCGAACTGCAATACCGCGGCCGGCTCGATGAGTCGCGCAAGGAGACCGCACCGGAAGGCGTACGCCGCGATTTGTTCGAGGCGATGAAGCAGATCGCCCAGACCGGCCAGGGTCCGCGCGAGCAGATTCCGAGCATCGGCTGCTCGATCAAGTGGAAAGTTGCATGAAGCGCCTCCTGCTCAGAGCTTGTGAAAAATTCTGCTGCGCGGTCTGCTGGCTGCGTTGCGCGGTGCTCGCCCCCTCGCCTAACTCCATGTTATGTCTCGGTCGCTGCGCTCCGGGCGCCTTGCCATCAGCCCGCTCGCGACGAATTTTTTCACAAGCTCTCACGGCGCTGGCGCTTTGCTGTGCATGGCTTGCCCATGCCGAAGACAATGTCCTGCTGATCCAGCAGGGCCCGCAGGGCTTCGTCGTCTGGCATGGCGAAGGGGAAAGCCGGCTCGACGACGACACGGCCCTCGATCTGATGGCGAGCGCGACGCCGGAAGGCGGGCCGGAGCGTTCGACCGAGTTCGGCCCGGCGCGCGCCTATGAGCTGCCGGAAGGCGTGCTGATCCGGCTGCCGGCCGCAGCGAAAGACCGGGCGCTGCTCGTCGACCGCGACGCCTGCGGCCACATCAAACTCTGGCATGCCGAAGGGACAACACAGCTCAGCGATGCACAACTGACCGACATCGTCCTCTCCGCGCTGCCCGAGGGCGGACCGCGATTGCGGCTCGATGGCTACTACGCCAAAGCCTTCGTCGGCAAACTGGGCGTGACCGTCACGCTGTGGAAGGCGCCGCCAAGAAAATAGGTGCCCTCTGCCCAACGCCGATTTTCAGTGCGTGGTTTTCGCGCCCATCAGCGCCGGCGCCTCGTCGAGCAGGAAGGCGCGGAAGGCTGCGGCGAGCGGGAGCAGCTCCTTCTCGGCGCGCTGCACGACGAACCAGCGGCGCATCACCGGCGTGCCGGCGACCGGCAGCTGGACCAGCCGGCCGACCTCGCATTCGAGCGCGACGCTGTGCCCGGAGATGAAGGCGAGTCCCAGGCCGGCCATCACGGCCTGTTTGATCGTTTCGTTGTTGCCGGCGAGTTCGAGGAGCTGGCGCGGTGCGATGCCGGCATCGGCAAAGAAGCGTTCCATCGTCGCGCGGGTTCCGGAGCCGGGCTCGCGGATCAGGAAGGTCTCTGCGGCAAGGTCTGCCGGTGTCACGCGGGCGAGCCGTGCCAGCCGGTGATCAGGGGAGGCGACGATGACCAGCGGGTGATCGGCGAAAGGTTCGGCGACGGTGGGGAATTCCTGCGGCGGTTGGCCCATGATCGCCAGATCGATCTCGTTGTCGGCGAGTTGATGCACCACCGTCTCGCGATTGCCGACGCGCAGATCCAGCACGATGCCGTCATGACGACGGCGGAACTCGGCCAAGAGGCGCGGTGCGAAATACTTCGCAGTGCTGACGACGCCGATCGACAGACGGCCGCCCTTGACGCCTTTCAAGGCATCGAGCGCTTCTTCGGCCTCACGCAATTGCTGGGCGATGCGCCGGGCATGACGCGCGACTTCTTCCCCCGCCTGGGTGAGATAGACCTTCTTGCCGATCATTTCGGTGAGCGGCAGTCCTGCCAGCTCTTCGAGCTGCTTGACCTGCATCGACACGGCCGGTTGAGTCAGATGCAGTTCTTCCGCCGCGCGTGAGAACGACAGATGACGCGCGACGGATTCGAAGACCCTGAGCTGGCGCAAGGTGACATGTTTCATTTCATCCACTCCAGGCTGCCACGGGTGCCTCTCGGCACCGCTCACAGGCGTTACGCCCCCGCCCTCGGCGGGCTCCCCTCCGCTGTTCGCGGTTTCAATGCCGATTTTGTCTCATTTCGATCTTATCATCCAGATAAGAAATCGTGACTGTTGCTTATGGTCATTGATGGCTATCTTTCGCCGTCATGGAAACACTGCAAGCCCTGATCTTCGATGTCGATGGCACGCTGGCCGATACCGAGCGCGATGGCCATCGTCTGGCTTTCAATGCCGCGTTTGCGGAGGCCGGTCTGCCTTGGCACTGGGATGCCGCGCTCTATGGCGAACTGCTCGCGGTCACGGGTGGCAAGGAACGTATCCGCTTCTTCTGCGAGAAGCACGATCCGGAATTTTTGCAGCGGGCCGATGCCGATGAACGGATCAAGGCGCTGCATGCCGCCAAGACGAGGCACTACCTGGAACTGATCGACCAAGGCGGCATTCCGCTGCAACCCGGTGTGGCGCGCTTGATGCGCGAAGCGCGCGCGGCGGGGTTACGGCTGGCGATCGCCACGACGACGACGCCCGAGAACGTCACGAGTCTGCTCAAGGCCAGTCTCGCGCCAGAGGCCGAGTCCTGGTTCGAGGTGATCGGCGCCGGTGACGTGGTGCCGAAGAAAAAGCCGGCGCCCGACATCTACCTTTGGGTGCTCGAAAAGATGAAGCTCTCGCCTGCCGCCTGTCTCGCCTTCGAGGATTCCGCCAACGGGCTGAAAGCGGCGCTCGCCGCAGGCCTGCCGACCCTCGTGACCGAGAGCGAATACACGCTCGATCACGATTTCACGGGGGCTTTCGCAGTGCTCTCCGACCTGGGCGAACCCGACAAGCCTTGCGAGGTACGGCGCGGCGACATGCATGGCAAGACTTTCGTCGATGTCGAGCTGCTGCGCCTCTGGCACGAGGAGATCATCAGAAATCGATGATGGTCACGATAAAAACACGTGACTGTTATTTATGAACGATTTGCTTAAGATGCTTGCATTGCTTCACTGAAAACGACACACCACCACTTACGGAGGAAACCCACGATGGCACTCGATCAATCCAGCCGCTACGCCGATCTCTCCCTGAAAGAGGAAGACCTGATCAAGGGCGGCAAGCACATTCTCTGCGCCTACAAGATGAAGCCGAAGGCCGGCTATGGTTATCTCGAGGCCGCCGCGCACTTTGCCGCCGAATCCTCGACCGGCACCAATGTCGAGGTGTGCACCACCGACGATTTCACCAAGGGCGTCGATGCGCTGGTCTATCACATCGACGAGGCCACCGAAGAGATGCGCATCGCCTATCCGCTCGATCTCTTCGACCGCAACGTCACCGACGGTCGCATGATGATGGTCTCGTTCCTGACGCTGACCATCGGCAACAACCAGGGCATGGGCGACATCGAATACGCCAAGATGTATGACTTCTACATGCCCAAGCGCGCCATCGAGCTGTTCGACGGCCCGGCCAAGGACATCTCCGACCTCTGGCGCATCCTGGGCCGCCCGATCAAGGACGGCGGCTACATCGCCGGCACCATCATCAAGCCCAAGCTGGGCCTGCGCCCCGAGCCGTTTGCCGAGGCCGCCTACCAGTTCTGGCTGGGCGGCGACTTCATCAAGAACGACGAACCCCAGGGCAACCAGGTCTTCGCTCCCATGCGCAAGGTCATGCCCCTGGTCTATGACGCCATGAAGCGGGCCATGGACGAGACCGGCGAGGCCAAGCTGTTCTCCGCCAACATCACCGCCGACGATCACGCCGAGATGATCGCCCGGGGCGAGTTCATCCTGTCCTGCTTCGGCCCCGACGCCGACAAGGTGGCCTTCCTGGTGGACGGCTATGTGGGCGGCCCCGGCATGGTGACCACTGCCCGCCGCTACTTCCCCAACCAGTACCTGCACTACCACCGCGCCGGCCACGGCGCCGTCACCTCCCCCAGCTCCAAGCGCGGCTACACCGCCTATGTGCTGGCCAAGATGAGCCGTCTGCAGGGTGCCTCCGGCATCCACGTCGGCACCATGGGCTACGGCAAGATGGAGGGCGACAAAGACGACCGCGCCATCGCCTACATCATCGAGCGCGACGAGTACCAGGGCCCCGCTTACTACCAGAAGTGGTATGGCATGAAGCCCACCACCCCCATCATCTCCGGCGGCATGAACGCCCTGCGTCTGCCCGGCTTCTTCGAAAACCTGGGCCACGGCAACGTCATCAACACCGCCGGCGGCGGCTCCTACGGCCACATCGATTCTCCGGCCGCCGGCGCCAAGAGCCTGCGCCAGGCCTACGAGTGCTGGAAGGCCAAGGCTGATCCCATCGAGTGGGCCAAGGAGCACAAGGAATTCGCCCGCGCTTTCGAGTCCTTCCCCAACGATGCCGACAAACTGTACCCCGGCTGGCGCGAGAAGCTGGGCGTGCACAAGTAAGCCCGGCGGAGGGCGGAGCAGTGCCTGCCGTTGCAAGATGGCAGGTGCGACCCCGGAGCGGGCTCGGTTGCATCACCCCTGCCCTCGAACGCACAAACGCCCCCGGGATGGGGGCGTTTGTTTTCATGGAACTGAAACCCTGCCCGTGTCGCGGACAAGGAGCGCGCAATGAGTGTCGACAAAGAGCAATACAAGGTTCACAGAGAACCTTACTACCAGCCCCAGGGCAATGAAGTCACCCTGTACGAGGCCGCCTGGCGCAACCGCCTGCCGGTGATGGTCAAGGGCCCCACCGGCTGCGGCAAATCTCGCTTCGTGGAGTACATGGCCTGGAAACTGGGCAAGCCCCTCATCACCGTAGCCTGCAACGAGGACATGACCGCCAGCGACCTGGTGGGCCGCTATCTGCTGGAGGCCAACGGCACCCGCTGGCTGGACGGCCCGCTGACTACCGCCGCCCGCATCGGCGCCATTTGCTACCTGGATGAAATCGTGGAAGCCCGCCAGGACACCACGGTGGTGATCCACCCCCTCACCGACCACCGGCGCACACTGCCCCTGGACAAGAAGGGCGAGCTCATCGAGGCCCATCCCGACTTCCAGCTGGTGATCAGCTACAACCCGGGCTACCAGTCCCTGATGAAGGATCTGAAGCAGTCCACCAAGCAGCGCTTCACCGCCTTCGACTTCAACTACCCGGACGCCGCCCTGGAGACCGCCATCCTGGCCAAGGAAACCGGCCTGGACGAGTCCACTGCCGGCAAGCTGGTGAAGATTGGCCAGACCGCCCGCAACCTCAAGGGCCATGGCCTGGACGAGGGCATTTCCACCCGCCTGCTGGTCTATGCGGCCACCCTGATCAAGGATGGCGTGAACCCCGTGGAGGCCTGCCAGATGGCCTTGGTGCGGCCCATCACCGACGATGCCGATATCCGCGAGACCCTGGACCACGCCATCGATGCGACGTTTGCCTGAGGAGCCCCTCCTGCACGAGCAGGGGTAGGGAGAGAAAGTGCAGCCATGACCGTAGTCGAGACGGAATACCAGCACCCTTTGATGAAAGCCTACTGGGCTGAGCTCGACACCCGCTTCAAGCCGGTGGAGGAGGTGTTCGAGGATGTCATGGCCGAGGCTCTGGCGGTCCTGAGCCGGGACGGCATCCATGCCTACCTGGAAGCGGCGCGGGTCATCGGCAAGCTCGGCCGTGGGGTGGAGCCCATGCTGGCCTTCCTGGAAGAGTGGCCTTCGGTGGCCGGGGCCCTGGGGGAAGAGGCCCTGCCGGACGTCATGGGCCTGATACAGCGCCTGCAGAAGTCCCCCAACGGCAAGGCCATCGCCCCCTTCCTGCAGACCCTTGCGCCCGTGGCCCGGCGCCTGCATTCCCGGGACCAGCTCAGGCACTACCTGGATATCGCCGCCGATCTGATGGAACGCACCACCGGTTCCATCCACGGCCATCACACCACTTTCCCCAGCCCGGGCCTGCCCCCGTTTTTCGAGCAGGCCCCCAAACTCCTGGACCAGCTCTCCCTGGCCGGGGTGAAGAACTGGGTCGAGTACGGCGTGCGCAACTATCCGAGCCACCCGGCGCGGCAGGCGGAATATTTCGCCCTGAAATCCGCCGACAGCCGGGCAGTCATGCAACGGGAGCGCCATGGCGTGCTGTTCGCCGACGTGGAACGCAAGCTGGACCTGTACCTGCGGGGGGTATGGAATGCGTCTGAGCAACTGGTGCCTTATTCCACCGCCTTCGATGAACTGCGCAAGCCGGTTCCCTACTACGACAAACTGGGCATGCGGGTGCCGGATGTGTTCGATGCCGCCAACGGCATCCCGGGCGTGGACCGCTACCGGGCCGTGTTGGCCCACATGGTGGGGCACCGGCGCTGGACCCGGCCCATCATTGCCGACAACTACAGCCCCTTCCAGCGCATGGCCATCGAGTTTTTCGAGGACTGCCGCATCGAGAACCTGCTGATCCGGGAATATCCTGGCTTGCGCCGCATCTTCCTGGCCTTGCACCCCATGCCCGTGGAAGGCGCCTGCGACCCGGAGACCACCTCCTGTCTGCGCCATCGCCTGGCCATGCAGTCCCGGGCCCTGCTGGATCCCGGCCACCCCTATGGGAATGCCGATTTACTGGAATTCACCCGGCGCTTCCACGACCTGATGGACCGAAGCGGGAGCAGCACCCGGGAGATCGCCGACCTGGCCCTGGCCTACGTGGCGCGCACCCGCCGGCAGAGTGATCAATTCGCCAAAGTCTGGTTTGACGACACGGTGATCGACTACCGCGACGACAACCGCCACATGTGGCAGTACATCGAGGATAGCGACGACGAGGCGTTCTTCGACGATCCGGACAAGAAGCTGAAAAAGGAATCCGAGCTCCAGGCCCTGCCGCCGCGCCACTATCCCGAGTGGGACTACCACAGCCAGACCTACCGCCCAGACTGGGTCAGCCTGTACGAGCACCTGCACCCCAAGGGCAACGCGGGTGACATCGACCGGCTGCTGCAGAAGCATGACGCCCTGGCCAAGCGCCTGAAGCGCATCCTCGACCTCTTGAAGCCCCAGGACAAGGTGCGCATCCGCTACCAGGAGGAAGGCAGCGAGCTGGACTTGGACGTGGCCATCCGCTCCCTCATCGACTTCAAGGGGGGCGCCACCCCGGACCCCCGCATCAACATGAGCCATCGCACCAGCGGCCGCAACATCGCCGTCATGCTGCTATTGGACCTGTCCGAATCCCTCAACGAGCAGGCAGCCGGCGGCGAGCAGACCATCCTGGCGCTCTCTCAGGAGGCTGTGTCCCTCCTGGCCTGGGCCATCGAGCGCCTGGGGGACCCCTTCGCCATCGCAGGCTTTCATTCCAACAACCGCCACGACGTGCATTACCTGCACATCAAGGGCTACAGCGAGCACTGGGGCGACGAAGTGAAAGGCCGCCTGGCCGCCATGCAGGCCGGCTGGTCCACCCGCATGGGCGCCGCCCTGCGCCATGCCGCCCACTACCTGGAAGCGCGCCCGGCGGACAAGAAACTCATGCTCATCCTCACCGACGGCCAGCCCGCAGACGTGGACGTCCAGGACGAGCGACTGCTCATCGAGGATGCCCGCCGGGCGGTCAGGGAATTGGACCAGAAGGGCATCTTCACCTATTGCATCAGTCTGGACCGCAAGGCCGACGAGTACGTGGGCGACATCTTCGGCCACCAGTACACCGTGGTGGACAACATCCAGCGCCTGCCGGAGAAATTGCCGGAACTCTTCATGGCGCTTACGAAGTGAGTGCACCTTGGGAAAACCATCAACTGTCCGGGATCTTCCAGCTCGAGGAAAAAGGACTCGTGAAGGCTGGAGTCCCGGCGCGGCATCGGATACAATCCCGCGCCTTCACGCAATTGCTTCAACCGCGTGATGTCATGCAGTCACCCCGGTGGCGGCGGTAGCTCAGTTGGTAGAGCACTGGATTGTGGCTCCAGGTGTCGTGGGTTCGATTCCCATCCGTCGCCCCACCTTTATTCCTGCTAGGTTCCTTTCTTCAGGCCGGTGATCTCGGCCTGCTTGGGCCTGACTTTCGGAGTCAGACCATAGGTCCATTTGTTGCGCCAGGCAGCGTAGACCATGTTGGGGTACTCGGGCTTGCCTAGGCTGCCGTTGTAGCGCCCCAGAGCGCGGAACAGGTCGCCCCGTTCGATATCCAGGTAGTGGCGCAGGATGGTGACGCCATAGCGCAGATTGGTGCGCAGGTGAAACAGGTTATGGTCAGGAGTGCCGATGAGCTTGGTCCAGAAAGGCATCACCTGCATGTAGCCCTGGGCTGTGGCGCTGGAGACCGCGTATTTCCGGAAGCCGCTTTCCACTTCGATGAGGCCTAGCACCAGTTCCGGGTCCAGGCCGGCACGGATGGATTCGTAATGGACGGTGTTGAGGAAATCCTCCCGGTATTCCGGGTCGGGAATGCGTTTGGCGAGGCGCCTGGACATTTCCGCAAGCCAGGCCTGGACATAGGGGGATTCGGCGAAGGCAGCCTTTTCCACGGCGGCGTCGGCCACCGCCTTGGACAACTGGGAGCGGACGCTGGCGGACAGGGGCTCGTATTTCTGGGCGCCAGCCAAGGCGGAACCGGCCGTGAAAGCCAGCAGCCAGACCAGTTGTTTCAAACCACGCTTCGACATGACTTGACCCGTTCTTCGATGAATCGCACCGCGTCTTCCTGAGCAATCTTCGTGCCGGACGTATCGGTACGAGCCTGGTACTCGAGCATACCTTCCTTGAGGCCCCGGTCGCTGACCACCAACCGGTGGGGCACGCCGATCAGTTCCATGTCGGCGAACATGACACCCGGGCGTTCGTCCCGATCGTCCAGCACCACGTCGATTCCGGCGGCAACCATTTGATTATAGAGAGTTTCTGCGGCTTCGCGCACCGCGTCGCTGCGCTTCAGACCCAGGGGCACGATGGCCAGTTCGAAGGGCGCCATGGACTGGGGGAAAACGATGCCCCGCTCATCGAAGCCCTGCTCGATGGCCGCGCCCACGATGCGGGACACGCCGATGCCGTAGCAACCCATGACCAGCACCTGGGACTTGCCGTTCTCGTCCAGGTATTTCGCTTCCAGGGCCTGGGAATACTTGGTGCCCAGTTTGAAGATGTGACCGACTTCGATACCGCGGCACAATTCCAGGCTGCCTTTGCCGTCGGGGCTGGGATCCCCTGCCACCGCGTTGCGGATATCCGCCACCTGGGGCTCGGGCAGGTCACGGCCAAAATTCACGCCGGTGAGGTGGAAGCCATCCGTGTTGGCGCCGCAGACGAAATCGGCCAGGTTGGCGACGGAACGGTCGGCAAAGACGGGAAGGTCGAGGCCCACCGGGCCGAGGGAACCGACGCCACAGCCCAGGGCTGTGCGGATTTCGGCATCGCTGGCGAATTCCAGAGGATTCAGCACGCCGGGCAACTTGCCGGCCTTCACCTCGTTCAACTGGTGGTCGCCGCGCACCAGCAAGGCGACCAGACCTGCCTCGCCCCGTACCACCAAGGTCTTGACGACCCTGTCCGCCGGGACTTTCAGAAAGGCAGTCACTTCATCGATGGTGTGCTGGTCCGGGGTGGCCACCTTTTCCAGGCTGAAGCCGGGAGCGGGACGGGCAGCGGCAGGCGCCAGAGCTTCGGCCATCTCCACGTTGGCGGCGTAGTCGGAATCCGGACAGAAAGCGATGGCGTCTTCGCCGGAGTCGGCGAGCACGTGGAATTCATGGGAGCCGGAACCGCCGATGGCGCCGGTGTCGGCGGCCACTGCCCTGAACTTGAGGCCCAGGCGGGTGAAGATGCGGCTGTAGGCCTCGTACATGGTCCGGTAGGTGGCGTCCAGGCTGTCCTCGCCGGCGTGGAAGGAATAGGCATCCTTCATGAGAAATTCCCGGGCGCGCATGACCCCGAAGCGGGGCCGGATCTCGTCGCGGAATTTGGTCTGGACCTGGTAGAAGTTCACCGGCAACTGGCGGTAGGAGCGGATCTCCCTGCGGGCCAGATCGGTGATGACTTCCTCATGGGTGGGACCAAAGCAGAAGTCCCGGTCGTGGCGGTCCTTGATCTTCAGCATCTGTGGCCCGAACACCGCCCAGCGCCCGGATTCCTGCCACAGCTCGGCAGGCTGCACGGCGGGCATGAGCAGCTCGACGGCGCCGGCCCGGTTCATCTCCTCCCGCACGATGGCCTCCACCTTGCGCAGGATGCGCAGGCCCAGGGGCATCCAGGTGTAGAGGCCGGAACCCAGGCGTTTGATGAGCCCGGCGCGCAACATCAGCTTGTGGCTGACGAGTTCCGCTTCGGCGGGGGCTTCCTTGCTGGTGGAGAGGAAAAACTGGGAGATGCGCATGGCGTCACGACTCGTGGGGGTGAGCGGCGCATTTTAGCAAACGTTGATGCAGCCCGATCCGGGCTC
Organism: uncultured Thiobacillus sp.; assembly: GCA_964646585.1. GTDB lineage: Bacteria > Pseudomonadota > Gammaproteobacteria > Burkholderiales > Thiobacillaceae > PFJX01. Next base: position 11,126 of record CAZYEY010000033.1, on the reverse strand, counting down.
GGTATCAGCGGATGTGGGAGAGCTCCTTGTTGAGCATCTCGATGTTTTTTTCGTGCATGCGCACGGCATCGGAGAGCTTGCGCAGGTCCGCGCCCGGGGTGCGACCGCCCTGGGCCAGGGCAGTTTTCGCGGCGGTCAGGTTGCGCTCCTCGCTGCGCAGTTCCTCCACCAGTAGCTGGCGGCGCATATCGTCGCGCTTGCGCTGGGTGCCCACGTCCACCTTGGGAAAGTAACTGGGGGTGGCGATCTTGCCGCCGGATTTCGGCGTGCCGGCGGGAACCGGGTCCGGAACCGCCTTGCCCGTTTTGCTCAGATCGGGAATGACCATCTGGGGCTTGCTTCCCGGGCGCGGCATGTTGGTGTAGGTCACCAGGCCGTTCTCGTCCACGAACTTGTAGATCTCCGCTTGCGCGGCGGGAGCGAGAACGGCGAGGAACAAGAGCAATGGCAGGCGCATTGGACGAAAAATTGGAGGAAAAACAGGGGCACGGGGCAAAGTTTAGCCTGTTTCCCTCGCTCCAATCCGCCTGTGGGTTTGGATCAACCGGCACCGAGCCGGAAACGGCATACCGCGGCGGACCGTTTGCAACTGGCTGATGGTGCAGGTGGCGGTCATGAACATCGTGACGCCTGCCATAGGTAAGAACCGAAGTGACGACGCTCAGGGCGATCCGGTGGGACCGATCCGGAGGTCGTTGAGAAAACCCATCCTATTCTCCCGGCTTGGCCTTATGCAGGCGAAAAAAAGGCGGGGTGCGAACCCCGCCCTTTCTACGTCAAGCCAGAGAAAATATTGATGGTGATACCACTCTGGCGTGGTGGATCACACGCTGTAGTACATGTCGAACTCGACCGGATGGGTGGTCATTCGCAGACGGGTGACCTCTTCCATCTTGAGTTCGATGTAGGCATCGATGAACTCATTGCTGAACACGCCACCCTTGGTCAGGAACTCGCGATCCTTGTCCAGATGCTCCAGCGCCATGTCCAGGCTGTGACACACGGTGGGAATCCTGGCCTCTTCCTCGGGAGGCAGGTCATACAGGTTCTTGGTGGCGGGATCGCCCGGGTGGATCTTGTTCTGGATGCCATCCAGACCGGCCATCATCAGGGCAGCGAAGCACATGTACGGGTTGGCGATGGGATCGGGGAAGCGGGTCTCGATCCGGCGGGCCTTGTCGGACTGCACGTGGGGGATGCGGATGGAGGCGGAACGGTTGCGGGCAGAGTAGGCCAGCATCACGGGGGCCTCGAAGCCAGGCACCAGACGCTTGTAGGAGTTGGTGCCGGGGTTGCAGATGGCGTTCAGGGCCTTGGCGTGCTTGATCACCCCGCCGATGTAATAGAGGGCCAGTTCGGACAGGCCGGCATAGCCATTGCCAGCGAACAGGTTCTTGCCATCCTTCCAGATGGACTGGTGCACGTGCATGCCGGAACCGTTGTCGCCAACGATGGGCTTGGGCATGAAGGTAGCAGTCTTGCCATAGCTGTGGGCCACATTGTGGATCACGTACTTCTGGATCTGGGTCCAGTCGGCGCGCTTCACCAGGGTGGAGAACTTGGTGCCGATCTCGCACTGGCCGGCGGTAGCCACCTCGTGGTGGTGCACTTCCACGGGCACGCCCATCTCTTCCAGGGCCAGGCACATGGCGGCCCGGATATCATGCAGGGAATCGATGGGGGGCACGGGGAAGTAACCTCCCTTCACCTTGGGGCGGTGGCCGGTGTTGCCGGCTTCGGTCTGCTCGCCGGAGGACCAGGCGGCTTCCTCGGAGCGGATCTTCACGTGGCTGCCGGACATGTCGTCGTGCCAGGTCACGGAATCGAAGATGAAAAACTCGGGCTCGGGGCCGAAGTAGGCCACATCGCCAATGCCGGTGGATTTCAGGTAGGCCTCGGCCCGCTTGGCGATGGAACGGGGGTCGCGATCGTAGCCCTTGCCCGTATCGGGCTCCACGACATCGCAGGTCAGGATGAGGGTCGGCTCATCCATGAAAGGGTCGATGTTGGCGGTATCGGGATCGGGCATGAGCAGCATGTCGGATGCCTGGATGCCCTTCCAGCCGGCGATGGAGGAACCGTCGAAAGCATGGCCGTCGGTGAACTTCTCTTCATTGAAAGCGGAGACGGGGACGGACACGTGCTGTTCCTTGCCGCGGGTATCGGTAAAACGGAAATCGACAAATTTGACGTCGTTTTCCTGGATCATCTTCATAACATCGGCGACAGCCATTTCAAACTCCTCTGGGAAAGTACGGATCACTGGGGTAAGTACCACGGCCAGGCTGGCAAGCAGGTTCCATGCCATGCTCAAAAAGACAGCAAATCATTGTGCCATAAGGGCTCTGTCCATTTTGGGGAAAATTATGGACCCATGTTGGTGCATAGCGCACATATATGGTGCGAATCTTGGATGCCGGGCCTTGCGCAGCCCAGCCGAATACAATCCGTGTTTTTCACTTTCCGGATTTCCATGACGGATGCCTACGCCGTATTCGGCAACCCCATCGCCCATTCCAAGTCCCCGCTGATCCACGCCGCCTTCGCCCGGCAGACCAACCAGGATCTGGCCTATGCCGCCCGTCTGGCGCCCCTGGACGGCTTCGCCAAGGCCATCGAAGCCTTTCGGGCGGAAGGCGGCCGGGGCGCCAACGTAACCGTACCCTTCAAGGAACAGGCTTTCGCCCTCGCCACCCGGCGCACGCCCCGGGCGGGAGCCGCCGGTGCGGTGAACACGCTCCGGTTCGAAGCGGATGGCATCCTGGGCGACAACACCGACGGGGCCGGCCTGGTGCGCGACCTCACCGCCAACCTGGGCTTCGATCCGGCCGGCAAGCGCATCCTGCTCATGGGCGCCGGCGGCGCTGCCCGCGGGGTGATCCTGCCCTTGCTGGAACGGGCGCCGGCCAGTCTGTACATCGCCAACCGCACGGCGGAGAAGGCAGAAGCCCTGGCCCGGGATTTCGGTGCCGGGCAGGTAGATGGCGGCGGATACTCCAACCTGCCCGGTCCCTTCGATCTGGTGATCAACGCTACCTCAGCCAGCCTGGCCGGGGATCTGCCGCCCCTGCCGGAGACGGTGTTCGCCGAGGACGCCCTGGCCTATGACATGATGTACGGCAAGGACACGCCCTTCCTCGCCTTTGCCCGGGCTCGGGGCGTCCGGGGGGCGGACGGCCTGGGCATGCTGGTGGAGCAGGCCGCCGAGGCTTTCCTGCTCTGGCGCGGCGTGCGGCCGGACACGGCGCCGGTCCTTGCCCTGCTGAGGGCGGCTTGATGGGACGCTGGCTGTGGCGGGGCGGGCTGGTCACCCTGATCCTGCTGTTGTATCTCCAGATCGGCTATCTCACCGGCGTGGCCTGGTGGGGTTACGTCAATCCCTCCAACACCGCTTTCATGGCAGCGGGCCTGGAACGGTTGCAGGAAAAACGCCCGGATGCGGAATTGCGCCATCGCTGGGTGGACTACGACCGAATTTCCCCGCACCTGAAGAGGGCGGTGGTCGCCGCCGAGGACAGTCGTTTCCTGGAACACGAGGGTTTCGACTGGGAGGGCATCGAGAAGGCGGTGGAAAAGAACCTGAAGAAGGGCCGCATCGTCGCCGGCGGCTCCACCATCAGCCAGCAACTGGCCAAGAACCTGTTCCTGTCCGCTTCCCGCAACCCCCTGCGCAAGCTCCAGGAAGCCGTCATCACGGTGATGATCGAGGCCTTGTGGAGCAAGCGGCGCATTCTGGAGGTTTATCTCAACGTCATCGAATGGGGCAACGGCATCTATGGCGCCGAGGCGGCCAGCCAGCGCTATTTCCGGGCCCCGGCCACCAGCCTGGGACCGGATCAGGCCGCCACCCTGGCGGCCATGATCCCCAATCCCCGCTATTACGAAACCCACCGCAACGCCCGGGGCCTGCTCAAGCGCAAGGCCATCATCGCCGCCCGCATGCATCAGGTGACGGTTCCGCGCTGAAAACGCGGTCAGCGCCAGAAGCGCCAGGCCCGGGCAGGATCCAGGGCATGGCTGGACGCCGGCCGGGTGAAGAGATGCAGGCGCAGGCGACCCAAGCGGCCCAGGACCAGCTTACGAAACAGGGGCGCCAGCCAATCCCGTTCCAGCCCGACCAGATAGTCGCGAAGATCGTGGTCGTCCCGACCCGGGGCCAGGATGGCGAGGGCCTCATCAGCGATGGCCAAATCTTCCAGGCGCGCGGATGTCGCCATGTGGGCCACGCCCGCCGCCCGGGCCAGCGCTGCCCCGTCGTCATCCACACCCGAGGCCAGCAGGCCGATGCCGGGCGAGACCCGGGGAAACACTCCGCCGCCCCACAGCCACAGTCCGTTGACCACGAGCAAGCCGCGGGCTTCCCGGGCCAGGTTGACGGGATGGTCGTGCAGGACCATCTGGGCCTCGTTCACCTCCCGGGCCAGCGTCGCGGCGGCGGCGCCCCGGGGCAGATGGGGGGTCAGGTATTCCCCCACCAGAAGGTCCGGGGAAGTGGTTTCCAGGTCTAGCGGCGAGGGCAGCCGGAGGTACCAGCGGCCGGGTCGGGGCACCAGCAGTTCCAGGCCATCCGTCCCCCGCGCCCGCCAGGCCTCGTTGATGGCGGCGGCCAGGGCGGCGGCCTCGGCCCCGCTGATTGCCAACTCACCAGGCGGCCGCATCATGAGCCCCCCCATGCCCGCCTCCAGGTGGACCGGATCGGCGCGCAGCCAATAGCCACTACGGGCGTCCAGGCCGTCGGCGTGGGCGGTCAAAGGGGCTACGGGCCAGTCCCGCTGGCGGGCGATGCCCAGGCATTCGCAAACGACGGCGGCCGGACCAGGCGCCGCAGCCAGGAGGCGGCTGCGGCGGATCATCGTGACCAGATGGGGGGCGGCCGACCGGGCCAGATCCAGCAGTTGCTCCCTGCGGACGGGCAGGGAAATCAGCAGGTGCAATCCGCGCATGTCCGGAGTATGCCGAAAACCTCAGTCGAAGGCGCCCGATGGCGGGGCAACCATCAGATGCCGGACCAGGCAGGACAAGGCCGCATCCAGGTTTGATCGCGCCTGTCCCCCCGGCGCTTCCCCCAACTCGAAGGCATAGGCACGGATGGCCAGCGCCCGGGCGGGTGGTGGGGGACGGGAAAAATGCCGCGCGTAGGCGGCCAGCAGGGCGGCCGGCGACAGGGCGTGGGAGGTGAAGCTGGCGTCCTCCCGGGCGGCGATGGGCACGAAGGCGAAGGGCGCGTCACCGGCGACGCTGGCGTCGATGAAGATGATCTCCTCCCGCCCGTCCAGGTCCAGCACGTATTCCACCTGCAGCTGGTAGTCGGTGAGCAGTTCCACGTCCGGCAGGTTCATGGCGGCCAAGCGTTCGATGGCCAGGGTTCCCAGGGCGTCGTCGCCCCGGCTGGGGTTGCCGATGCCGATGACGAGGCGGCCGGCGCGGCCGGGGTTCCGGCTCAACAGAAGCCCTGGATGTTCCGGGTCACGGCGTCCAGGCGGCGCTCTTCCGCGTCCAGCAGTTCCACCTCCAGGGGCATCTTGCCCAGGGCGTGGGTGGCGCAGGACAGGCAAGGGTCGAAGGCGCGCACCGCCACCTCGATGTGGTTGAGCAGTCCCTCGGTGAGCTTGCGGCCGTCCAGGTACTGACGGGCCACCTGGCGGATGGCCTCGTTCATGGCCTGGTTGTTATGGGTGGTGGAGACGATGAGATTGGCCCGCACCACCAGGTCGTTCTCGTCCACCCGGTAGTGGTGGATGAGGGTGCCCCGGGGGGCCTCGATCATGCCCACGCCCCGTTCCCGGCGTTCCCCGGCGACCACCAGGTCGTCGCCTTGCAGGTCGTCGTCGTGAAGCAGTTCCTTGATCATCTCGGCGGCGTGCAGCATCTCGATCATCCGCGCCCAGTGGTAGCCCAGGGTCGCTCCCGCCGCGTTGCCGCCGTCGAAGGCCAGGAAGTCCCTCCGCGCGTGGTCGGCGAAGGGGGTGGGGATGAAGTCGCACTGGCTCACCCGAGTCAGGGGCCCCACCCGGTACCAGCCGGCCTCGGGCCCCAGTTCCCGGAAGAAGGGGAATTTCATGTAGGACCAGGACTTCACCTCTTCGTGGATGCGGTCCCAGTAGTGGTCGTAGTTCTCGTGGTCGAACAGGGTCTTGCCGTCCACCGTGCGGGCCCGCAGGCCCCCGTGGTAGAGATCCATGGCCCCATCGGCCCGGATGAGACACAGGCTGTGGGCGTCGAAGCGGCCGAAACTGTTGTAGCGGTCCAGGTCCTGCTCGAACAGGCGCCGGGCCAGAGCCACGGCTTCCCGGCACCAGGCGATGATCGGGTAGATGTCCTGGAGCAGGAAATCCCGCTCCTCCGGGCTCAGGTTCTTGTTGACCCCGCCGGGGACGGCGCTGGTGCCGTGGACCCGCTTGCCGGCGGTGAGGCGGATGACTTCCTGGCCGTACTTGCGCAGCAGCACGCCTTGCTTCGCGATGTCCGGATATTCGGCGGCGACGCCGACGATGTTGCGTCTGGCCACATCGGAATCGAAGCCGAACAGCAGGTCCGGCGAGGACAGGTGGAAGAAATGCAGCGCATGCGATTGCAGAATCTGGCCGTAGTGCATGAGCCGGCGCAGCTTCTCGGCGGTGGGGGTGAGGCGGTCCACGCCGACGATCTGATCCATGGCCTTGGACGCGGCCAGATGGTGGGACACCGGACAGATGCCGCACAGGCGCTGCACCATCACCGGAATCTCCCAATAGGGCCGGCCCTGGACGAACTTCTCGAAGCCCCGGAATTCGACGATGTGCAGACGGGCCTGCTGGACGTGGTCGTCCTCGTCCAGCAGCAGAGTGACCTTGCCATGGCCCTCCACCCGGGAGAGGGGCTCGATGGCGACCCGGCGCAGGTTCTCGGGGTTTTCGGCGGTTTCCAGTTCCAGGCTCATGACTCGCCCTTCAGTCGTACTTGATCAGGCCGTGCCCCAGCCGGGGCGTGCGGCCGGCGATGAGGTCGGTGAGGAATTTCCAGATGGCGTCCGCCGAGGGGGGGCAGCCGGGGATGAAGTAATCCACCTTCACCACCTCGTGCAGGGGGTGCACCTTGTCCAGGGGCAGGGGCAGTTCCGGATCGTTGGGGATGAGACCGCGCTCCAGCCCGCCCTCCGTCAGATACACCTCCGACAGACAGGCGGACAGGTCCAGATGGTTGCGCTGGGCCGGCAGGCCGCCGGTCACCGCGCAGGCGCCGATGGCGATGAGGATCTTGCAGTTCTTCCGGAACTCCCGCAGCACGTGGACGTTTTCCGCGTTGCAGATGCCCCCCTCGACGATGCCGATGTCGCAGGGGCCGCAGTGCTTGATGTCGGTCAGGGGCGAGCGGTCGAACTCGATGAGGTCCAGCAGCGGGAACAGCCGCTCGTCGATGTCCAGGAAGGACATGTGGCAGCCGAAGCAGCCGGCCAACGAGGTGGTGGCGACGCGCAGCTTCTTCTTCGTTTCCGCCGGCGCGTTCATTCTTCCCCCTCGCAGGCGGCGCAGCGGCCCGACCCGGACGGCGCGCGCGGTGCGTCGCGCAGGGCCTGGGCGCTGATGGGCTCGGAGTCGTAGCGGCGCTGGCCGATGGGCTGGGCGAAGCCCACCCGCTTCTTCAGAATCACGCCCACCGGGCAGACCTGCATGGCCTTGTCGGTCAGCGCGATGTCGGTGTCCGCCAGCAAGCCGGATGCGGCGTTGACCACCAGATGCTTGTCGATGCCGCGCCCGGAGAGGGCGAACACGCACTTGCCGTCCACCTCGCAGGAAGCGCGCACGCACAGCTCGCAGAGGATGCAGCGGTTGAAGTCCAGCAGGATGTCCGGGTGGGAGGCATCCACCGGCCGGTCCGGGAAGAAGTGGCGGAAGCCGGCGGTCATGACCCCCAGATCGTAGCCCAGGGCTTGCAGGGTGCAGTTGCCGCTCTTCTCGCAGGAGGGACAGAAGTGGTTGCCCTCGGCGAACAGCATCTGCACCAGGGTGCGGCGCAGCTCGTTCATCTCCTCGCTGTCGCTCTCCACCGTGAGGCCGGCCTGGGCCGGCAGGGTGCAGGCGGCGGCGGTTCGACCGTTCGCCTTCACCGTGCACACCTTGCAGCTGCCGTGGGGCTTGAACTCCGGGTGGTAGCACAGATGGGGGATGTAGCGGCCGGCGGCAAGCGCGGCCTGGATCACGGTCTGGCCGGGCTGGAAAGGAACATCCTCGCCATCCAGAAGGAAGGTGGCGGTTTCGCTCATCGCTCGGACTCCAGGGAAAGGTGGGCGCCGGCATCGTCCCGCCCGGTCATCTGCCGCGCCCGGGCCAGGGCCCCATCGAGATCGAAGGCGGGCTCGAATTCCCGGGACTTGAGGCGGCGCTCGTACATTGGTCGGAAGCGTTTGAGGGTGTCCAGCGTCGGATTGCAGGCGGTGTGGCCGAGGCCGCAATGCGCAGAGAGGTGCAGAACCTTGTCGAGCTTCTCGATCTCCGCCAGGTCGTAGGGCGTGCCGTGGCCGTCGGCGATCTTGTCCATGGTGGCCTTCAGCATGGCCGTGCCCACCCGGCAGGGGGTGCAAAAGCCGCAGCTTTCATGGGCAAAGAAATGAGTGTAATTGCGGGCCACCTCGAACATGTCCCGGCTTTGGTCGAACACGGTGAAGGCGCCGGCGGTGGGCAGATCCTCGAAGGCGATGCGGCGGTCGAATTCGGAGGCATCGATGCACACGCCGGAAGGACCGCTGATCTGCACCGCCAGCGTATTCGCCGCGCCGCAGTCCTCCAGCACCTGGCCCACGCTGGTGCCGAAGGGGTATTCGTAAATGCCGGGCCGGGCACAGTCACCGGAAACCGACAGCAGCTTGGTGCCGGCGGACTTGGCGGTGCCGATGGCGCGATACCAGTCGCCGCCGTGTCTGGCGATGAGGGCGGCGGCGCAGAAGGTTTCCACGTTGTTCACGGTGGTGGGTTTCTGCAGGTAGCCGTGGGTGACGGGGTAGGGCGGCCGGTTGCGGGGCACGCCGCGCTTGCCTTCCAGGGATTCGATGAGCGCGGATTCCTCGCCGCAGACATAGGCGCCAGCCCCCAGGTGGATGTGGATGTCGAAGTCGAACCCGGTCTGGCCCAGGATGCCTCGGCCCAACAGACCCTCGGCGCGGCGCCGGGCCAGCACCTCGTCGAGGGATTCCAGCAGGAAGCGGTATTCACCCCGGAGGTACAGGAAGCCCTGGGTCGCGCCGACGGCATAGGCGCATACCGTCATGCCCTCGAACACCAGGTCGGCATAGGAACGCAGCAGCACCCGATCCTTGAAGGTGCCGGGCTCCCCCTCGTCGGCGTTGCAGACCACGTAGCGATCCTTGCCCGGCGCGTTGCGGCAGGCCTCCCACTTGAGGCCGGTGGTGAAGCCGGCGCCGCCCCGGCCACGCAGATTGGCACGCTTGATCTCCTCCAGGGTGGCGGCCGGACCGGCAGGCCCGGCGCCGTGGCCCTCGCGCCAGGAGCGGGCATTGGCAGCCTGCTCGGCCGCCGGCGCGGCACCCCGGGCCAGGGCGGCGCGCAGGGCGTCGCCGGGTTGCAGGCCGTGGTCGAGCAGGATGTCCCGGCGGCGGATGTGGTCCTCGATGGCGAACAACTCGGCCGGCCAGTCCGCCACCGGAGCCTGGGCCAGGATCAGTTCGGCGACGCGCTCCAGCCTCTCCGGGGTGAGCCTGGGGATGGCCCAGCCGTTCACCAGGATGGCGGGGCCCTGGTCGCACAGGCCGGTGCAGGAGGTGGTATCCACCGACACCAGGCCGTCCTCGGACATGCGGCCCTTCTCGACCCAGAGCTTCTCGCACAGGGCAGCGAGCAGTTCCTGGTTGCCCAGCATGCGGTCGGTGATGTTGTCGGAGAACAGCACCCGGTAGCGTCCCCAGGGCTGCTCCGTCAGGAAGGCGTAGAAGCCGATGACGCCCCGCACCCGGGCCAGGGGCACGCCCAAGGACTCCGCCACCCGGGCGATGGCGGCGGGCGGGATGGCCTGGTGGGCCTCCTGGATTTCCCGCAATGCCTGGAGCAACTGGTGGGGCTTGCCGGCGTGGCGGGCCAGGATGGCCACCCACGCCGGTTCAGAAGCCGTGTCTCCTCGTGGACTCATCATGGCGCTCTTCGGGTTTCTTGCGAACTGGCTTCAGTCTAATGCTTGCCGCCATGCTGGCCAGTGAAGTTTTTTTATCCATCCCAGGTGTGGCGGTTCAATAATCCACCGGGTCCACATCCAGGCTCCAGCGCACGCCCCGGGCCGGGAGTTCCCGCAGCTGCCCGACCCAGGCTTTCAGGAAGTCCTGCAAGCGGGCTCGGGCGGCACACTGGACCAGCAACTGGGCGCGGTGGCGGTTGGCCACCCGGGCCAGCAAGGCGGGCACGGGGTCGAACAGGGTCACGCCTTTTTCCAGAGCCAGCCCCGCCTCCCGGGCCACGAGCAGGAAGGCCATGGCGGCATCCTCCCCGGACGCCTCGGCCCGCAGCAGGGCCTGGCCGGCGAAAGGCGGCGCGTCGGCGCCGCGCCTTTCCTTGAGCGTCGCCTCGGCGAAGCCTGGGTAGTCGTGGCGCATCAGGGATTGATAGAGGGGGTGCCTGGGATAGGCAGTCTGGATCAACACCTCGCCGGCATGCTCGGCCCGCCCGGCCCGGCCGGAAACCTGCATGAGCTGGGCGAACAGGCGCTCGGTGGCGCGGAAATCCGGGGAGATGAGGGCATGGTCGGCCCCCAGCACGCCCACCAGGGTGAGGTGGGGGAAGTCGTGGCCCTTGGCCACGATCTGGGTGCCCACCAGGATGTCCACCTCCCGGGCCTCCACCTGGTCGCGCATGGCGGCGAAGGCGCCCTTGCGCCCCGTGGTGTCCCGGTCGATGCGCAGGATGCGGGCGTCGGGGAAGCGCTCGGCCAGGGTCTCCTCCACCCGTTGGGTGCCCTGGCCGGCGGGGCGCAGGTCCAGGCCGCCGCAATCGGGACAGGCCTCGGGCGGCCGGGCGGTGAGGCCGCAATGGTGGCAGACCAGGCGATAGCCGCCCCGCTCCCGGTGCAGCACCAGATGTGCAGTGCAGCGGGGACAGGGAAACACATGGCCACAGCCATTGCACAGCAGGGTGGGGGCATAGCCG
>CAZYEY010000032.1:0-22784 GCA_964646585.1 uncultured Thiobacillus sp. | reverse complement strand
TCAGCCGGGAGGTGCGGGTGGAACTGGATCCGGTCCGGTTGCTGGCCCTGAACGCGAGTGCCGCCGATATCTCCCGCCGCCTGCGTCAGACCCAGCAGGAGGCGCCGGGCGGGCGAGTCGACCTGGGTGCCGGCGAGCAGTCGGTGCGCACCCTGGCCACGGTGGGCAGTGCTGAGGAGATCGGCGCCCTGGAAATCCCCCTGCCGGACGGCCGCCGCATCCGCCTGGATCAGGTGGCCACGGTGAGGGACACGGTGGCGGAACGGCGTGCGGCGGCCCTGCTCGACGGCCGGGAGGTGGTGGGTTTCGAGGTGGTGCGTTCCCGGGGCGCCGGCGAGGTGGAGGTGGCGGAGGGGGTGCGCGCTGCCTTGGAGCAACTCAAGGCGGCCCATCCGGACATCGCCATCACCGAGGCCTTCAACTTCGTCGATCCGGTGGTGGAGAACTACGAGGGTTCCATGACCCTGCTCTATGAGGGCGCCCTGCTGGCGGTGATCGTGGTCTGGCTGTTCCTTCGGGACTGGCGCGCCACCCTGGTATCGGCCACGGCCCTGCCCCTGTCCGCCATCCCCGCCTTCGCGGTCATGCACTGGCTAGGCTTCTCGGTGAACGTGGTGACCCTGTTGTCCCTGTCCTTGGTGGTGGGCATCCTGGTGGACGACGCCATCGTCGAGATTGAGAACATCATGCGCCACCTGCGCCAGGGGAAGAGCCCCTACCAGGCGGCCATGGAGGCGGCGGACGAGATCGGCCTGGCGGTCATCGCCACCACCTTCACCCTCATCGCCGTGTTCCTGCCCACCGCCTTCATGAGCGGGGTGGCGGGCAAGTTCTTCGTCCAGTTCGGCTGGACCGCGGCCATCGCCGTGTTCTTCTCCCTGGTGGTGGCGCGCCTGCTCACGCCCATGATGGCGGCCTATCTCCTCAAGCCCGCGACGGGCCCCGGCAAGCCCCTGGGCTGGCTGGAGGTCTACCTGGGCTGGGCGCGCTTTTGTCTGCGCCACCGGTTGCTCACCGTCCTGGTGGCGGTGGGCTTCTTCTTCGGCTCCTTTGCCCTGGTGCCCTACCTGCCCACGGGCTTCATCCCGCCGGACGACCTGTCCCAGACCCAGGTACGCCTGACCCTGGCCCCGGGCAGCACCTTCGCCCAGACCTATGCCGCTGCCGAGCAGGCTCGCCTGGCCGTCAGCCGAAACCCCCATGTGAAGCTGGTCTATACCACCATCGGCGGCGGCCGTTCCGGCGGCGATCCCTTCGACTCATCCCTGGCGGAGGTGCGCAAGGCCACCCTGACGCTGAACCTGACCCATCGCAGCCAGCGGCCGGGCCTGAGCAAGCAGGCGATCGAGTCCCAGTTGCGCCAGGCCCTGGAGACCTTGCCCGGGGTCCGGGTCAAGGTGGGCCTGGAGGGTTCCAACGAGAAGTTCGTGCTGGTGCTCTCCGGGGAGGATGGCCACACCCTGGCGGCCCACGCGGCCCGGGTGGAACGGGAGTTGCGCAGCCTGCCCGGCATTGGCAACGTGACCTCCACTGCCACTTTGACCCGGTCCGAGCTCATCGTGCGGCCGGATGCGGCCCGGGCGGCGGACCTGGGGGTCACCACCGAGGCCATTGCCGACACCCTGCGCATCGCCACCGCCGGGGATTACGACCAGAGCCTGGCCAAGCTCAACCTGTCCCAGCGTCAGGTGCCGGTGGTGGTGCGCCTGCCCGACGCCGCGCGCAAGGACCTGGATCTGCTGGCGCGGTTGCCGGTGCCCGGCGCCCGGGGCCCGGTGCCCCTGTCCAACGTGGCTACCCTGGCCGTGGAGAGCGGGCCGGCCCAGATCGAGCGTTATGACCGGCTGCGCAACATCAATTTCGACATCGAGCTCAACGGCCAGCCCCTGGGCGAGGTGGAACGGGGCGCTTATGCCCTGCCATCCATCGCCCATCTGCCCCCGGGAGTGACGGTGAGCAGCGTCGGCGACGCCGAGGCCATGCACGAGCTGTTCGACAGCTTTGTCCTGGCCATGGCCACCGGGGTGATGTGCATTTATCTGGTGCTGGTGCTGCTGTTCCGGGATTTCGTCCAGCCGGTGACCATCCTGGCGGCCTTGGTGCTGTCGGTGCCTGGCGCCTTCCTGGCCCTCTTCGTGGCCGGCTCCTCCCTGTCCATGCCATCCATGATCGGGTTGGTCATGCTCATGGGCATCGCCACCAAGAATTCCATCCTGCTGGTGGACTACGTCGTCATGGCCCGGCGGGTCCACGGCATGGCCCGGCGGGAAGCCCTGCTGGATGCCTGTTCGAAGCGGGCCCGGCCCATCGTCATGACCACCCTGGCCATGGGCGCGGGCATGTTGCCCATCGCCCTGGGCTGGGGGGTGGACCCCAGCTTCCGCGCGCCCATGGCCATCGTGGTCATCGGCGGCCTCATCACTTCCACCTTCCTGAGCCTGCTGGTGATTCCGGTGCTGTTCAGCTACGTGGACGATGCCCTGGCCCTGGCCCGCAAGTGGCTGGCAGGGCGGCGCGCCGGCGCGCCGGCGCCGATGGCGGAGTGAGTGGGCTCAGGCGGCCAGCGCCTCCGCCCGCTGCGCCATCATTTCCTGCAACAGCGGTGCGCAGATGACCTCCAGGGCCAGTTTCAACTCGCCGCCGGGCACTACCATGGTGGTGGGCCGGGACATGTAGGAACCGGGGATGCGCCGCATCAGGTCGATGAAGTCGTGGCGGCGACGGTCGCGGAAATGGATGACCAGCACGGACTCACCGGGCAGGGGGACGGCCCGGGCGATGAAGGGGTTGGAGGTGTCCACCAGGGGCATGCGCTGGATGTTGATGTCGGTGAGGCCGAACTGGGGGACGATGTAGTGGATGTAGTCATCCATGCGGCGCAGGATGGTCTCCACCGACTCCTCCGGATCGCAGTAGCCCTTGGCGCAGTCCCGGTGGATCTTCTGGATCCACTCCAGGTTGATGGCGGGCACCACGCCGATCATGAGGTCCACGTACTGGGCCACGTCGATGCCCTTGCGGCCCACCCGACGGTCGATTTCGGGGGGGAAGTGGCGGGAATCCACCTTGCGCCGGGTCCAGGTCTCGGCCACAAGGCCGCCATGCTGGCCTTCGTAGAACAGGATGTCGCTGCCCCCGGCCATGGGCCGCCAGGACGTGAACTCGCCGGCCGCCACGCCCAAGGCCCGGGCCCGGACCTCGTTGTGGGCATATTCGCGCACCACGCCGCCGCCGGTCTCGCCATAGGTCTTGAAGAAGGCTTCCAGTTCCGGGAACAGGTTGCATTCCGGCCCGAACCAGGAAATGCGGCGGCCGCTGCTCCTGGCCTCTTCCAGCAAGGCCGCGAACTGGCGGTCGGTGAAGCGGCGGAAGGTGTCGCCGTGGACGATGGCGGGCTTGATGCCCTGGCGCTTGAAGATGTCCTTGAAGGCGTGCCGAACCGTGGACAGACCGGCGCCGGCCATGCCGGTGACGGCGACGATGGGATGTTTTGTGGACATGACTGTTCTCCCCCGAAAAACAAGTCAAAGAGGTCCGGAATGGTAACACCCCAGACCCGGCTTGCCTGGGGCGGGGCCTATACTGTCGTCCATGCCGCATCCCGGATTCCGCTTTTTCTCCTCGCCCCTGCCCTGGTTGGCTCTGGTGCTGGCGGTGCTGGTCTGGTCCGGTGTAGACCCCAGGGATCGCTTCACCTGGTTCCTGGAAGTGGCGCCGGTGCTCGTCGGCCTGTCCGCACTGGCCCTGGCCTGGCGCCGTTTTCCCTTCACCCCGTTGCTGTGCGGGCTCATGGCGATGCACGCCATCATCCTCATGGTGGGCGGCCACTACACCTACGCCGAGATGCCCTTGTTCAACTGGCTGCGGGATGCCCTGGACCTCTCCCGCAACCACTATGACCGGGTGGGCCACGTGGCCCAGGGGTTCGTGCCCGCCATGATCGCCCGGGAAATCCTGCTGCGCCGCTCGCCGCTGGGGCCGGGCAAGTGGCTGTTCTTCCTGGTGACCTGCGTCTGCCTGGCCATCTCGGCGTTCTACGAGATGCTGGAATGGTGGGTGGCGGTGGCCTCCGGCGACCAGGCGGTGGCCTTCCTGGCGACCCAGGGCGACGTCTGGGACACCCAGTGGGACATGTTCCTGGCCCTGCTGGGCGCGGTATCCTCCCAACTCCTGCTGGGCCGCTGGCATGACCGTCAACTGGCCCGGCTCCCGGAGAGTGCCCCATGAGCGATTGCTGCGACCACGACTGCCAACCTTTCGAGCCCGGTGCCCTGGGCATTCCCCGTGTCGGCCGCTTCAACCCGGAGGCTTTCGAGCGGGCTGTGACCGATCTGCTGCTGGCCTGTGGCGTGGCGCCGGATTCTGCGCACACCGGCAAGACCGCCAGGCGGGTGCGGGAACTTTGGGAAAGGCGTTTGCTGGGAGGCTATGAACTGGACCCGGGCGAGGCCCTTGGGGAGGGCTTCGCCGATACCCGGGAGGACATGGTGGTGGTGCGGGGCATCGCCATCCATGGCGTCTGCCCCCACCATCTGGTGCCTTTCCGGGGCGTGGCCCACGTGGCCTACGTGCCCGGCGGGCGCCTGCATGGCTTCGGCCGCATCGCCCGCATGGTGGATGCCATCGGCCATCGCTTCACCTATCAGGAGTGGATGACCCGGGACATCGTCGAGGCCTTGGTGGCCCATGGCAAGGCCAAGGGGGCGGCTTGCGTCATCGAGGCGGAACAGCTCTGTCTGCTGCTGGGAGAGGACCGGCGTGGCGACGAGCGGGTGGTGACCCAGGCCTTCACAGGCTGCTTCAGCCAGGACGCCCAGTGGCGCAACGAGTTCCTGCGCGCCATCGGCGGCCCGCTGCCCTGAGCGTGGGCGATCCTGCCCTGCGCCCCCGCACCCTGGTGCCGCCGCCCCTGGTCTACGCGGTGGCCCTGGTCACGGCCTGGTGGCTGGAGGGGCGCTGGTCCCTGGGTTTCTTGCCGGGCGAGGCCGGGCGGCTCGCAGGCTGGGCGCTGATCGGCGCCGGCCTGGCAGGCTTCGCCTGGTCGCTGGCAGCCATCTGGGGACATCGCACCACCGTGAATCCCTACAAGGCCGCCTCGAATCTGGTCACCCGGGGGCCTTTCGCATATTCCAGGAATCCCATCTATGTCTCCGACTGGTTCGTCTACCTGGGCGTGACGCTGCTGCTTGGCACGGCCTGGCCCCTGGCCCTCGCGCCCCTGGTCTGGGGAGTGATGCGCTTTGGCGTCATCGCCCATGAGGAATCCCATTTGTTGGCGAAGTTCGGCCAGGAATACCGGGAATACCAGACCCGGGTCCGGCGCTGGCTCTGAAAGGACTGGATAGCACCCATGCGCGAAAGATATGGTTTGCCCTTGATCGGCCTGCACTGGCTGACCCTGTTGTTGATCGCTGCCGCCTACCTGCTGGGCACGATCCTGGAGGACATGACCCTCTCTCCCCTCAAGCTCAAGCTTTATGCCTGGCACAAATGGATTGGCATTCTGGTGCTGTTCCTCCTGGTTCCCCGCATCGTCCTGCGCTGGCTCGACAAGCTGGACCACCGCCGGGGACTCTCTCCTTTCGAGGCGCGGGCTTCCGCCCTGGTCCATGGCGGACTTTATCTGCTGCTGCTGCTGGCCCCCCTGTTCGGCTGGCTGCACAGTTCGGCGGCGGGCTTCCCCGTGGTCTTGTTCGGTGTACTGCCTCTGCCCGATCTGGTGGGCAAGGACAAGGCCCTGGCCGAGGCATTCAAGGAACTTCACGCGGGCTCGGTGAATCTGCTGGTGACCCTGGTGGCCCTCCACGCGGCGGCCGCACTCTATCACCACCATGTTCGCCGAGACGGCGTGCTGGCTCGCATGGTGCCCTGGCTGAGGACGAAGACATGAAGCGATTTGGCTGTTTCTTTCTTGCTCTTGCCGCGCTGGCCCTGCCGGCCTGGGCCCAGGACTGGAAGGTGGATTACGGCAAGAGCGAGATCCGTTTCACCATCAGGCAAATGAATGTGCCGGTGGAAGGCGGCTTCAAACGCTTCCAGGTCATGGCGGCCTTCGATGCCGCCCAGCCCGAGCAGGGCCGGTTCCGGGTGGAGTTGGACGTGGCGGCCATCGACACGGGCTCCGAGGAAGGGAACAGCGAGGCCCGGCGGCCGGCCTGGTTCGATGCCGTCCGCCACCCCATGGCGGTGTTCGTGTCCAAATCCATCCGCCGGGATGGCCCAGGCCGCTTCACCATGCAGGGTGAGATGACCATCAAGGGCAAGACCCGGCCGCTGGCGGTCCCCCTGGTTCTGACCCCCCAGCGGGATGGCGGTTGGTTGGCCTCCGGCCGCTTCACCCTGAAACGCAGCGATTTCGATATCGGCGGCGGCGAATGGTCGGATCCCTCGGTGGTTTCCAATGAGGTGGATGGCCGCTTCAAGGTGGTGTTGATGCCATGAGGGAGGGAACCATGGGCAGGATGGGCGTTGTGCTGTGCCTGTTTTCCTTGCCGGCCTGGTCGGCGGAGAGTTTCGTGCTGGATCCGGCGCATACCTTTCCCAGCTTCGAGATCAAGCACCAGGGCATATCCATCATGCGTGGCAAGTTCAACCGCAGCCAGGGGCGGGCGGTTCTGGATCCCCAGAGCGGCAGCGGCCGCATCGAGGTGGTGGTGGACGCGGCCTCGGGAGACACCGGCCACGACGGACTCAACCAGAAACTGCTGGGGTCCAACTTTTTCAATACCGCCCGGTTCCCGGACATCCGCTACGTGGCGGACCAGGTGGAATTCAAGGATGGCAAGCCGATCCTGGCACGGGGACAACTGACCCTGCTGGGGGTGACCCGGCCCCTGGACCTGGAGATTCGCGATTACGCCTGCACCCGTCAGTTCCTGACCCTGCGCCCCTTATGCGGGGCCGATGTCCACGCCGTGATCAAGCGTTCAGACTTCGGCATGAACTACGGCATTCCCCTCATCGGAGATGAGGTGAAACTGGCTATCGAGGTGGAAGGCTTCCGGGAATAAGAGGAGAAGAGGGTGGTCGGGGTGAGAGGATTCGAACCTCCGGCCTCCACGTCCCGAACGTGGCGCTCTACCAGGCTAAGCTACACCCCGACTGGGTCCGACCCCGGGAACCGGGATCAGTGATCGCGGGCTACCGCGAAAGTCGCTAATTCTAACAAAGCCACCTTGTATTGGCTATCTGGCAGGATATCCAGTGCCTGTCGTGCCTGAACTGCCTCGGCCTCTGCCTGTTTGTGTGCGTGGTCCAGAGCGCCGGTTTCGCGAACGATGGCCAGAATGCGCTGGAAGTCGCTGGCGTCGCCCTCCAGGATGGCGTTGCGGATGATGGCGGCGTCCTCGGGCTTGCCGTGCTTCATGGCGAACAGCAGGGGCAGGGTGGGCTTGCCCTCGGTGAGGTCGTCGCCCACGTTCTTGCCGGTGATGTCCCTGTCCCCCGAGTAGTCCAGCACGTCATCCACGATCTGGAAGGCAGTACCCAGATGCATGCCGTATCGACCCAGGGCGTCCTCCACCTGCCGGGACTCACCCTTCACGATGGCGCCCAGGCGGCCGGCGGCCTCGAAAAGCTTGGCGGTTTTGTAACGGATGACCTGGATATAGGCAGATTCATCGATGTCGGGATCGTTGCAGTTCATCAACTGCAAGACTTCGCCCTCGGCGATGATGTTGGTGGCTTCGGACAGCACTTCCATGACCCGCATGTTTTGCACGCCCACCATCATTTGGAAGGCCCGGGAATAGAGGAAGTCACCCACCAGCACGCTAGCAGCGTTGCCGAACAGGGTGTTGGCGGTGTCGCGGCCCCGGCGCATCTCCGAGTTGTCCACCACGTCGTCGTGCAGCAGGGTGGCGGTGTGGATGAACTCGACTACTGCAGCCATTTCGTGGTGGTGGGCGCCCTGGTATCCCAACGCCTTCGCCGCCATGACCACCAGGGCAGGGCGCAGACGCTTGCCGCCGCTGTGGATGATGTACTCGGAGACTTGCCGGACCAGGGCAACCTCGGAATGCAATCTGGCCCGAATGACCCGGTCCACCTCCGCCATGTCATCGATGAGGAGCGTTTGAAACAGGGGTTGGGTCACGGTTGGCTGGCGATAGGGGAATGGAATCTGGTGCTGCAGAGAGGAATCGAACCCCCGACCTACTGATTACGAATCAGTTGCTCTACCGACTGAGCTACTGCAGCACTGTGGGGCGCGGATTATACATTCCAACGAGCCGGCGCCCATAGGCGTTCCAAACCGATCGTCATCGGGCGCCAAGGCATGATGGGATGACGAAGGAGCTTGATTCCCATAAGGAAATCTTATATATTAGAGTTTTCTAATATATCTGTCCGAGGAGTGAGCATGTTCGGTATGTACAACATCAAGGAACTCGATGTGGATGCCCTGGATGCAAACAAGGAACAAATCCACCTCATCGACGTGCGTACGGAAGGCGAAGTATCCAGGGGCGTGATCGACGGCGCCATCCATATTCCCCTGCACCTGCTGCCTCTGCGCGCCTCTGAGATTCCCCAAGACAAGCCCGTGGTGATCTATTGCAATTCCGGTGCCCGCTCCGCCCAGGCCTGCGCCTTCATGGCCGCCAAGGGTTTCGACAACATGCACAACCTCTCTGGCGGGATCATGGCCTGGGCGCGTTCCGGCAAGCCGCTCACCGCTTTGTCCTGAGTCAAGTCCGCGCCTAGTCGTCGCGTTGCAATCTCCGGGTAAGGCAGGTAAATTACACCGGCTTTTTTTAGCACTTGCTAATTTTATGAAGGAGCGACCATGAATTTCGACAAAGAGCTCGACGCAAAAGGCCTGAACTGCCCGCTGCCCATCCTGCGCACCAAGAAGACCCTTAACGAAATGACCTCCGGCCAGGTGCTGAAAGTCATTGCCACCGACCCGGGTTCCGTCAAGGACTTCGCCGCCTTCGCCAAGCAGACCGGCAACGAGCTCCTGTCCTCCGCTGAAGCTGGTAGTGAGTACACCTTCTTCATCAAGAAGAAGTGACCTGCCGCCACGCAGCGGCAAGTCAACCCACGACATTCTGATTGAGAGGTGGTGTGATGGACGATCAAAAAAAGATGGCGATCATCGCGACCAAGGGCACGTTGGACTGGGCTTATCCCCCGTTCATCCTGGCCTCCACGGCCGCAGCCCTGGGCTATGAAACCCAGATCTTTTTCACTTTCTATGGCCTGCAGATGCTCCGCAAGGATCTGAGTTGCCTGAAGGTGAGCCCCCTGGGCAACCCCGGCATGCCCATGAAGATGCCCTTTGGCCCCAAATGGTTCAAGGACATCAACTGGAACATTCCCAACGCCGTTCAGTCCTTGGTGCCTGGTTACGAGTCCCTGGCCACGGCGCTGATGAAGCAGACCATCGCCAACAACGGCGTCGCCACGATCCCTGAGCTGCGCGAGCTGTGCCAGGAAGCAGAAGTGAAGTTCATCGCCTGTCAGATGACCGTGGAACTGTTTGGCTTCGAGCACAGCGACTTCATCGATGGCGTCGAATACGGCGGCGCCGCCACCTTCTTCGAATTCGCCGGCGAGACGGATATCTGCCTGTTCATTTGACGCTGACAGCAAGTCACAAAGCCACCTGCGGGTGGCTTTTTTTTTGCTTGGCCAGTCAGGGTATGCTGCGTTGCGGCAGGTATTAATCCTTGCTGGGAATTACTCAGCTGTATACCATCCGCACGTTTGTCGATATTTCCACAACTCTACACCGCTCCTGAGGGGACATTAATGCGCAAATCACAACTCATCATTGCTTTCGCCGCCATCGGTTTCGCGGGCTCCGCCCTGGCTACGAATGGGATGAACTTGGAAGGTTACGGCCCTATCGCATTAGGCATGGGGGGGGCCTCCATGGCGTATGACAATGGTAATGCCGCGATGATGAATAATCCCGCGACTCTGGGCTTGATGACGACTGGTAGCCGCCTTGACGTGGCTCTGGGCATGTTGGGGCCTGATGTGAACGTGGTGGGCATGCAGGCCTCAGGGGGGGATTCCTATATCATGCCTGCAGTGGGGTGGGCGAAAAAAAATGGCAAGCTGACCTATGGCGTCGGCCTCTTTGCGCAAGGCGGTATGGGGACCGAGTATGCGACACAGCTCAGCGGTCTTGATGCCTTGCCCGAGCGCTCTGAACTGGGCGTTGGCCGATTCATGGTACCGCTGGCCTATAACGTGAACGATAACCTCACGATCGGCGGCTCGATTGATTACGTTTGGGCCATGCTCGACCTTCGCATGGCGGTTGCTGGCACCATGTTGGGTGTGCCTGGCCCCACCAGTCTGATTACTGGCGGTACGGGAACCTTGGGTGCAGCGGCCACAGGTGGTGCTTTCGGCGGGCTTCCCAGCATGCGCATTGATTTCTCTGATCGAAGCGACTTTACCGGCAAAGCAAAAGGATCCGGTTTTGCCGGCAAGTTGGGCTTTGTATACAAGGCAAGCCCGGCTGTGACGATTGGCGGTACCTATCATCTGAAAACATCTCTTAGCGATCTGGAAACAGGTGCTTCCAGCACCGTTCTCACTGCCGTGGGCATGGGTACCGAAACTGGAAAGATGACGATCCGTGACTTCCAATGGCCGGAAACCTATGGTCTTGGAATTGCGGTCCAGGCCACCCCCAAGCTGATGATTGCCGCTGATGTCAAGCGCATCAACTGGTCCGATGTCATGGATAGCTTCCGCATGACTTATACGACGGGGGGAGGGCTTGGCATGACGGGTACCGCGGACTTCGCCCTTCCGCAAAACTGGGATGATCAAACGGTTTTCCAGATTGGCTTCTCGTATAAGGTCAATGACGCGTTGACCCTGCGCGCGGGCGCGAACATTTCTGATAATCCCATCCCTTCCACCACGGTCCATTACCTCTTCCCGGCGATCGTCGAGGAACATTACATGTTGGGTCTGGGCTATGCCTTTAGCAAGGAATCGGAGGTGAACTTCACGGTGTCCTACGCGCCCAAAGTCAGTCAAACCAATACCGGGGCTGCGCCAGGCATGGTGGTCGAGCATAGTCAGCTGAGCTGGCAACTCATGTACAGCACCCGTTTCTAAGCTTGACGCTTTAGAATAGTGGGTCGGCGGGTTATCCCGCCGACCCTTTTTATTTTGGACGTTACTGGAGTTCACCATGCGTAAGGTTTTCCTCACCCTGCTGTTGATCGGCTTCGCGCCGTTCGCTTGGGCGCTGTCGCCATATTTCCAGGGTGACAAAGTACAGGCGGGCGAGGTCCAAGCCGTGATTTCCCAGGTTGAGTCCAAGCTCACGAAGGGAGGCTTCAATGTGGTGGGAAAATATGCGCCTCCGGGTCTGTCCGGCTACGGCGTGATCGTGGTGACGGAACCTGGTTTGCTCAATGTCATCCGGAGCCTGGGGGGAGCCGCCATCGTCGGCGCGCCGATCCGGATTGGCGTCAAGGGTGACGGCAGCGTCTCCTATGAGAACCTGGAATACTGGCTGCGCGCTTATTTGCGCAAGCAATATCCCCTCGCCGAGAAAGCCGCGAGGGCTGCCCACGTCAAGCTTGGCAAGGCCCTGGGTGCCGGCAAGCCGTTTGGGGGCGAGGTTGATCGCAAGGATCTGGCCGACTACCAGTACATGTTCGGCATGGAAGGTTTCGAGTCCGACAAGAACCTGCTCATGGAGCATCTGACCTTCGAGGACGCGGTCAAGGCCATTCAGGACAACCTGGCCCGGGGCCTGGGCAAGACTGCCAAGGTCTACGAGATCATCCAGCCGGACAAGAAAGTTGCCGTGTTCGGTGTGGCGCTCAATGATCCCAAGGAAGGCGAGGGCTGGTGGGTGAAGACCATCGGTGCCGAGAACATTGCGGCGCTGCCTTACGAAATCTACGTGGTCAACAACAAAGCCAACCACCTGTTCGCCCGTTTCCGCATCGCCCTGGGCTGGCCCAACGTGGGCATGGGGTCCTTCATGCGCATCGTGGAAGCGCCGGGGATCATCCGGGATACCCTCACTGTGGTGGCGGGCGGCGCGCCGGATAAATAATGGAAAATTCCCCTGGCAAAGCCCCTCGACGAGGGGCTTTTTCATTGACGTTGTCCGGCCGGCGTCGCCGCCCTCTTGGGCGCGTCTTCATCCCGTTGGTGGTCCAACTGCTTGTCTCGCCTTGTTGGGCCGATGACCCATCCATGACGGAAATCCGTTACGAGGAGCGGGAGCCGGAGCAGCCAGCCCATATCGCCCGTATCCTCATTCTGGGGGAGCGTCTGCGCTTGGATTACGGGCGGGATGATGGGGGCTTCATCCTCTTCGACCGGGCGGCGAACATCGTCTGGCATGTGGCAGTGGAGGGCCGGCGTCTGATGGGGCTCGTTCCCACCCCCCCGGAGGTGGACTGGCCCGCGGCGTGGAAGTTGACGCGGGAGACCATGGCCAGCGGGGAAAATCGCCTCTCCCAGGTCCGGGTCAACGATCAACTCTGCCTCGAGTTCAAGAATGCGCCCATCCTGAAGCGGGAGGCCGCCTTGTTGAGGAGCTTCCGCCGCGCCCTGGCCGGCAACCATGCCCGCATTTGGCGGGAGACGCCGGACGAGTACCGGCATCCCTGCAACCTGGCGCTGGATGTGAAGGAGGCGGGGGTGGAATATCAGGAAGGCCTGCTCCTGGCGGTGCGCTACTGGGATGGAAGGAGCCGGGTATACCTGAGCCACCGATTCACCGAGCCACGCAGGGAACTGTTCGAGCTTCCCCAGGGCTACGAGCGCATCTTCGTTGGCGCGCCACCACCGGACAAGACCGGTATTCAGCTCAAGCCGACGCCAAGGCTCAAGTCCAGGGCCCGGCAGCCCGAGCCATCGCAACGCAGGTAACCTCCGGTTTCATACCAGTCGGCCAGCACCCAGCGTTCCACGGTCTTTCCGCCAATCCGGATGTCGTGCCGGGCGGGTCGGTGGGTGTGGCCGTGGATCAGCCGCCTAACGCCGTGAACCTGGATGGCATCAAGCACCGCTGTGGGGTTCACATCCATGATTTCGGGCGTTTTGTCCACCTTGGCCCGCTCGCTGCGCTCCCGCAAGGATTTGGCCAGGGCTTGGCGCTCCGCCAAGGGTTGGGCGAGAAAGCCGGCTTGCCAGGCAGGATTCCGCACTTGGGCGCGGAAGGCCTGGTAGGCGTCGTCGTCAGTGCAAAAGAGGTCACCGTGGCTCAAGAGGGTTGGGGTGCCGAACAGATCGATGGTCACCGGGTCCGGCAGCAGGGTCAGGCGCGCGGCTCGGGCAAAGTCCTCACCCACGAGAAAGTCCCGGTTGCCCGGCTGGAAAAAAAGAGGGACGTCGCTGTCTGCCAGGCGAGCCAGCGCGGCGACGATGGCGGCGTTGAAAGGGGTGCCCAACTCGTCGTCGCCGACCCAGGCTTCGAAAAAGTCTCCAAGAATGAACAAGCCGCCGGAACCTGGGGCGATGGTGTCCACGAAGTGATGGAACAGCTCGACGGCTCGGGGACGCTCCGGCGCCAGATGCAGGTCGGAGATGAAAAGCATCGGGCCGGTCGCCCGGCCCGAGATTTCAGAGACAGGGAGGGGACTCATGTCCTCCCGCCCATCTGTCATTCGAGGACTTCCGCCCGCTCGATGACGACGTCCTCCACCGGTACGTCCTGGTGGCCGGCGCGCATGCCGGTGCGAACCTTGCGGATGCGGTCCACCACATCCTTGCCTTCCACTACCCTGCCGAACACGCAGTAGCCGTAGCCGGAGGCGCTAGGCTCCCGGTAGTCGAGGAAGGCGTTGTCGGCCACGTTGATGAAGAACTGGCTGGTGGCGGAGTGGGGATTGGGGGTGCGCGCCATGGCGATGCTGTAGGCGACGTTCTTCAGGCCGTTGGCGGCCTCGTTCTGCACCGGATCCCGGGTGGGTTTCTGTTCCATGGCCGGGGTGAAGCCGCCGCCCTGGATCATGAAGCCGTCGATGACCCGGTGGAAAAGGGTGCCATCGTAATGGCCATCCTTGGCGTAGCGGACGAAGTTTGCCACCGTGTCGGGCGCGGCCTTGGGGTCCAGTTCCAGGGTGATGGGGCCGAAGTTGGTGTGCAGCTTGATCATTTTGACCTTTCGATTTGCGGGAGCGGAGTGGGCCACGCCAATGAGCCAGGGCATGGCCAGGACAATGCCTTGCAGCAGGCGGCGGCGGGAGAAATTGGCCATGTCAGCGCGACGCGTAGGTGACGGGTTGCGGGGAATCGATGGCTTTTTCCAGGGCGATGCGCCATTGGCCGTTTTCCAGCCGCCAGTAGAGCCGCTTCTTGGATACGTTGTTTAGCTTGTCGCTCTCGTATCGCTGGGTGAACTCGGTGTAGGCCATCTCGCCACCCGGATAGAGGAACAGGCTGACATCCTGGAGCTGGACCCGGATCCAGGCTTTTTCCAGGATATTGCGCCGCTTGGTCCTGGCCCAGCCCTGGGGGTCGCCATGATTCATGCTGGCGGTGTAGTGATTCAGGAAACGGTCCGCATCCCGGTCTTCCCAATCGGTCTTCCAGGCCGCCAGGGTGGCGAGCAGTTCGGCGCGGCTCTGGTTCCAGGTGTCCCGATCCACCCAGTCGGCCCGGTCGACGATGACCACGGGTGTGACGCCCACCTGGACCCAGCGGCTGAGTTCCTTCAGGTCGGGATTGGCGACCACCAGGCAGCCATCGCTGGAACGGGGCGGCCGGCTATAGGTGTCCGAGGGCACGCCATGCAGCCAGATGCCATGGCCGCCACGGCCCTGGGCCTGGTCCCAGTCATTGGGGTAGTTCAGGGGAAAGGCGCCGGCGCCGTAGAAATCCGTCAGCTTCCTGCGCGAAAGCTGCTCGGTGACCAGATAGACCCCGACGGGGGTCTTCTTGTCCCCCTCGATGCGCTTGTCCGTGCCGTTTCTGCCGATGGTCATGTAGTAGTCCCGCAGCAGACGGGGCTCGCCGTTCACGTTCTCGAAGAGGTACAGCCGGGCCCGGGCGGCGTCGGCCAGCAGGGCGTATCTCTGCTGGGGCGCCAATTGCAGGATCTGGCGTGGCAGCTGATTGGGATCGGGCTGGTCGATATAGCGCAACAACCTGACCCGGGCCTCCTCACGCAGGTCGGTGAGGGACTGGGCCGGCGCGGCGGGCACGGCGCCCAGGCCGGAGAGCGGCTTGGCCCGGGCCATGAGCAGATCGCCCCGGATCAGGTGGGCCAGCTTGAAGTCGGGACGGATGGAAATGACCTTGTCCACTTCCCGCAGGGCGTCATCCAGGCGGCTTGCCCGGATGTCCTGCAAGGTCTTGCCGATCAGCGCGTCGGGGGACGGGGAGAAACGAGCCGGGTCTGCGGAGGCCAGCACCATGGGCGGGTTCGCCGCCTGGGCGGCGAGACAAACCAGGGCCAGGAGGCCGGGGAGCAGCCGGGAGAGAAAATGGACGGTGCGAATCATCTTTCCTCAAGGATCTTCCAGGCGTCACCCTCGCGGGTCATCACCAGGGTTTTCTTGCTCACGTCCTTGAGGATATTGGACTCGTAACGTTGTTGGAAGCGGATTTTCGCGCTGTTCCCTTTGAGGTCGATGCGGGGCTTGTCGATCTCCACCTTGATGAACTCGGGCCGGGCCAGCCGCTCCTTACGCTCGGCGACCCATTCCTGCCGGGGGCGGCCATCGGGCACCTTGAAGCCGTCGCCATAAAAGCCTAGGTAGGTTTCTGCGTCCTTGGCGCGCCAGGCACTGAGCCAGCCATTGAGGGTCTGCTCGATTTCCGCTCTGGGAGTGAGCTTGGCCTTGGGCGAGGACTTTGCCGGGGGTTTCGGGGCCTCGACAGGCTTGCTTTCCTCTTTCGCTGCAGGCGTTTTTTCCTCGGCCGGACGGGATGGGTCCGTCGCGCTTCCGGTTTCCTGAGCCAGTTGGGCCGGCTTGACGGTGGGCTTGGTTTTGCCGGCCTTGCCCCCATCCGCGGTCTTGATGGGGTCGGCGCCGCGGGGAGCCGGGCTGAACAACTCCTTGATCAGGGCCAGCTTGGTTTGCGCCGAGGTGTTGGATTTGTCCAATTGCAGGGCCTTGTCGTAGGCCTGGGATGCCATTTTCGCGTAGATATCACCCAGGTTTTCATGGGCGGTGGCATAGCTGGGATGGGTGCGGATGGCCATCTCCAGGCTGTGTTTTGCCCGCTCGTAATCGGCTTGAGCGGCATAGAGCACGGCCAGGTTGTTGTAGGGCTCGGGCAGTTCGGGGAAGTCGTCGGTCAGGTCGGAGAAGACCTTGATTGCTTCGGCGAAGCGGTTCAGTTCGGTGAGGATCAGCCCTTTGCGGAAACGGCCCTGGGCATCCTTGGGATTGGCGGCGATGTAGGCATTGACCTTTTCCAGGGCGGCGACGGCGTTGCCCTGCCGGAAAGCCTGGTCCACCTCCTGGAGGGAGGGGGCGGCCAGCGCGAAGGCAGGCAGGAGCGCGACGACAAAGGCGAGGGAAAAACGGGTTAAGGGCATGTGTGCTATTCTTTTCGAGGTATTTCGCGGTTGAGCGGCAGGTGGCCGAAGCACGCGAATTCTAGCCTTCGTGGGGCACATTTCAAAATCGTCCCGCGCCATGATTCCAGCCTTTCCATGAGTGACAAGAAACCCGCTTCCCCCGCCGTATCCGCGCCGGTTCAGCATTTCATCCGCTCCATCATCGAAGCCGATCTGGCCAGCGGCAAGCACAGTCTCATCGCCACCCGTTTCCCGCCGGAGCCGAATGGCTATCTGCACGTGGGCCATGCCAAATCCATCTGCCTCAATTTCGGATTGGCCCAGGATTACCAGGGCACCTGCAATCTGCGCTTCGACGACACCAACCCGGAGAAGGAATCCGACGAGTACGCCAATGCCATCATGGAAGACGTGCGCTGGCTGGGCTTCCAGTGGAACGGCGAGGTGCGCTGGGCTTCCGACTACTTCCAGACCCTCTACGACTTCGCCGAGCACCTGATCGGGCAGGGCAAGGCCTACGTCTGCGACCTGACTCCCGAGGAGATGCGGGAGTTCCGCGGCACCCTGACAGAGCCCGGCCGTCCCAGTCCCTACCGGGATCGCACGCCCGAGGAAAACCTGGACCTGTTCCGGCGCATGAAGGCGGGCGAGTTCGCCGATGGGGCCAAGACCTTGCGCGCGAAGATCGACATGGCCAGCCCCAACATCAACCTGCGCGATCCGGTGATCTATCGCATCAAGCGGGCCCACCACATCCGTACCGGGGACGCGTGGTGCATCTACCCGATGTACGACTACACCCATTGCATCTCGGACGCCCTGGAGTGCATCACCCATTCCCTGTGCACCCTGGAGTTCGAGGACCACCGGCCCCTGTACGACTGGGTGCTGGACCAGTTGCCGGTGCCTTCCCACCCGAGGCAGATCGAGTTCTCCCGCCTGGAACTCCAGTACACCGTCACCAGCAAGCGCAAGTTGCTGCAACTGGTGAGCCAGGGCATCGTCTCCGGCTGGGACGATCCGCGCATGCCCACCATCCACGGCATGCGCCGGCGCGGCTACACCCCCGCCGGCATCCGCGAATTCGCCCGCCGCATCGGCATCTCCAAGAGCGAGAACATCGTGGACATGGCGGTCTTGGAGGGCGCCATCCGGGAGGATCTGGAAGCCAAGGCGCCGCGGGTGATGGCCGTGCTCCAACCCCTCAAGGTGGTGCTGACCAACTTCCAGGAGGGGGTCACCGTCTCCCGGGCGGCCGGCTTCCACCCCCAGCATCCAGAGTTCGGCGAGCGGGACGTGCCCATCGCCCGGGAAATCTGGATCGAGCGGGACGACTTCGCGGAAGTCCCGCCGCCCGGCTGGCAGCGCCTCACCCCGGGCGGGGAGGTGCGGCTACGCTACTCCTACGTCATCCGGTGCGATGAAGTGGTGAAGGACGCCGACGGCCAAGTGGTGGAACTGCGCTGCGCCATCGACCACGCCACCCTGGGCCAGAACCCGGTGGGGCGCAAGGTGAAGGGGGTCATCCACTGGGTGTCCGCCACGCACGCGGTGGCCATCGAGGCCCGCCTCTACGACCGTCTGTTCCTGGATCCCCTACCCGATGGCCACAAGGGCCGCGATTTCCTGGAGTTCCTCAACCCGGATTCCCTGAAAGTGGTCACGGGCTGGGCGGAGTCCTGTGTCAGCGGCGCCGAGCCGGAATCCCGCTACCAGTTCGAGCGCCTGGGCTATTTCTGCGCCGACCGCCACGAACACCAGCCCGGCGGGCGGCCCGTATTCAACCGCACCGTCACCCTGAAGGATTCCTGGGCGAAGGAGCAGGGCTGATGCTTCACTTGCATAACACGCTCACTCGGCGCAAAGAAGCCTTCGCCCCTATCACCCCGGGGCGAGTGCGCATGTACGTCTGTGGCATGACGGTCTACGACTACTGCCACCTGGGCCATGCCCGGGTGCTGGTGGTGTTCGACATGATCGCCCGCTGGCTGCGGGCCTCCGGCTTCGAAGTCACCTACGTGCGCAACGTCACCGACATCGACGACAAGATCATCAAGCGCGCCAACGAGAACGGCGAGGCGTTCACTGCCCTGACCCAGCGCTTCATCGACGCCATGCACGAAGACAGCGTCGCCCTGGGGGTGTTGCCGCCGGACCATGAGCCCCGCGCCACCGAGTACGTGGGCAAGATGGTGGCCATGATCCAGGCCCTCATCGATCGCGGACACGCCTATCCGGCCGCGAATGGGGATGTTTATTACGCTGTCGGCACCTTTC
The DNA here is from genome assembly GCA_964646585.1 of uncultured Thiobacillus sp. Taxonomy (GTDB): domain Bacteria; phylum Pseudomonadota; class Gammaproteobacteria; order Burkholderiales; family Thiobacillaceae; genus PFJX01. The sequence goes on along the minus strand of CAZYEY010000032.1, from coordinate 4,039 downwards.
CGGCCTACGGCCAGCTTTCCGGCAAGTCCCTCGAAGACCTGCGTGCTGGCGAGCGGGTGGAGGTGGACCCCAACAAGCGGGACCCCATGGACTTCGTGTTGTGGAAGGCCGCCAAGCCGGGCGAACCCGCCTGGCCCTCCCCCTGGGGGCCGGGGCGGCCGGGCTGGCACATCGAGTGCTCGGCCATGGGCTCGGACCTGCTGGGCCGGCATTTCGACATTCACGGTGGCGGTCAGGATCTGCAGTTTCCCCACCACGAGAACGAGATCGCCCAGAGCGAGGGCGCCCACGGTTGCAAGTTCGTCAACTACTGGCTGCACAATGGCTTCGTGCGGGTGGACGACGAGAAGATGTCCAAAAGCCTGGGCAACTTCTTCACCATTCGGGAAATCCTGGAGAAATTCGACGCCGAGGTGGTGCGCTTCTTCATCCTGCGGGCCCATTACCGCAGCCCGCTGAATTACTCCGACCAGCATCTGGAAGACGCCAGGGCAGCCCTGACCCGCCTCTACACCGCCCTGCGCGGTGTAGAGGTGGCCGAGGCCGGCATCGATTGGAATGGGCCCGCCGCCACCCGTTTCAAAGGGGCCATGGACGACGATTTCAACACGCCGGAGGCCCTGGCGGTGCTGTTCGACCTGGCCGGGGAGGTCAACCGGACGCGGGATCCCTCCCAGGCCGGGCTGCTCAGGTCTCTGGCCGGCGTGTTGGGGCTCTTGCAAAGAGCGCCGGGCGAATTCCTGCAAGGCGGTGCCAGCGAAGAGGACGGCTATGGCGCCGAGCGCATCGAGGCCCTGATCCAGGAGCGCCTGGCTGCCCGCAAGGCCAAGGACTTCAAGCGATCCGACGCCATCCGCGATGAACTCAAGGCGGCAGGCATCGTCCTGGAGGACAGTCCCCAGGGCACCCTTTGGCGGCGCTGCTAGTCTCTGGGGCGGAAGACGAATCCGGCACGGAGGCGTCGGGCCGGAGCGTTTTCGCTGGTATGGATCCATGCCAGCGCGTGCAAACGTGACCCGCGGGTGAGTCGGGCTCCTCCCACGACCATTGTGACGGGGTTGCCTCTCTCGCACCGCGCGGAATTGCCTTACACATCTGCCGGGGCGCTGCCATGGGTGATTTCGATTGGGGAGGGCGTTGGGGGCGTGGTGCTCTGTCATGTCCCAAGCGAAATCCGGGTTGGATAGAATCGCCGCTGATCGCGGTGGGCCGGTAGCCCCAGCCCGCGCCATAGCAAGCATCCATGGAGACCGTCATGCCGCTTTATCCCGTCATCCTGTCCGGTGGTTCCGGTACCCGCCTGTGGCCCCTGTCCCGGGCGGCCTTGCCCAAGCAACTTCTGCCCTTGGCGTCGGACCGGACCATGCTGCAGGAGACGGTGATCCGCCTGGGGGGCATGGAACCCATCGGCGCGCCCCTGGTGATCTGCAACAACGACCACCGTTTCCTCATTGCCGAGCAGATGCGGGAGATCGGGGTGGAGCCCCTGGGCATCTTCCTGGAGCCCCTGGGTCGCAACACGGCGCCGGCGGCCGCAGTGGCGGCCCTGTCCCTGCTGAAGCGGGATCCGGAGGCGGTCATGCTGCTGTTGCCGGCAGACCATCTCATCGACAACGTGCCGGCCTTCCACGCGGCGGTGGCGGAGGGCATGAAGGCGGTGGCCCTAGGCAAGCTGGTGACCTTTGGCATCGTGCCGGATTCGCCTCATACCGGTTACGGCTACATCCAGCGCGGCGAGGCCCTGGAGGGCACCACGGCGCGGCGGGTGGCCCGCTTCGTGGAGAAGCCGGATGCGGCCACCGCGGAGAAATTCCTGGCCGGCGGCGACTACTTCTGGAACAGCGGCATGTTCCTGTTCTCGGCCCGCCAGTTCGCGGAGGAACTGGGCCGGCTGCGCCCGGACATCCTGGCCGCCTGCGAGCGGGCACTGGCGGCGGGAGAGCATGACCTGGACTTCTGCCGGCTGGACAAGGCCGCTTTCGAGTCCTGCCCCTCGGATTCCATCGACTACGCAGTGATGGAGCACACGAAACACGCCGCCGTGGTGCCGGCGGACATCGGCTGGAACGACATCGGCGCCTGGTCGGCCCTGTGGGACGTGGGTATGAAGGACGCAGATGGCAACGTGGTGCGCGGCGACGCTTACCTGGATGGCGTGAAGGGCAGTTACGTGCGGGCGGAAACCCGCATGGTGGCGGCCCTGGGGGTGGAGAACCTGATCATCGTGGAAACCGCCGACGCGGTTCTGGTGGCGGACAAGTCCCGCGCCCAGGACGTGAAGAAGGTGGTGGACTACCTGAAGAAATCCGGGCGCACCGAACACGAGTTCCATACCCGGGTGTTCCGGCCCTGGGGCTGGTACGAGGGCATCGACCTGGGCGAGCGTTTCCAGGTCAAGCGCATCATGGTGAAGCCGGGCCAAAAACTCAGCCTGCAGATGCACCATCACCGGGCCGAGCATTGGATCGTGGTTTCCGGCACCGCGCGGGTCACGCGCGACGGGGTGGAGGAACTGCTTTCGGAAAACCAGTCCACCTACATTCCCCTGGGCACCACCCATCGGTTGGAGAATCCGGGCAAGGTGCCATTGCATCTCATCGAGGTGCAGTCCGGCACTTACCTGGGCGAGGACGACATCGTCCGTTTCGAGGACGTGTACAAGCGGGGTTGAGGGGCGTATCAGTGGAAGTCGGATTCCAACTGATGTCGGATCGCCAGAATGGTGATGGTCGTCTGGTCTTCTATCTCGAATAGCGCGACATAGCCGGCGGATCCTAAGTAGATCACCAGTTCGCGTAGAAACGGATTTTCGGGGTCGGCTTTCCGGCAGGAGTACGGAAAGCATTGCAGGAAATCGATGGCCTTGATGATCGCGTCACGGGCGCGTTCTGCCGCGCCGATGTCCTTTTCCAGCAGGAAACCATAGAGCCGGCGCAAGTCGTCGCGCGCACCCTTTGTATAGCGAACGCGGTAATTCACGGGTGATTCTTGGCGATTGCCTCGTCGAGCATGACATCAAGTTCCGCGTGGGCCGCTTGAGCGGGAAAGTATTCCCCGGTGGAGCGCGCTTCTTCGCGGGCAGCCAGGCCCCTGGCGATGAATTCCTTCTGGAGGCGGCGTTGTTCAATATTTGAGCGGATCGATTGCTCAACGAAACTCGAGAGGCTTTCTCCATCTTTGAGCACGCTTTCGGCGGCCAGGCGCAAATCCGGATCGACTCGCAGGGAAGGAATGGTGGCGGTTTTCATGGTTGGCCTTGTGCATTGCAATTGCGATGCAGTATGGCAAGGGCATGGAATATGGGCAACATCCAGATTCGAAATGCCATGGAAATCACTTGGGGAGATCACCCTCTCGGATGATGCCGTGCGTGCAGCCGCTTCAGCCGCTCCTTGGCCACGTGGGTGTAGATCTGGGTGGTGGCGATGTCGGCATGTCCCAGCAGCATCTGCACCACCCGCAGATCGGCGCCATGGTTGAGCAGGTGGGTGGCGAAGGCGTGGCGCAGGGTGTGGGGCGAAAGCGGCGAGCGGATGCCGGCGTTGAGGGCGTGGCGTTTGATCAGGTACCAGAACATCTGCCGGGTCATGGGGCCGCCCCGCTCGGTGACGAACAGGGCCTCGCAACCTTTCCCTTTCAGTAACGCCGGCCGGGATTCCCTGGCGTAGCGGGCGATCCATTCCCGCGCCTCCTCGCCCAGAGGCACCAGCCGTTCCTTCCTGCCCTTGCCCATGACCCTGGCCACGCCGTCGGTGAGGCTCACCGCGGCCACGGGCAGGCCCACCAGTTCCGAGACCCGGAAGCCGGCGGCGTATAGGGCTTCCAGCATGGCGGTGGCGCGCAGGACGAGGGGGGTGTCAACGGGTGGGGCGGCGAGCAGGGAGGCAACCCCGGCTTCGCGCGGGCCGTTCGGCAAGGGCTCGGGCAGGCGCGGCGCGTCCACGGTGAGGGGGGGGGCCTCGCGGCGCTGGCCTCCGCTCACCCGACCGCGGCGGTGGCGCTTGGGGGGGGGGGGCTTGTGCGGCCGGCGCCGGTGGGG
>CAZYEY010000031.1:0-7467 GCA_964646585.1 uncultured Thiobacillus sp. | reverse complement strand
CGCGATTCCGGCCTCACCGATCCGACTTGGCAAACCCATGTGGTACCTGTCGTCCAGGCCGTGGCGGAAATGGTTCAGCAACTTCCTGCCTCCGAGGCGCATCACCACGCCGAGCCAGGCGGCTTGTTCGTGCACACAGTGGAAACCCTCCAGCATGCGGCCAAGTTGCGTCAAGGTCGCATCCTGCCGCCTGGAGCGGATATCGAGACCCAGGGTCGGACCCAGCACCTATGGACGGTGGGAATCTATATCGCCGCCCTGCTGCACGATATCGGCAAGCCGGTATCCGACTTGCGGGTGACCCTGTTTTCCGATTCACATCCGGGTGGGGCATCCTGGCAAGCCCTGATGGGATCAATGGTGGAGGCGAAGGCCTCGGCCTATGTGGTGGATTTTCCGCGCGCCACAGAGCGCGATTATCAGGCCCACCAGCGCTTGGGCATTCAGCTGATACAGCGGCTTGTGCCCACCATTACGCGCCTCTGGCTCGGCAGCGATCCCACGTTACTTGGACAGTTGCTTGGTTACCTGTCCGGCGAGACACAAGGGCCGATCGCTGAGATCGTGCGCGCGGCGGAAGCGGAGAGCGTCCGGCGCAACTTGGCCTCGGGGTCGAGAGTCCGCTTCGCCGTGGCCAAGGCCCCCCCGTTGATCGAACTGCTGATGCTGGCGCTGCGCTCGATGTTGGCGGAAGGGGGACGCCTGCCCCTGAACCGGCCGGGTGCGGCCGGTTTCTGCGATGGTGCAGATATCTGGTTCGCTGCCGTGCGGCTGGCCAACGAGGTGCGGGACTGGCTCAGGTTGGCCTATCCAGACGCGCCTGTACCAGGCGAAGCGATGAATGACCGGCTCTTCGACACCTGGCAGGAATATGGGGCCTGCAAGGTCAACCCGGACACCCAGGGCGCCGTGTGGGGTGCCCATATCGAATTCACGGGCGGACAGACTTTTTACCTGGGGGCGCTGTTGCGCTTTCCCCTGGAACTTCTCTACCCGGAACCAGCCCTGTACCCCGCCGCTTTGGCTGGCCGGATCCGTATCAAGGCCGGGACGTCGGCCTCTGGGACGGTTGCGATAACGCATGACCAAGATTGTCCTGTGGCCGCCCCGTCATCCGCGACACCGGGAGCGGACTATCCGGCCGGTCAGAACAAGGCCCTTTCCAGCCAGCCTATCTCCGATGAATCGCCCATCGTGACCAATGTACCCCGCCTGCCGAGCGTCCAGAGCCTGGCCGGGGCGGCGCCCAAGCCGACGCGCAAATCGGTTGGAAACGTGAAAACCTCACACGTTGAAGGGCAAAAGCCAAGCGATACTGAACCGCCGGCATCCATCGCTTCGGCAGTCAACAGTGGGCAATTCCTGGACGATGAGGATTCCGCTAGCGCCGAAAAACCCCTTCCCGCCCGGCTTGCCGAGCCTCCACGCCTCACCGGGGCCGTGGTTCCCCATGTCGCCCTCCCCAAGGAGCCATCGAAAAAGACTGGTGCCAAGAATAGTGCGACGCCATCGGATGCGTCCCTGCATTTCATGGGCTGGCTGCAACAGGGGCTGGCCGATGGCAGCCTGCCCTACAACACCACCACGGCGCTGGTGCATTTCGTCAGGGTGAATCTCAGGGAGCAGGAAGAGACCATGATGCTGCTGGTCTCGCCCGCGGTCTTCCGTGCCTTCGCCGAGGCCTACGGCGATCAGGCCACTGGTGTCGATGGCGTAGTCGAACCCAGCAAGCTCGGCATGGGTATCCAGATGGCCTTTACCCTGGCCGGATGGCACCAGCCCGCCGCGCGCGGTCGCAACATCCATCGTTTCCAGGTGATCCGGCGCGGTGATAGCGGTGGCAGCTTGCTGAACGGTTTTCTGGTGCGCAATCCGGAGCATTTCGTCAATCCAGTACCGCCGGCCAACGAGCGCCTGCGCTACTGGAGCCAGCATGTCGGCGCGGACAAACCGGAAAAGCCGTGAGCTATCCGATCGAGAACCGCCTGCGCCCCCCCGTCGAACTGATTTCAGCCGGAAGCTTGTTCATCGGGTCCGCCGTCATGGCCGCCGCCCCGCCTTGGATTCCGGTGGGGCCGGAACTGACCTGGGGCATGTCCCTCGCCTTGTTGGCGGGATCGGCCTGGCGGGCTCGCCAAGCCTGGGAGATGATTCGCTACCAGGGCAACCTACGCCTACTGAAGCGGTATGCCCTGAAGCCGGACGATATCCCCTGGAGCAATGAAGTGCTGTTCCTGGGCATGGGGTTTCGCTGGACGGCGCTCCACACGCGCCGGCTGAACGATGCGATGCAGCCGAGGAACCGGCGCTACGTCGAGCCCTCCTGGCTGTACCGGACCCTACGGCGCTTCGAGCGGAAGTACGAGCATCATCCCAACCCCAACATCCAAAGGCTGCGCGCATTGATGCGTCGGGAGGCCTGGTGGAATAGATGGGCGCCATTGCCGGATATCGGCGGCAACCCTGCCCTGCATGGGGTGGAGCCGAACGAGGAAGCCGTCGTCATGCCGCTGTCCGGTCGGGTCGGGCACACCCTGGTATTGGGAACGACGCGGGTGGGTAAGACCCGGCTCGCGGAACTCCTGATCACCCAGGACATCCGTCGCGGTGACGTGGTGATCGCTTTCGACCCCAAGGGCGACGCCGAACTGCTCATCAGGATGTATGTCGAGGCCCGCCGGGCCGGACGGACGTTCCATGTCTTCCATCTCGGCTTTCCACACCTCTCGGCGCGCTACAACCCGATCGGGGCGTTCTCACGCATCACCGAGGTGGCCACCCGCACGGCCGAGCCCCTACCCTCGGAAGGTAACTCGGCCGCCTTCAAGGAGTTCGTCTGGCGTTTCGTCAACGTCTTGGCCAAGGCCATGACCACCCTGGGCGAGCGACCTGATTTCCAGAGCATCTATGCCTATGCGGTGGACACCGAGTCTCTGGCGGTGCGCTATTTCACCTGGTGGCTGGACCGAGTCCGGCCAGGCTGGCAGGCCGAGGTCACGGAACTGGAATCCGCTCAGGCAAAGCTGCTCAACGAGGCCTCGAAGAAAAGCGGGCGATCTCTGCGGACGATGGCGATCATGGGGTTCATCCGCGACAACGAACTGCGCGATCCCGTGGCCGATGCCCTTCGGTCAATCCTGAGCAACGACCGGACCTACTTCGAGAAGCTGGTATCGAGCCTTTATCCCCTGCTGGAGAAGCTGACCACGGGCAAGATCGCCGACCTGATATCGCCCGACTATGCGAATCTCAGCGATCCACGGCCGATCATCGACTGGATGGGCGTCATCAACCAGGGGGCCGTGGTCTATATCGGTCTTGATTCGCTCTCGGATCACGAGGTCGCTGGCGCGATCGGCACGGCCATGTTCGCCGACCTGACCAGCGTCGCTGGCCAGATCTACAAGTTCGGCGTCGGCGCCGGTCAGCTATCCCCAGGCAAGCGCAAGCTGGCGCTACATGTCGACGAATTCAACGAATTGGTCGGCGACTCGTTCGTACCCATGGTCAACAAAGCCGGCGGCGCCGGTTACCAAGTCACCGCCTACACCCAGACTTGGCATGACGTGGAGGCCAAGGTGGGCGATGCCGCCAAGGCCATGCAGATCGGCGGCAATTTCAATACCCGCATCATGCTGCGGGTTGAGAACACTGAAACCGCCGAAATCCTGACCGAGAAATTGCCCGAGGTCGAGGTACCCAGCATCCAGGTGGCGTCCATGGCCAGCGACTCCAACGACCCGACCGACTTCGCTGAATTCCAGAGCCGCAACGAAGACCGCATCACCATCGAGCGTCTACCCATGTTGACGCCGGCCGACCTGGTGCAGTTGCCCAAGGGCCAGGCCTTCGCCCTGATCGACGGCGGCCAGCTCTGGAAAATCCGCATCCCCTTGGCGGATACCCTGGACGAGGTGGACGTGCCCACTGATATCGAAGACATGGCCCATCAGATGCGCGCCCTATCGACCGCGCATGGCACGGCCTCGCAAGGGGAGTTAACCGTCCCAGGAAAAGGGAGCGGCTGGTAATGGCCGGAGATGGTGCGGCCATCGATATCGGGGTTACCAAGGCCATCACGGCCCCCTTCAAGATCGCCGCCTTCTTGTCGATCAGTTTCTTCGTGGTCCTGGTTGGCCGTATGGCCATCGATGTGTGGGTGTTGGCGGACGCCAAGGATCGGCTCGAAGCCCCTGCCGAGATCATCGACCGTGAACTGGCCAGGGCTAAAGACGCTCCCGATTTCATGGGGTCGACCCATGAGCGTGCGCTCGCCTGGGCAGCCTTCATTACGGAATGGTTCTATCGAAAACCTGGGCTGTTGAGACACATCGAGGAAGACTCATCCCGGTTGGGCATGACCGACCAGGCCGTACAGCGTGGGGTCCGCTCGATGGATTTCGCCATCAGTCGAACGCTCACAGGCTCTCAGGTGATTTCGATCCGAGCCGCGATCATGGTTTCCTACCTGCCCTGGATCGGCTTCATGTACCTGCTCGCATTCGTGGATGGCGCTATCGAACGCGCTCGGCGCAAATTCGGCGCAGGGCGCGAGTCGTCGACGGTCTATCACCGCGCGAAATACTTCCAGGTGACCATGGCAACCGTGGTGTCGGCCGCCTACCTGTGGTGGCCTGGCGATGTGGATCCGTTGTTGATCCTTGTTCCAACGATACTTGCCTGTGCTGCCCTGGCCAGGCTTCAAATCAAGTATTACAAGAAGTACATCTAGGCCGTTCACGGTGTGTCAATACGGCCACGGAAAAGCCAGGCGCACCACGAATTAACGCTTTATGTATACCATTGCATTTGTTTATACTTTGCAACGAAGTATCCAGACAGGCAGGTGCACATCATGAAAAAAACGAATGGCCCAACTGAAATACAGAGGGAGCCCCTGAATTCAGTCCCTATGGCACGGATATCACTTCAACGTCTGGAACGGCAATGACAGTGCTGCTCTGGAGTCTGGAGGAAGCCGCGCACCAGCTTGGGGAAGTCTCCACAAGAACAGTTCGCCGCATGGTGGAACGCGGGGAATTGCCGACCGTATCGGTTGGTCGCCGCATCATGCTGCCGGCGAATGCCGTCCGCGAATGGGTAGAACGTCACACGCAATCCGCGCATAATTTAAGCGCGGGGCAGGGTGTGCTGAAGGAGGGCACATGCCAAAACGCAAACGAGACCAGGACGGGATCTTCGAACGTTCTGACTCTCCGTACTACTGGGCGTCGTACACCGACGCAAGCGGCCAGAGAGTTAGATGCTCTACTGGCATCCGTAAATCAACCGCAGGCCGCAGAGAAGCGGAAGCGCTGTTAGCCAAGTGGAAACTGGAGGCCCACGAGGTCAAACATTGGAATCGGGAGCCATCGCGTAGCTTTGAGGACGTGATGGTGGAGTACATGCGCGAGGCAGTAAATCGACGCAGTGCTGAGTCCATTCGTTGTTTCGTCAAGGAGTTGCGCACGTCCTTTGCTGGTCGGGCCATGGAAGAACTGAGAGCTGCGGATATCGCCGCCCATATCTACCGACGCCGGGAGGATGGGCTGGCGAATAGCTCGATCAATCGCGAGCTTGAAGTGCTGTCAGCAGCGATCAACCATGTCCGCAACAAGCTGGAATGGGGGTTACCCAACCCAGTCACCGGCCGAATGCTCAAAGAGCCCGAGGCGAGGGTAAGGTGGATCACCCGTGATGAATCCGTCCGACTGCTGGCGGCAGCAAAAGAATCACGCTCAGCATACCTGGCGGACCTGTTCACACTTGCTCTCAACACGGGCATGAGACGGGAAGAAATGCTTGGCTTGGAGTGGAAGCGGGTCGACCTTCATGCTGGTTTGATCCACTTGGAAGCGCATCACACCAAAAGCGGAAAGCGGAGAAGCGTGCCGATGAACAGAACGGCACGCGAGGCAATCATAGCTCAGGCACGATACCGAGCGACTCATTGCCCCGACTCACCATGGGTGTTCTGCAAGCAGAACGGGAAACGCATCAATGACGCACGCAAGGGCTTTCTCGCCGCTTGCGAGAAGGCAGGAATCGAGAACTTCCGGTTCCATGACTTGCGTCATACATGCGCAGCCTGGTTGGTATCGGCTGGCGTGCCGTTGTCCGAGGTGCGTGATCTACTTGGGCATTCCTCAGTCGCGATGACTGAGCGATATGCTCACTTGGCACCAGAGCGAGTGAGGAACGCCGTAGCAGTATTGGATGCAGTACCCAATGAGTCACGTTTTAGTCACGTTGAATTGGAACTCGCGACTGGATGACGCTGTAACCGCATGTTTTCATTTGAGAATATGCGACGCCATGCCGTCGGCCAGCTTGGGCTCGAACCAGGTGGATTTGGGCGGCATGACCTCGCCCGCGTCGGCCACGGCCATGAGGTCTTCCATGCTGGTGGCATGCAGGGAGAAGGCCAGGGCCATCTCGCCGGAGTCCACCCGCTTCTCCAGCTCGCTCAAGCCGCGGATGCCGCCGACGAAATCGATGCGCTTGTCCCGGCGCGGGTCGGTGATGCCCAGGACGGGGGCGATGAGGTTGTCCTGGAGCAGGCTCACGTCCAGGCGGGCCACCGGGTCCTGGTGGGGGATGAGGTCGGCGCGGATGGTAAGCCGAGTCCAGCGGCCGTTGAGGTAGAGGCCGAACTCGCCAGCCCGGGCCGGCTTCACCGCCGCGTTCTCCATCTCGATCATGAAGTTTTCCGCCACCCTGGCCATGAACTCGGGCTCGGTCAGGCCGTTGAGATCCTTGATGACCCGGTTGTAATCCATGATGCGCATCTGGTGGTGGGGAAAGATCACCGAAAGGAAGTAGTTGTAGGCCTCGTTGCCGCTGTGGCCGGGGTTCGCGGCCTTGCGGGCGGCGCACACCCGGGAAGCGGCGGCGGAACGGTGGTGGCCGTCGGCAATGTAGAGGGCAGGCATGGCATCGAACAGTTCGGTGAGACGGTCGATGGTGGAGCCATCCCGAATCACCCACAGGGTGTGGCGCACGCCCGATTCGGCAACGCCATCCGCATCCGGAGCCTGTTGGGTGGCGGCGGCCAGGATGCTGTCCACCTCGGGCTGGTGGGGATAGGCCAGCAGCACCGGGCCGGTCTGGGCGTTGAGGGCATCCACCTGGCGCACCCGGTCGTCTTCCTTGTCGGGCCGGGTGAACTCGTGCTTGCGGATGCGGTTGGTGTCGTAGTCGGCGACGCTGGCGGCGGCCACCAGGCCCACCTGGACGTGCTCGCCCATGATCAGCCGGTAGGCGTAGTAGCAAGGCTGGTCGTCCTGCCTGAGCACGCCGGCGTCCAGCATCTTCTTCAGGTTCTCGGCGGCCTTGGCGTAGACCATGGGGGCGTAGGGATCGGTGCCAGGCGGCAGATCGATCTCCGGCTTGGAAATGTGCAGGAAACTCCAGGGCCGGCCTTCGGCCAGCGCCCGCGCCTCTTCGGTATTGAGTACGTCGTAGGGG
>CAZYEY010000030.1:0-9607 GCA_964646585.1 uncultured Thiobacillus sp. | reverse complement strand
GCCGAAGCCAGCAGCAATTTCGTGTAGTCGTTTTCCGGCCGGATAAGGATCCGTTCCGCCGGTCCGCTCTCGACGATCCTACCGCCACGCATTACCGCCACCCGATCCGCCAGATAGCCCACCACCGACAGGTTGTGGGTGGTGAACAGGTAGGCCAGGCCGTGTTCCCGGCGAAGGTCGGCGAGCAGGTTGAGGATCTGGGCCTGGACCGACACGTCCAGGGCGCTGGTGGGCTCGTCCAGGATCAACAGCCTGGGATTCACCGCCAGGGCCCGGGCGATGGCGATGCGCTGGCGCTGGCCACCGGAGAACTCGTGGGGATAACGGCCCGCCGCGTCCGCCGGCAGGCCCACCTGGTCCAGCAGTTCCGCCGCCCGTCTTGCCCGGCCGGCCCGGTCCAGTTCCGGCAGCAGGGCCGCCATGCCCTCCTCCAGGATGGCCCCTACCCGCATGCGCGGGTTGAGGGAGGAGAACGGGTCCTGGAAGACGATCTGCATCTCTCCCCGCTTGCGGCGCAGGGCCTCGCCGGCCAGGCCCGCCAGGGGCTCGCCCAGCAGCCGGACTTCCCCCGCCGTGGGTTCGATGAGGCGCAGTACTGCCCGGGCCAGGGTGGTCTTGCCGCAGCCGGATTCGCCCACCAGGGCCAGGGTCTCCCCCGGGGCCAGCGACAGGCTGACGCCGTCCACCGCTTTCACGTGACCCACGGTGCGCTTCAGCAGGCCCTTGCGGATGGGGAAGTGGACGGCGAGGTCGCGCACTTCCAGGACCGCCCCGGCAGACGGCAGCCCACGATTCTGGCGGGGCAGGCCGGTGGATGCCGGAGCAGGAGCGGGCACCGCGGCGGCACTTTCCTTTCCGGCTCTGCCCGGATCGGTGTGGGAAGATGCAGCTTCAGCCAGATGGCAGCGGGCGAAATGGCCGGGAGTCACTTCGTGGAAGCCCGGGGTTTCCTGCCGGCAACGCTCGAAGGCCAGCGGGCAGCGCTCGGCGAAGCGGCAGCCGACGAAAGCCGCATCCACCGCCGGCACCCGGCCGGGCAGGCTGTCCAGGCGCTCGCCGCGCCGATCCAGGCGGGGCAGCACGGCGAAGAGCTTTCGCGTGTAGGGATGGCGGGCAGCCGTCCGGAGCCCGGCGCTGGGCGCCCATTCGACGATCTGGCCCGCGTACATGACCGCCACCCGGTCGCCGGGTTGCCGGGTCATGTCCCTGGCCACGTCCAGATCGTGGGTGATGAGCAACAGGCTCATGCCCCGTTCCGCCCGCAGCTTCCGAAGGAGTTCCAGGATCTGGGCCTGGATGGTCACGTCCAGGGCGGTGGTGGGCTCATCGGCAATGAGCACCTCCGGCTCGCCGGCCAGCATCATGGCGATGAGGGCCCGCTGGCGCTGGCCGCCGGAGAGCTGGAAGGGATAGGCGTCCAGCTTGTCCGGACCCAGGCCCACCGCCTCCAGCAAGCAACCCGCCTCGGTTCGGGCGGCGTCTCCGGCCAGGCCGCGATGGACGGCCAGGGCCTCCTGGATCTGCCCAGCCACGGTCATGACCGGATTCAGGCTGGTCTGGGGCTCCTGGAAGATCATGGCCAGACGGCCGCCACGCACCCTGCCCATGGCCGCCTCAGGCAGGGCGAAAAGATCCTCTCCATGCAGCCTCACATCCCCCGCCGCCACCCGCCCGCCCTCGGGCAACAGGCGCATCAGGGCCAGGGCAGTCATGGACTTGCCGCAGCCGGATTCCCCCAGCAGGGCCACGCACTGGCCGGCATCCACGGAGAAGTCCACGCCGTCCACCGGCACGAAGCGGCAGCCGCCGGCGCCGGCGATCTCCACCCTCAGGTTCGTGACGCGGAGTCCCGTCATGCCCGCACCTTCACTCTCGGATCCAGGGCATCCCGCACCCGATCGGCAAACAGGTTGGCCGCCAGCACCAGGGCGAACATGAACAGGAAGGCGGCGGCCAACTGCCACCACACCACCGGCTCCCGGGCCAGTTCCAGGCGGGCGCCGTTGATCATGTTGCCGAAGCTGATCATGGCCGGGTCTACCCCCACGCCCACGTAGGACAGCACCGCCTCCGCCAGCACCAGGCCGGAGAAGTCGATGACCACGGTGATGAGGACGATGTGCATGACGTTGGGCAGCAGATGGCGCAACAGGATGCGGCCACGGGTCACGCCAAAGGCCCGGGCCGCCTGGACGAATTCCAGCTCCCGCAGCTTCAGGGCCTCGGCCCGCAACAGCCGGGCCAGGCCGGTCCAGCCCGTGGCCCCCAGGATGGCGCACAGGGCCAGCAGACGCACGTCGGAGCGGGCGGCGGCGGTGTCGAACAGCTCCGGATGGGCCTCGATCTGCACCTGCACCACCAGCACCGAGGCGGCGATGAGCAGCACGCCGGGAATGGAGTTGAGGGTCGTGTAAAGGTACTGGATCAGGTCATCCACCCTGCCGCCGAAGTAGCCGGCGGCGATGCCCAGGCCAATGGCCAGAGGCAGCATGACCAGGGTGGTGAGGGAGCCGATGAGCAGGCCGGTGCGCACGGATTTCAGGGAGAGATAGAGCACGTCCTGGCCCACCTTGTCGGTGCCCAGCACGTGGTAGTGGGGCGCCAGGGCGGCGAGCAGGCCGGCAGTGGCCAGGATGCCCAGGAGGGTCATGGACACCGCCCTTCGCCCCCCGCGGCCCAAGAAGATTGCATGCAGGGCCAGCCAGGCCATCAGGCCCATCAGCAGGCCCAAGCCCCCGCGCTTCAAGACATCCGGCCAGAAATCCTTATCCGGATCGGCCAGATGGGCCCCGCCATGCTTCAGCCGGGGAAAGTCGCGCACCTCCTTGCCGTTCGGCCCGGTCATGGTCTCCTTCGCATAGAGGTGGGTGGCGAAGGGCGCGGAGTAGGTCTTCTCCACTTTCTCTCGCAAGGGCGTCAGCAACCTGTCCAGGGCGGATTTCACCTCGCCGCTGTAGCTGGCCGACTGGCCCGGAGTATCTGGCAGGCGCTCCACGTAATGGAGGGAATCCAGCAGGCCGATGCCCGCGTAGAGGGCCAGGATCAGGGCGGTGGAGGCCCCCACCGGATGGGCCCAGACCTGGCGCCAGGGCCCCCGGAAAGTCTCGTTGTGGCGGGCCAACCAGATGCCCGCCACCACCAGCGCCAGGAGCACCAGGATGAGGGCGTCGGACCAGAGCAGGACAGGCTTGAAGCTCATTCCAGCCTCACCCGGGGGTCCACCAGCGTGTAGGAGATGTCGGTCAGCACCAGACCGATGATGTACAGCAGCGAGCCCAGGAACACCATGGAGCGGACGATGGCGAAGTCCTGGGCTTGGATGGCGTCGATGGTGTAGCTGCCCAGGCCGGGGATGCCGAAAAAGGACTCGATGATCAGGCTGCCCAGGAACAGACGGGGGATCACCACCACCACGCCGGTGAGGATGGGGATCATGGCGTTGCCCAGCACGTGCCGGAACAGCACCCGCAGTTCCGGCAGCCCCTTGGCCCGGGCGGTGCGCACGTAGTCCTTGCCGATTTCCTCGATGAACAGGGCGCGGTAGAAACGGGCCGAGTCGCCGATGCCCGCCACCAGGCTCACCAGCACCGGCATGAGCAGGAACTTCCAGGCATCCAGGCCGGGCTGGTAGCCGGAGATGGGGAACCAGTGCCAGAGCTTGCCCATGAGGTACTGGCCGGCGATGACGTAGAACAGGCCGGAGATGGACATGAGGGCCACGCACAGCACCACTCCGGCAGTGTCCAGTTTCGTGCCCCGGAAGAACACCAGCAGCAGGGCGAAGCTGATGTAGGCCAGCAGCCCCACCAGGAAAGTGGGCAGGGCGATGGCGAGAGAAGGCCACATGCGCGTCTTGATCTCCCGGGCGATGTCCCGGCCATCGTCGGCGGCGCCGAAATCCAGGATGAACAGCTTGAGAGACTTCTCCACGAACAGGGTATCGCCCAGCTTCCCGATCCCCTGGGCGCCCTCGTTGTAGAACAGGGGCTTGTCGTAGCCATGCTCGGTCTTCCAGCGGGCGATGACTTCCGGGGTGACGTGCTTGGCCCCCAGGTGGATGCGGGCCATGTCGTCCGGGGTGTTGACCATGAAGAACAGGGCGAAGGTGAGGAGGTTCACCCCCAGGAGGATGGGGATGGCATACAGCAGGCGGCGAACGATGTAGTTAAGCATGCGCGGTCGCCTTCTGCCGCCGCCGATAGGCACTCACCGCAGGCCAGACCAGGGCCGCCAGCGCCAGGATCGTCACCGCCGCCGGCCACAGCGCCGGCCGGTTCCATTTGGCCTGGTAGGCGGCCCGGGCGGCGGGGTCCAGACGCCGGTACTTGAGCAGGTTGTGGGTCATGAGATTGGGCTTGGCATTCTTCACCCAGCCATGGCGCAGGCCGAAGCTCTTGGGATGGAAGGCAAAGATCCAGGGGGCGTCCTCCCGGGCGATCCGCACCATGGCGTCGATGACCGCCTGGCGCGCCGGGCCGTTGTCCATGTCCTTCATCTTTTCGAACAGGCGGTCGAACTCGGGATTCTGGTAGTTGGCCGCGTTTTCCCCCCCCGTCCCCACCTTCCTGTTGGGGCCATAGAGCAGGAACAGGAAGTTCTCCGGGTCCGGATAGTCGGCGTTCCAGCCCCATTCGAAGATCTGGGCGCTGCCCTTGCTCATCTTGTCCTGGAAGCGGTTGTAATCGGTGGCGCGGATGACCAGCTGGATGTCCAACCTGGCGAACTGCTTGCGGAACCAGTCCATGCGGGATTTTGCTTCCGGCCCGCTGGCGGCGGTATCGAAATACAGGGTCAGGGGCTGTCCGGTCCTGGCGTCGCGGCCGTTGGGGTAGCCGGCCTCGGCCAGGAGTTTCTTCGCTTCCTCCAGGCCGCGTCGCCGCGCCTTGCCCTCCCGCCACTGGAACACCACGGGGTTGATGCCCGCATCCCCTTCCCGGTGGCCATAGATTCCCGGCGGAATGGGTCCCTGCCCCACCACGCCCCGGCCATTGAGGAAGATGGAGATGAACTCGTCGTAGTCGATGGCGATGGACAAGGCCTGGCGCAGCTTGCGGGCCCGCTCCGAGAGGCCGCCCACCACCGGATCCAGCATGTTGAAGCCCATGTAGCTCAGGCTGGGCCGGGCAGCGGTGGAAAGCTGGATGCCCCGTTCGCGCATGGCCGGCGTCAGGTCCGGCTCCCCATCGGCATTCATGCGGATGGCTTGGTCGAAACTGTCGGAGCTGATGCCGGAGGCGTCGTAATAGCCCTGGAGGAATTTGTTCCAGTAGGGAACATCCTCCTTTTCCAGGGAGTAGATCACCGTGTCCACCATGGGCAGACGCTTGCCCGCGTCGGCCAGCAGGCCCGCCTCCCGGTCGCCGGGCGCGCCTTCGGCGGGATAGAAATCGTCGTGGTAATGGGGATTGCGCTCCAGACGCATGACCCGGTTGGGGTCGTTCTCCGCCAGGTAGTAGGCCCCGGTGCCCACCGGCTGCCAGTCCAGTGTGAAGTTCTTCTCCGCCATGCCGGGCTGGCGGTAGAAGCGCTCCGCCTCCTCCGGCACCGGCGCGAAGAAGGGCATGGCCAGCCAATAGACGAACTGGGGATATTTGCCTTGGATGCGCACCCGGTAGGTGTAGCGGTCCACCGCGTAGGCCCCCTTGAACTCGAAAGCGTTGAGATCGAGATAGGCTTCCTTCGACTGACCCTTGGCGGCCTTTGCCAGGGCCTTGGCCAGATCCTTGAGTCCCACGATGTAGTCCGCCATGAGGCCCAGGATGGGGGACTGGACCCGGGGGTGGGCCAGGCGGCGGATCTGGTAGACGTAGTCGTCCGCCGTCAGCTCCCGGCTGCCCTTCTCGGTGAAGTCCAGGAAGGTATCGATGCGCGCCAGTTCCTCCGGATCGATGGGGATGTAGCGGGGCTTACCGGCCCCATCCCTGGCGAAGCAGGGATGGGGCTGATAGCGGATGCCGGGCCGGATGCGGATCTCATACTCGGAGACCGTGATCTTCGCCGGTTCCGCGTCCGCCGGCAGCGGCTTGCCGGCGGCGTCGTAGTAGCGCACGGTGGGCATGGCCGCAGCGGTCTGGGGTTCCAGGGTGTAGGGCCGCTTCAGGTAGTGGTATTGCAGCGGCGGCTCGTAGATGTTGCCCAGGTAGACGTACTCGTTCTCGCTGTAGGAACGGGCCGGGTCCAGGTGCTTGGGCCGTTGCTCGAAGGCGGAATAGAGGATGGTCTTGCCCGCCTCGGCGGCAGGATAGGGGCTGTTGACGGGCTGGGTGCAGGCGGCGAGGA
The DNA here is from genome assembly GCA_964646585.1 of uncultured Thiobacillus sp. Taxonomy (GTDB): domain Bacteria; phylum Pseudomonadota; class Gammaproteobacteria; order Burkholderiales; family Thiobacillaceae; genus PFJX01. The sequence continues at coordinate 3,328 of CAZYEY010000030.1, read as the reverse complement.
GCGCCAGCCCGCAAAGCAACAGAGCGCGTGCCGGGGTCGGAATCCGCATCGCTGATCCGGCCTGGTCGATGTCGCGCCCTGGTATCCGGGGCTAGCCGCTCACTCGAAGGGATGCCGCCGCACGATGGTCTCCTCCCGGTCCGGGCCGGTGGAGATGATGTCGGCAGGCACGCCGCAGAGTTCCTCCATGCGCTTGAGGTAGGACTGGGCGTTGGCGGGCAGCTGCTCGAAGGTCTTCACGCCCACGGTGCTGTCCTTCCAGCCGGGATGCTCCTCGTAGATGGGTTCGCAGTCGGCCAGCATCTCGGAGCCCACGGGCAGGATGTCGCAGACCTCGCCGCCCAGCTTGTAGCCGGTGCAGATGCGGATGGTGTCCATGCCGTCCAGCACGTCCAGCTTGGTGATGCACATGCCCGTGAGCCCGTTGATCTGGATGGCGCGCTTGAGCGCGGCGGCGTCGAACCAGCCGCAGCGGCGGGCGCGGCCGGTGGTGGCGCCCACCTCGTGGCCCTTCTCCGCCAGCCACTTGCCGTTGTCGTCGAACAGCTCCGTGGGGAAGGGGCCGGAACCGACGCGGGTGGTGTAGGCCTTGGTGATACCCAGGATGTAATGCATGGAGGAGGGCCCCATGCCGGAGCCGGTGGAGGCGCCGCCGGCGGTGCAGTTGGAAGAGGTGACGAAAGGATAGGTGCCGTGGTCGATGTCCAGCAGGGTGCCCTGGGCGCCCTCGAACAGCAGGTTCTCGCCCCGCTTGTTGGCATCGAACAGGGCCCGGGGCACGTCGCCGATCATAGGCTTGATCTTCTCGGCCAGTTCCATGGCCTGGTCCAGGGTCTTGTGGAAGTCCACGGTCTCCCACTTGAAGTAATGTTTGAGCACGTAGTTGTGGTAGTCCAGCACCTCGCCCAGCTTGGCGGCGAAGCGTTCCCGGTGCAGCAGGTCCTGCATACGGATGGCTCGGCGCGCCACCTTGTCCTCGTAGGCCGGGCCGATGCCACGCCCGGTGGTGCCGATCTTGCCGGCGCCCTTGGCGGCTTCCCGGGCATGGTCCAGGGCCACGTGGTGGGGCAGGATGAGGGGACAGGCTTCGGACACGGTCAGCCGGCTCTGCACGTCGATGCCGTTTCTTTCCAGCATCTCCACTTCCTCGATGAGGGCCTCGGGGGAGCAGACCACGCCGTTGCCGATGTAGCAGTGGACGTCGTCGCGCAGGATGCCGGAGGGGATGAGGTGGAGAACGGTCTTTTTGCCCTGTACCACCAGGGTATGCCCGGCGTTGTGGCCGCCCTGGAAGCGCACCACGCCCTGGGCGCGGTCAGTCAGCCAATCGACGATCTTGCCCTTGCCTTCGTCACCCCACTGGGTGCCGATCACGACGACGTTCTTGCTCATGCTATTTCCCTTGTCGAAAAGCCCGGGCCGGGGCCCGGACGAAGAATTCAGCGTGGTTGCACCACCCAGTTCTGGCCCTGCCGCACCAGTTCCCGGTCGCAGCCCAGCTCCGCCGCGTGGCCGTCATGGCCGGGAAGAGACGCCACCACCCGCTCGCCGGCGGCGCGCAGCTCGGCCACTTTCACGGCCAGGCCGGCTGCGTCCGAGGCGGGCGCGAGGATGCCGCCCCGGGCCGCCGGCTCCGGCAGACAGTCCAGGATCTGGCGCAGATCCAGGGAGAAGCCGGTGGCGGCACGGGCCCGGCCGAACACGGCGCCGGCCCCGTCGTAACGCCCACCCAGGGCCACGGCCCGGGACTGGCCGCCGGCGTAGGCGGCGAACATGACGCCGTTGTGGTAGCCGTCGCCGCGCAAGTCGGCCAGGTCCACTGCCAGATCGGCACCCTCCCCCGCCGCCAGCAGGCGAGCCAGGTCGTCCAGGGCCTGGCGGATGGCGGGCAGGTCGGGCAGGACGTCCCGGGCGCGCGCCAGGGCCTCCGGGCCGCCATAGAGATTGGGCAGGGCACGAAAAGCCTCCTGCCAGGGGGCGCCGAGATTGGCGGTCAGGACTTCCACTTCCGGCACGTCCTTGTCGCGCAGGGCGGCGAACAGGGCGGCGGACTGGTCGGAATCCAGCCCGGCGCCTGCGGCCAGGGCGCGGAACAGGCCGGCGTGACCCAGGCTCAGGCGCGGCGCCGGGACGCCGGCTACATTCAGGGCGGCCAGCAGCAGGCCCTGGATTTCCAGGTCTGCCTCGATGCCGGCGTGGCCAAAGAGTTCAGCCCCGATCTGAAAGGGTTCCCGGCTGCCGAGACCGGCGGGCCTGGTGCGCAGCACCGGGCCGGCGTAGCAGAGCCGGGTGGGGCCCTGGTGGTTGATGAGGTGGGCGTCGATGCGGGCGGCCTGGGGCGTCATGTCGGCACGCACGCCCATCATGCGGCCAGAGAGACCGTCCACCACCTTGAAGGTCTTCAGGTCCAGGTCCCGGGCGGCGCCGGTGAGCAGGGATTCCAGATATTCCACCAGGGGCGGCGCCACCAGGTCATAGCCATGGGCGTCGAACAGATCCAGCAGACGCCGGCGCAGCAACTCCCCTGCCCGGGCATACCGGGGCAGGATGTCTTCGACATATTCGGGGAGGAGCCAGGCGGGGGTCATGGTTGGGTGATCAATAGCAGAAGCAGGCCAGCCAGCATGGAGGCGAGGCCCATGAAACGCAACTGGCCGTCGCTGAACCGGGTCATGCGCACGAAGGCCTCGCGCCAGGCGGCCGGCGCCAGGAAGGGGAGCACCCCTTCCATGACCAGCATCAGGGCCAGGGCGGGCACGAAGATATCCCCCAGACTCATGGACAGCCGATCAGGTGGTTACTTGCCGCCGCCCTTCGAGGACTTCATGTAGCGGAAGAACTCGGAATTGGGCTGCACGACCATCAGGTCGGTCTTATTGCGGAAGCTGTTCCGGTAGGACTCCATGCTGCGGTAGAACGCGTAGAACTCCGGGTTGCGGCCATAGGCCTCGGCATAGATGGCAGAAGCCTTGCCATCGCCCTCGCCCTTGATGCGCTGGGCGTCCCGGTAGGCCTCGGCGACGATGATCTCCCGCTGCTTGTCGGCATCGGCGCGGATCTTCTCGGCCTCGGCGGCGCCGGTGGAACGCAGTTCGTTGGCCACCCGCTTGCGCTCCGCGTCCATGCGCCGGTAGACGGACTCGCTCGCTTCGCTGGGCAGGTCCACCCTCTTGATGCGCACCTCCATCACCTGCACCCCGAAGCGGCGGGCGTCGGCATCGGCAGATTTTGGCAGGCTTTCCATGCCATCGTCGCGCTGGCCGGACACCCCGTCGTGCACGGTTCGCTTGCCGAACTCGGCACGCCTGCCATAGTTCACGGCCCTGGG